>NZ_JBGLRB010000018.1:0-108508 GCF_041402305.1 Aeromonas sp. S12(2024)
ATGGGATGAAGCGATATGCCCATGATGCAGACTTGAAGAGGATGGTGGTGATCAGATCACCAAGTCCTCAGTTAGTTCCATTCAAGCGGCATCGATTTGGGAAACAACGCCCTTGTAGTGGTCAACTAAATCCGGACATTTGGTTAGACCGAGTCTCGGCTTGTGCTGGCGGTATTCCACCATTGTATTAATGTGGACACTGCCAGTTGTAGTAATCCATCAGGTAGTGGCTGGTATCCCGTTTAGCTTCCCGCAGACTCATGTAACTCGTCGCCGGAAGCCACTCCGTCTTCAAGCTCCTGAACAACCGCGCCATCGGCGCATTGTCCCAACAGTTGCCACATCGGCTCACGCTCTGGGTCATACGATAGCGCCACACTCGTTGCCGAAATGCACGGCGGCCATATTGGCTGCCCTGGTCAGAGTGAAACAGCACGCCTGATGGACAACCTCGTTGCTGATACGCCATCTCAAGTGCTTTCACGGCCAGCTCGACATCTGGTTTATCTGACATTGCCCACCCCACAACCCGCCGGTTATGCAGGTCAAGAACCGCTGCTAGATAATGCCAGTGACCACCTGCCCAGATGTAGGTGATATCGCCATACCACTGCATATTCCGGCCGATCATGAACACCAATTCCGGTTCAACCTGAACACTTTGCTCCTCCTTTCCGGAAACAGTGTTCTACATCCCGGAATCACTGTTCACATTCACTGGAATCATCATTAACGCATTGATTTAACAACCTTTGATACGTTCTCCCTTTTGCTAGGGAAGAGCCTATATCTGTCAAGAGGATTGCAATGCGTAAAATTTGTACAGCTCTAGTTATCACCTGACACCGGCCTCAAACCGGTGTCTTGTTTACGCTACTTTAGAGCGCACTTCCTTCAGTATCAATTTCAGACCCTTCTTGAACATGCTGTAGGGGGTTTGACTCTCCATCATCCTGCCTTTATGTGGCCGCTGGGTGTTGTAGTGTTCCAGGTAGTTATCCAGGTCTGTCTGCATCTGCTCTACCGACTCATACCAGGTCGTCCTCCCCTTGATACGGAAGTGTTCATCCAGCAGTGTGCGATGCAGCCGCTCGATAAAGCCGTTGCTCTACGGCCTGCGCACCTTGGTAGTCCGGTGCTCAATGCCCTCCAGTTGCAGGAACAGCTCGTAGGGATGGTGGTCTGAGCGCCCACAGAACTCGCGCCAGTTATCCGACAGGATGGTATAGACCCGTGCCTCGTGGGTTTCAAAGAATGGCAGCACCGTTTCGTTAAGCACATGGACCGAGGTGATGGGCAGTTTGCTGGTGTAGAGCCGCCCCCAGGCGTGGCGGCAGCAGTCCAGCACGGTTTGCAGATACACCTTACCGACCCCCTTGAGCGCGCCGACGAAGAAGGTGTCGACCGCCACCAGTTCTCCGGTGTAGTGAACCTCAATCTGGCGTTCTCGGAACTCGGGACTGAATCGCTCTAACAGGCAAATTTGCTCGTCATTGAACTCAATGGTCTGCTCACGGTGAGTTTTCTCAAGGCGCAGCAAGCGGTCGTGTTTAGAGAGCAAGTCGTGCCGTTGCCACACGCCACGCACACCGCCCGCACTGACATTGATGCCTTGCAGAGCCAGTTCTTGGGCGACCCGCAGCGGGCCATGGGTTGGTCTGGTGAGGGAGTAATCGAAGATGGCCTGTTCAATCTCGGGAGCGACCCGATTGGGATGAGCCCCTTTACAGCCGGGCAATTTGTCGAGCAATCCCTCGGAGTCATAGGTCTGGTAATTACGGCGCATTTCGTAGAACTGCTGACGGCTGTAGCCGATGAGCTTGCAGGCTTTACTGACGTTATTGAGCTCTTTGGCGAGCGCTAGCAGGCTGAGTTTGCGACGTGCTACTTTCTCGTTGGTGGTCATACGGTGACTCCAGATAACACGGTAGGGGTACCGTTTTGTTATCCGGTTTGAAGCCGTATGACCAATCCCTTTTGTGGGCAACTGTCAGGTGAATACCATCTCCATACAGATTTATAGGTGCAACCGTCTGGTGGCTTATTGTGCCAGCAGGTGACCGACCAGCTCATGACGCCACCCTTGCAGCAACATCGGTTTGTCGCTGCGAGCCCGCTCTTCGTCGTTCATCCGCCAGCTCCAGGTGAAGTACTGGTGAATGATCTTCTTGCTGGCAATCAGCTCGGGCGGAATATTGCTCGCCTTGGCCTTCTCTTCCACCATGGCTTTGATGCGCTTGAGCTCGGCCTTGTACTGGGGAAAGTCCACCAGCCGACGAATGGGCTCGGGCCAGCTGTCAGGATCGCTCTGCTGCGCGCGGGCGACGATATCGAGCATCCGCTTGCCGTGGATCTTGATCTCGATGGGCGAGAGGCCGAGCTCGTTGAGATCCCGCATGGAGGTCGGACGACGCTCTGCCACCTTGAACAGGTGCAGCTCTTTGACCACAAAGTTAAGGGCCAGATCCCGGCGCACCGCCTCTTGCTGGCGCCAGGCGGCCAGCTCGCGCAGAATGGCGAGCTCGCGGCGACCCAGTTGCCAGGCGTTGACGATGTCAAGATAAGCCTGACGGGGATCGCTACCCTGGGTCTTGCGGGCGGAGTGGTTTTGGCACTCCTGCTCGAACCAGGCAAACTTGCCGCTTTCCCGCAGTTTGGCCATCACCTTCTCGTAGAGCGGCATCAGGTAGAAGACATCCGCTGCCGCGTATTCGAGCTGACGTGGCGTAAGCGGGCGTGCCAGCCAGTCGGTGCGCGCCTGATCTTTTTCCAGCTCGACCCCGAGGAATTCATTCACCAGCGCACCAAAACCGACCGAGACGCCGTAACCGAGAAAGGCGGTAGCCAGCTGGGTGTCGTGCATCTGGTTGGGCAGGTGGCCCGCCTGATGCTGGATAAGCTCCAGATCTTCGCCAGAGGCGTGCAGGATGGCGATCTGCCCTTCCCTGCCCAGTCGTTGCCAGAGGGCGGAGAGATCCAGCGTCAGCGGATCCAGCAGCGCCAGATGCTCGCCGTCATAGATCTGGAACAGGCCAAGCTGGGGGTAGTAGGTACGGGTGCGAACGAATTCAGTATCGATAGCCAGGGGAACGTCGGCCAGAGAAGCGAGATACTGCTCAAGTTCGTCTTGCTGAGTGATAAGTTGATAGTGCATCTGTGCCTGCGCGGTTGATCAGGGCCAAAAAGAAAAAACCGTGGGATGACCCACGGTTTTGCATAACGACGGTGCTGGTTCGCAGAAGATTCTGCAGCCGCAGTCCGGTTATTGCTTGGCAATCTCCTCGTCGCGCAGTACGCGGCGCAGGATCTTGCCCACATTGGTCTTGGGAAGTTCGTCACGAAATTCTACCAGTTTCGGCACCTTATAGGCAGTCAGATGTTTGCGGCAGTGGGCAATAATCTCGTCCTCCTGCAATTTTGCATCTTTCTTGACCACAAAGATCTTCACCAGCTCGCCGGAGACCTTGTGTGGCACACCGACCGCGGCCACTTCCAGCACTTTCTGGTGCAGGGCAACGACATCTTCGATCTCGTTCGGATAGACGTTGAAACCGGAGACCAGAATCATGTCCTTCTTGCGGTCAACGATCTTGAAGAAGCCCTGCTCGTCGCACACCGCGATATCACCGGTACAGAGCCAGCCATCCTGCATCACTTCGGCGGTCGCCTCGGGACGCTGCCAGTAGCCCACCATCACCTGCGGGCCGCGCACCTGCATTTCGCCCGGGGTGCCGAGGGCGTGGATCACCTGACCGTTGTCATCTACCAGACGGATCTCGGTAGAGCAGACCGGCAAACCGATAGAGCCGTTGTAATCAGTCAGATCGTAGGGGCAGACGCTCACCAGTGGCGAACACTCGGTCAGGCCGTAGCCTTCCAGCAGCGGAGTGTCGGTCAATGTCTTCCACTTCTCCGCAACCGCGCGCTGCACTGCCATGCCGCCGCCGATGGTCAGCTTGAGCTTGTCAAAGGCGATCCCCTGAAACTCCTCATTGTTTACCAGCGCATTGAACAGGGTGTTGACCCCGGTAATGCAGGTGAAGGGGTACTTCTTGATCTCTTTGACAAAGCCCGGAATGTCGCGCGGGTTGCTGATCAGCAGGTTGTAACCACCGATGCGCATAAACAGCAGGCAGTTCACGGTCAGGGCAAAGACGTGGTAGAGCGGCAGCGCCGTGACCACGAACTCCTTGCCGCGCTCCAGCATGGGGCCGTAGACGCCGAGGCACTGCTCGACGTTGGCAATCATGTTGCGATGAGTCAGCATGGCCCCTTTGGAGAGGCCGGTGGTGCCACCGGTGTACTGCAGGAAGGCGAGATCGTCGTTGGTGATCTCCGGCTTGATGTACTGCAGGAAACGCCCCTTGGAGAGGGCCTGACGCATGGTGGTGGCGTGGGGCAGATTGTATTTCGGCACCAGCTTCTTGACGTACTTGACCACGAAGTTGACCAGAGTGCCCTTGGCCAGCCCCAGATTGTCCCCCATCCGGGTCAGGATAACGTGCTTGATCGGGGTGTCGTAGACCACCTTTTCCAGGGTATGGGCGAAGTTGGAGACGATGACGATGGCCTTGGCACCGGAGTCTTTGAGCTGATGCTCCAGCTCGCGCGGGGTATAGAGCGGGTTGACGTTGACCACGATCATGCCGGCGCGCAGGATGCCGAATACGGCGATGGGGTATTGCAGCAGGTTCGGCATCATCACCGCAACCCGATCCCCTTTCTCCAGCTTCAGCTCGTTTTGCAGGTAGGCAGCAAAGGCGCGGGACTGCTCTTCCAGTCGGCGGTAGGTGATGGTTTGGCCCATATTGACGAAGGCGGGCTGATCGGCAAACTGGGTCACCGAGGATTCGAACATCTCGACCAGGGAGCTGTATTGGTCTGGATTGATCTCGGCGGGGACCCCTTCCGGATAACGTTTCAGCCAGACTTTTTCCACAAACTTCTCCTGCATAACTAGCACCTGTGCGCTCACTGTGTTGCCTCCGTCCCGGTTCACATCCATTTTAATCGGTTGTTTTAAGCTGATGCTCTAATGCCGCACATATTTACACAGCGCAACATCAATTAACAGCAAATTAACAACAGAAAAATGTGAGGGAGAAAACAAACCTGGAATTATTGAAAGCTGGCGATTCTACCGAACTTGACAAAACTTTACGATACAAACGGCCGTATCAACCGAATTTTCCATATGAAAATGGTGGTTTCCACCCAATATGACCCGCTCGATCTGCTGGAAGGCATCCTGACGGGCCTGCCATTGGGCTTCAAGTGCAGCAAAGCCCTGCTCCCCCTGAATCAACAGCACAGGGCAGCGGATAGCCGCCATCAATGCCCGGGCCTGCCCTTCGCTCATTCTAAGGGGCGAAAGATCCCGCAAGCGGGGGTCGCTGCGCCAGTGCCAGCGCCCTGCCCGCTCTTCAAGCTGCCGTTCACAGATAAGACGCGCCGCCTGCGGCGTGATATCCGCCACTTTGCAACGGGCGGCGACAGCCTCATCGATGGAGGCAAAGCCGTTGGCACTGCGCTCCCGGGTGCGACTGCGGTTTAAAATCGCACGTCGCAGCTGGGCAGGTACCTCCTCATCGGGTTGGCTCAGCGGCCCCAGCCCCTCCAGCATGATCAATCGCTCCACCTGTTCGGGGAACACCCCGGCATAGGCGGAGGCGATCAACGCCCCGAGGGAGTGACCGAGCAGAGTGAAACGCGACCACCCTGCCGCCTGCACGATCTGGTAGAGATCGTCCAGCCAGTCGACAAAGACATAAGGGGTGGTTTTGTGATCGGAATGACCGTGCCCCGGCAGATCGACACAGATGAGGTGAAAATCCCCCAGATGCGGCGCCAGCGGAAAGAAGCTGGCACTGTTGTCGAGCCAGCCGTGCAGGGCAATCAGCAGGGGTTTGCCCTGCTGATCATGCTCCGCAGACTGGTTATCCAGCAGGGCTACCCGCCGCCCATCTGCCAGGGTCAGCAGCCGCTCGTGCATGGTGCTCATCATAAGGGTAATCATGGTAAGCCTTAGCGACGCAGCGGCCGTCTCGGCCAGAAGGGATCATAGAAGGGGTCGTAGAAGTAGGGGTCCATATAGCGCACCTCCACCTCCTTGACTGGCGGCCACAGCTTGCTGCCCGTCACATTGAGCACCGAGAAGCGGTACTTGTGCTCGCCAATCTGGCTATCAACCGGTTGGCCTATGGTACCAAGCACCGTCAGACTGCGCCCCTTGGCGTAGAGGGTCGGATCGACAAAACCCTTCATGATAGCCAGAAAACGGCCCGGGCTCTGCTCGGTCTGCTCCGGCACACCGTTGGACTTGAGCGGCAGATAGACCACTTCAATAACGCTCTGATCCGCCTTGTTGTGCACCGCCGAGATAACGCCGCTCCAGCGCGCCGGTTTGCCCTCCATTCCTTCAAGGGCGGGCTGATAGGCCACCAGCTGGTTTTCAGGCTCATAGGCAAGCTCCTTGGGAACCGAGCTACAGGCCCCGAGCAGCAGGGCCAGCGCCCCGACCACCATAGTGCGTTTCATCATGTCGCTTCTGGTATTACGCATCATGTCACTCTCCTGTTGCCAGCGTGGCCCGTCGGGCCATCCGCTTGTGTTGCAGCTGATGAGCGGCAAGAGCGACATGACGTCAGCGCTCCTGCCCTTATTCGCGACCCGGCAGTTTTTTCCAGGTCACCTTGTCACGCAAATAGACCGGCGTCGCCTGCTCCACAGGCACAGCCTCCCCCGCCAGCCAGGCGGCGCGGGCCAGCGGCAGCATGTCCTCTGCCGCCGGGAAACGCACCTGGCTCACCGCCAGCTCATCGGCCAGACCACTCAGGGTCTCGCCATAGGTTTCAAAACCGGTGCCGACGCAGGTCACAGGGCCCGCCAGCTTGCCACGGGCGTCAACCAGCGCCGCGGGCTCGCTTACCACCTCGTCACCCACCAGTTGCATGCGGCCATCAATCAGCTCATAACGGCCGAAATAGACCTCGTTCATCCGCGCATCGATGGCGGTCAGCACCTGCTGGGCGCCATCCAGTCGATAGGCCCCTTGCGCCATGGCGGCAAGGGTCGAGATCCCAATCAGCGGCACACCCGCACCAAACGCCAGACCTTGCGCCACACTGATGCCGATCCGCACGCCGGTAAAGGAGCCTGGGCCGCGGCCAAACGCGATGGCATCGAGGTCACTCAAACTTATCCCGGCATCCTCTAACACAGCCTGAACCATGGGCAGGATTTTTCGGGTGTGATCCCGTGGCGCCTCCTCCCAGCGGGAGAACAGCTTGTCACCCACCAGCAAGGCGGCGGAGCAGGCTTCGGTGGCGGTATCAACGGCCAGGATCTTCAACTCGTTCATGCTTTACAATCTCTATAAAATCAGTCAATTACATAACCGGCAAGCGAGATATGCTCACCCGTTGTTCAAATCTGTTAGCTGGCGGCACACTTGTTCACTGCGTTCAGTGCGATCGAAAAAACTCCCCAGCGTTCCCAACTCCCGGGTGCGAGGGATGGCGGGCAGACTCTTGATAAACGTAGCGCCGTAGGGTTTGTTGACCATGCGTGGATCACAGATCACCAACACACCGTGATCACTGCGATCACGAATAAGCCGCCCCACCCCCTGCTTGAGGGCAATCACCGCCTTGGGCAACTGCAGCTCGGCGAAGGGATCACCCCCCTTGAGCTTGCAATCATCCACCCGCGCCTTGAGCAGCGGATCATCGGGGCTGGCAAACGGCAGTTTGTCGATGATAACACACGACAACGCCGCCCCTCTCACGTCGATCCCCTCCCAGAAACTGCTGGTCGCCACCAGCACGGCACGGCCATTCTCGACAAACTCCTTGAGCAGCCGCTGCTTGTTGTCCTCCCCCTGCAACAAGACGGTGCGGCCAATCTCCCGGCGCAGCACCTCGGCCACCTGGCGCATCACCTGATGGCTGGTGCAGAGGAAGAAACAGCCCCCCGGTGTCTTGTTGATGAGGGGGATCATCAGATTGGCCAGTTGCTCGCCACGGCCAAAGGCGTTGGGCTCCGGCAGATAGCGGGGCACACAGAGCCGCGCCTGCTCGCCATAGTCGAACGGACTGTCGAGGATCAGCTCGGCGCTGCCCGCCAGCCCCAGTTCGGCCTTGAAGTGATCAAACCGCATATCCACCGTCAGGGTGGCGGAGGTGAAGACCCAGGCCACTTCCGGTCTTTGCACCTCGGCACTGAATCGCTCGGCCACCGATAGCGGCGTCAGATTGAGGGTGAAATGAAGCCGTGAGCAATCGTACCAGTAGGAGAAACCGGTCTGATTGACCGCCAGCACTTCACCCAGGCGGGTGCGCAGTTCACTGATACGCTCGAAGGCGTGATCCAGCTGCTCGCCACGGCCGAGAGCAAGTTTCAGCACTTCGTAGCAAAGCCCGATGGCATCGTTGAGACGAGCCAGGGCCTGCCCCCAAAGCGGCTGGCGCAACATGTCGCGGGTATTGCCGCGACCGCCATCCACTCCGAAGGCCAGACGCAAGTCCTGACTGGCAATGGCAAGCCTGTCCGCCGCCTTGCCGAGCTGGGCCATGTCGTGGGCCTCAGCCCGATAGGCCAGCTGGATATCCTGCGCAAGATCCTGAATCGTTCGGCTGCCCACCGACTTGCCGAAGTAGTTGGTGGCGATCTCCGGCAGCTGGTGCGCCTCGTCAAAGACATAGACTTGCGCTTCGGGCACCAACTCACCAAATCCGGTGTCTTTCACCGCCATATCGGCGAAGAAGAGGTGGTGGTTGATAACCACCACCTGGGCGTCCATGGCGCGGCGTCGGGCCACCACCAGATGGCAGTCGTCGTAATAGGGGCAGTCGCGACCGAGGCAGTTGTCGTTGGTACTGGTGACGTGGGTGAGGATCTCGGCGTTCTCCTGCAATCCCGGAATATCCCCCACATCACCGTTGTCGGTGGCGGTGGACCAGGATTTGACCTTCACCAGATCGTTGAGCACTTCAGGCTTTTGCAGATGGGATTCGCTCAAGAGCCGGTTCATCCGCTCGATGCAGAGATAGTTGCTGCGACCCTTGAGCAGGGCCACCGGCGGGGTGTAGGAGAGCGCGCCGGTAATGGTCGGGAGATCCCGATAGAAGAGCTGCTCCTGCAGGTTCTTGGAGCCGGTGCTGATCACCACCCGCTTGCCGGACTCCAGCGCAGGCACCAGATAGGCATAGGTCTTGCCGGTACCGGTCCCCGCCTCCACCAGCAGACGGCCACCACTTTTGATGGCGCGCGCGACCGCTTCGGCCATCTCCAGTTGGGGAGCGCGGGCTTTGAAACCGTCGATATGGCTGGCCAGAGGGCCATCTGGCTTGAACAGGGTCTGGATGGTCAAAAGGGCGTCCCGCAGCAAAAGCGGCCATTATGCCAAAAGCGCGGCAAAAGCGGGACAGATAATCTGCCTAGACGAACAGATCGATCTGATGCTCGGGGTCCGGCTTGTGATCGCCCTCCTCCGCCTTGGGCTGATCACGCTTGGCGGGCGTGCTATACGCCTGCTGGCGCTGCTGGGAGTCACTGTTGTCAGTGCTGGTCTTGCGCAGCTGGTGCTTTTTGCTGATCTGGTTCACTTCCCGCTTGATCTCTTCGCTGCCGGGCGCAGCGGGCGCCCGGGGCAAAATGGGGAACAACAGGTCCTGGCTGGGCATGATGGCGACTCCTGCAGGGGTTATTGTCTAGTTATCGACCAGAAAACCGTTTTCGCCACTTTAATCGATCAAATCACAATTTCGGGTTGCATTTTCTGTCAAGGCAGGTAGTTTAAATCAGGCGTCAATTACGACATCTTATTTTGTAAAGGATTGATTACATGAAGTTCACCACCCTGAAGACTCATCACCACCATCATCATCCCGACTAGTCTTTCAGGAGGTTGACTGCTGGAAGACACTTAACTGGTGACTTCCAAAAGGACCGCAAGATTCATAAACCCTCGGAAGCACCCACTTCCGAGGGTTTTTTCGTTTTTGACTAGAAGGAAATCGAGCAATGGAAACACAACGTCTGCGTATCGCCATGCAAAAGTCCGGTCGTCTGAGCCAGGACTCCCAGGCCCTGTTCAAGAGCTGTGGCCTGAAAATCAACCTGCGCGAGCAGCGCCTTATCGCCCATGTCGAGAACATGCCCATCGATATCCTGCGGGTGCGTGATGACGACATCCCGGGTCTGGTGATGGAAGGGGTGGTCGACCTTGGCATCATCGGCGAGAACGTGCTGGAAGAGGTGCAGCTTATTCGCGCCTCCCAAGGCCTCCCCTTCGAGGTCAAAACCCTCAAGCAGCTGGACTTTGGTGGCTGCCGCCTCTCGCTGGCGGTGCCGGAAGATGTGACCTACACAGGGCCAGAAAGCCTGGCCGGCAAGCGCATCGCCACCTCCTACCCCGGGCTGCTCAAACGCTTCTTTGACGAAAAGGGGCTCGGCTTCAAGAGCGTGATGCTGGGCGGCTCGGTGGAAGTGGCACCTCGAGCGGGCTTGGCTGATGCCATCTGCGATCTGGTCTCCACCGGCGCCACCCTGGAGGCCAATGGCCTCAAAGAGGTGGAGGTGATCTACCGCTCCAAGGCGGTACTGGTACAGGTCCCCAACCCCTTGTCCGATGCCAAGCAGAAGATCATCGACACCCTGCTGCCCCGTATTCAGGGGATGCAGCAGGCGCGCGAGAGCAAGTACATCATGCTGCACGCCCCCAAAGAGAAGCTCGACGCCATCACCGATCTGCTGCCGGGTGCCGAGCGTCCCACCATCATGCAACTGGCCGGTGACACCAATCAGGTGGCGCTGCACGTTGTCTCCAGCGAGACCCTGTTTTGGGAGACCATGGAGCAGCTCAAGGCCCTCGGTGCCAGCTCCATTCTGGTGCTGCCCATCGAAAAGATGATGGAATAAGGAAGGGACATCATGCAGACCTTGATCTGGAAGACCCTCTCCCCCGCCCAGCAGGCCGATGTACTGACCCGGCCTGCTCTCAATGACGAGGCCGATATCGGCGCCGTGGTCAAAGAGATCATCGCAGCGGTGCGAAGCCGTGGCGATGAGGCCCTGCGCGAGCTGAGCCAGCGCTTCGAGCGCGCCCCCCGTGAACAGCTGCGCGTTAGCGAAGATGAGATTGAAGCCGCCTGCGCGCGGCTGGATGACGGCATCAAAAGCGCCATCGAAGCAGCTATTGCCAACATTCGTACCTTCCACGCCGCGCAAGTTCAGCCCGTGGTACGGGTAGAAACCCAGCCCGGGGTGGTGTGCGAGCTGCGCACCCAGCCTATCAGCCGGGTCGGTCTCTATGTGCCGGGAGGCAGCGCGCCGCTCCCCTCCACCGTGATGATGCTGGCCATTCCGGCTGCTATCGCCGGTTGCCGTGAAGTGGTGCTCTGTACCCCGTCCCCCGCCAGCGACGAGATCCTGTTTGCCGCCCGCGCCTGTGGCGTCGAGAAGGTGTTCGCCATAGGCGGCGCCCAGGCCATCGCCGCCATGGCTTACGGCACCGAGAGCATTCCCAAAGTGGACAAGATCTTCGGCCCGGGCAACGCCTATGTGACCGAAGCCAAGGGCCAGGTTTCCCGCGACTGGCGCGGCGCCGCCATCGACATGCCGGCCGGCCCCTCTGAGGTGCTGGTGATTGCCGACGAGAGCGCCAACCCCGCCTTCGTGGCGGCAGATCTGCTCTCCCAGGCCGAGCACGGCCCCGACAGCCAGGTGGTGCTGGTGACTACCTCGCCGCTGCTGGCCGATGCCATCGCTGGCGAAATCAAGAGCCAGTTGGCCAAACTGAGCCGCCGCGATATCGCCGCGCAGGCGCTCGGCAGCAGTCTGGTGATCCTCTGTGACGATCTGGCCGAGGCGTGTGCCATCTCCAACGCCTATGCGCCGGAGCACCTGATTGTACAGACCCGCGCTCCCCGCGATCTGCTGGATAAACTCGAGAACGCCGGTTCCATCTTTCTGGGAGCATGGACACCGGAATCGGTCGGCGATTACGCCAGCGGCACCAATCACACTCTGCCCACCTACGGCTATGCCCGCACCTGCTCGAGCCTTGGCCTTGCCGATTATCAGCGCCGCTACACGGTGCAGGAGTTGAGTGAGCGCGGCATTCAGGGCCTTGGCCCCATCGTCGAGCGCATTGCTCAGGCCGAAGGGCTCGATGGCCACAAGAACGCCGTGACGCTGAGATTGAACGCCCTGGCCGCCGCGCCCCAACCAACAGCACAGCAGAAGGATTTGTCATGAGCATTGCCAATCTGGCGCGCCGCGTGGTGCGGGCCCTCACCCCTTATCAATCCGCCCGCCGTATCGGCGGCAAGGGCCACGTCTGGCTCAACGCCAACGAGGCACCGCAGGCCTATCCCTTCACCATCGAGGGGAGCCGCCTCAACCGCTACCCCGAGTGCCAACCGGCCGAGGTGGTGAACGGCTATGCCGCCTATGCCGGGGTCAATCCCGATCAGGTGCTGGTGAGCCGCGGCGCCGACGAGGCCATCGAGCTGCTTATTCGCACCTTCTGCGAAGCGGGTGAAGATCAGATCCTCATCTGCCCGCCCACCTACGGCATGTACGCCATCAGCGCCGAGACCTGCGGCGTCGGTATCGTCGAGCAGCCGCTGACCGCCAGCCGCCAGCCTGACTGGCCCGCCATCGCCGATCGCCTCAGTGACGTGAAACTGGTGTTCCTCTGCTCCCCCAACAACCCCACCGGGGATCTGGTGGGTCGCGACGGTCTCATCGCTTTGCTGGAGAAAGCCCGGGATCGCGCCATCGTGGTGGTGGACGAAGCCTATATCGAGTTCTGCCCCGAGGCTTCCGTGGTGGACCTGCTGGCCCGCTTCCCCAATCTGGTGGTGACCCGCACCCTCTCCAAGGCTTTTGCCCTGGCGGGGATCCGCTGCGGCTTTACGCTGGCAAGTCCCGAGGTGATCGCCATGCTGGCCAAGGTGATCGCCCCCTACCCCATCCCCGAGCCCATCGCCCAGATCGCGGCGCAGGCCCTCTCCCCCATGGGGCTGGAGTTGATGTGCGAGCGAGTAATAGAGCTCAACAAGCAAAAAGCCGCCTTCAAGGTAGAGCTGGCAACGCTTGCCTGCGTAAGGGAAGTATTCGAAGACAAGGGCAACTTCGTGCTGGTGCGCTTTGTGGATGGCGCCGCCGTCTTTGCCGCCATGAAGGCCGCCGGCATCATACTGCGGGATTTCTCGACCAAACCCGGCCTTGATAACAGCATTCGCGTCACCATCGGCTATCAGGGCGAGATGGATGCCGTGCTGGCGGTACTGCGTGATCTGCCCTCTCCCACTTTGTAAGACAAGGATGTAGCGATGAAGACCCCGTTTTTGTTTATCGACCGCGACGGCACCCTGATTGAAGAGCCGGTGACCGACAAGCAGGTGGATAGCCTCGCCAAGCTGCGCTTCGAACCCATGGTCATTCCGGTGCTGCGCGAGTTGCAGACCGCCGGCTACGTGCTGGTGATGGTGACCAATCAGGACGGGCTGGGCACCGCCAGCCTGCCGCTGGAGAACTTCCAGCCTCCCCACGACCTGATGATGCACCTGTTTGAATCGCAAGGGGTGAAGTGGGAACAGGTGCTGATCTGCCCGCACTTCCCCACCGACGGCTGCAGCTGCCGCAAGCCCCACCTCGGGCTGGTGAAGGAGTATCTCGCGTCCGGTCGCATCGACTTTGCCAACTCCTTCGTGATTGGCGATCGGCAGACCGATCTGCAGCTTGCCGAGAATATGGGCATTGGCAGTATTCGCTACCACCCGCAGGATCACAACTGGCCCGCCATCCGTGATCAGCTGTTGTCCAAGGGGCGTGTGGCCGAGGTTGAGCGTTACACCAAGGAGACCCGTATTCAGGTGACGCTGGATTTGGACCCTTCCGCCACAAACAAGAGCGGCGGCAACCAGATCGCCACCGGTATCGGCTTCTTTGATCACATGCTGGATCAGATCGCCACCCACGCCGGTTTCCAGCTCAAGCTGAACGTCAGCGGTGATCTGCATATTGACGATCACCACACGGTAGAGGATGTGGGGCTGGCCCTCGGCCAGGCGCTGCGTCAGGCCCTTGGCAACAAGCGCGGCATCGGCCGTTTCGGCTTTGTGCTGGCGATGGACGAGGTGCAAGCGGTGATCGATGCGCGCCCGCTGACCGAGCAGGAGGTGAGCACCGCGCTGGATCTCAGCGGCCGCCCCTACTTCGTGTTTGACTGCCCGAGCGGCTTTGGCCGCGACAATGTGGGCGAGATGGCCACCGAGATGGTGCCCCACTTCTTCCGCTCGCTGTCGGATGCCATGGCCATCACATTGCAGATGAAGGTGGGCAGCGGCAACACCCACCATCAGGTGGAGGCGCTGTTCAAAGGCTTTGGCCGCGCCCTGCGTCAGGCCATTCGGGTGGAAGGGAGCGAGCTTCCCTCCAGCAAGGGAGTGCTGTGATGGATGTAAGCAAGCAAAAGCTGGTCATTATCGATACAGGCTGCGCGAATCTGGCCTCGGTCAGGATGGCGTTCGAGCGCCTCGGCGTGCGGCCCTTGGTCTCCAGCCAAGCGGCTGATATCGAGCAGGCGGACAAGCTGATCCTGCCCGGTGTCGGCACTGCGGTGGCCGCCATGAACAACCTCAACGAGCGGGGGCTGGTGCCCCTTATTCGCGCCGCCAAGCAGCCGCTGCTGGGCTTTTGCCTCGGCATGCAGATGCTGGCGGAAGCCTCCGAAGAGAGCATGGGCACGCAGGGTTTGCCAGATACGCTTATCGACTGCCTTGGCATAGTGCCGGGCAAGATCCGGCTGATGGAAGTGGGTAACCTGCGCTTGCCCCATATGGGCTGGAACCAGATTGAGCACAACGAGACCCATCCTCTGCTCAAGGGGATCCCGAGCGGCAGCTACTTCTATTTCGTTCACTCCTATGCGCTGGAAGTGACCGAAGCGACGCTGGCGACCTGCGACTACTGCAAGCCGTTTACCGCCATCGTCGGTGGGGTTGCAGAGCACAGCAACTTCTTCGGCGCCCAATTCCACCCGGAACGCTCAGGCGCAGCCGGTGCCCGTTTGCTGCAAAATTTTCTGGAGCTGTGACTAGCATGATCATTCCCGCAATTGACCTTATCAACGGTCAGGTGGTTCGCCTCTATCAGGGGGACTACGAGCAGAAGACCGAATACAGCAGCAGCCCGCAGGCCCGCTTCGATGAATATGTCTCCCAGGGGGCGGTGCAGCTCCATCTGGTGGATCTGGACGGTGCCAAGGATGCCAAGGCGCGCCAGCTGCCCCTGCTGACCCAACTGCTGTCAGCCACCGAAGCGCCGGTGCAGGTTGGTGGCGGCGTGCGCACCGAGCAGGATGTGGCGGATCTGCTGGCCGCCGGTGCCAGCCGGGTGGTGATTGGCTCCACCGCCGTCAAATCCCCGGATCTGGTGGCCAGCTGGATGGAAAAATATGGCCCCGAGCAGATCGTACTGGCGCTGGACGTCAATATCGATGCCCAGGGCAATCGCCATATCGCGGTGGCGGGCTGGCAGGAGAACAGCGGCGTGACCATCGAGGCGCTGATCGAGCGCTTCCTTCCCGCCGGGCTCAAGCATGTGCTCTGCACCGACATCAGCCGTGACGGCACCCTGGCTGGCACCAATGTCGAGCTCTATCGGGATCTCTGCGCCCGCTACCCGAGTGTCGCCTTTCAAGCCTCCGGCGGCATTGGCGGCATCGCGGATATCGAGGCGCTCAAGGGCTCCGGCGTCAAGGGGATCATCCTTGGCCGCGCCCTGCTGGAGGGCAAGTTCTCGGTGGGTGACGCCATCGCCTGCTGGCAAGCGCCCGCGGCCGTTACCACAGGAGGCAACTGATGCTGGCAAGACGCATTATCCCCTGCCTCGACGTGAAAGATGGCGTGGTAGTCAAAGGGGTTCAATTTCGCAACCATGAGGTGATGGGCGGCATTGTCGAGCTGGCCCGTCGCTACGCCGAAGAGGGCGCTGACGAGCTGGTGTTCTATGACATCACCGCCTCCAGCGATGCCCGGGTAGTGGACAAGAGCTGGGTGAGCCGGGTAGCGGAGGTGATCGATATCCCCTTCTGCGTCGCCGGTGGCATCAAGAGCGTCGAAGATGCCCGCCAGATCCTCGAATTTGGCGCCGACAAGGTCTCCATCAACTCTCCGGCGCTGGCCGATCCGACTCTGATCAGCCGACTGGCCGAGCGCTTTGGCGTGCAGTGCGTGGTGGTGGGTATTGATTCCTACTTCGACGCCGAAACGGGCCACTATCAGGTCAAACAGTTTACCGGTGACGAGAGCCGCACCCGCACCACCGCCTGGCACACCCTCGATTGGGTGCAGGAGGTGCAAAAGCGCGGCGCGGGCGAAATCGTGCTGAACGTGATGAATCAGGACGGCATGCGTCAGGGTTATGATCTCGACCAGCTCAAGCTGGTGCGCAGCGTCTGCAAGGTGCCGCTGATTGCCTCCGGCGGCGCCGGTGCCATGGCGCACTTTCGCGATGCCTTTACCCTCGCCGATGTGGACGGGGCGCTGGCCGCCTCTGTGTTCCACAAGGGCCTTATCCCCATTCCCGAATTGAAACGCTGGCTGAAAACCGAAGGAGTCGCCATCCGTGAATAACTTCTCTGAAAATGCACAAACAACCGCCAGCGCGCGCCCTCTTGCCGAGCAGCTCGACTGGGAAAAATGCGACGGCATGATCCCTGCCATCGTCCAGCATGCCGCCAGCGGCGAGGTGCTGATGCAGGGCTTTATGACCCGCGAGGCGTTGGAGAAGACCCAGACTACCGGTCAGGTCACCTTCTTTAGCCGCAGCAAACAGCGACTCTGGACCAAGGGTGAAAGCTCGGGCAATGTGCTCCAACTCGTGGCCATCAGCACCGACTGCGATCAGGACTCCCTGCTGATTGCCGCCAACCCCGTCGGCCCCACCTGCCACAAGGGCACTACCTCCTGCTTTAACGGCCACCCGGTGCCACCACTCGGTTTTCTGGCTGAGCTGGAGCAGGTGCTGGCCGCCCGCAAAGGGGCCGATCCGGCCACCAGCTACACCGCCAGCCTCTACGGCAAAGGGACAAAGCGCATCGCCCAGAAGGTTGGTGAGGAAGGTGTTGAAGTGGCGCTGGCCGCCATGGCCAAGGATCGGGAGGAGCTCATCAACGAATCCGCCGATCTGCTCTACCACCTGACCGTGCTGCTGCAAAACGAAGGGCTGGGATTACAGGATGTCGTTCAGCGGCTTTATAAGCGGCATAATAAATAAGTTGATAGTAAAGCCGGGTTATCCCGGCTTTATTTAGTCAAGATGCACGGCTAGCTCAACTAAATTTTTATACGTTGTTAAGCGTCGCTCCAATAGTGACAGTTCCTTTTCTGCCAAAATAGTATTTTCTTCTACAGTCAAATTCCGCATACGCCTAACACAATCTATTGTTAACGAGATAAAACGAGATGAATATTCATCATCTAAAGTCGGCTTCAATAGCCCCTCATAAGACATGACTAAAATGTTTCTCAAGGAAACCATATATTCACTATCTTTAAATGGATTTGCATATCGTTCACCATCGACATCCTTAATATAACTTCCTATTGCACTCCCTGCTTTTATAAAACATTGAAAATGTTGTTCTTCATACTCACTTGTCAGACTATTAAAACCTTTCAAAGTAGGATGGTTATCTGTCTTAGGCATTTTGCCATCCACTACAGCGCGATAATCTTCATTATTTTTCTCGCATAGAGAGAACATGTAAACAAGAAAAATCAGATTTAATGTGCAACCTTGGTAATTAACGATGGAAGCGATAGTTCTATCAAGCACTTGCTCTGTTTTTCTTAAGTTCAATGAAAAATGATCACAGACAGCTGTCAATATATTTACCAACACTTCGCTATCAGTGACCTCAGGCCATACATTAACGTTATCGAACTGCTGCTTTTTATATGATAACGCCTGTTGAATAAACTCTCGCCGAGATATAGTGCTTAACGTAAAGCGTCTATGAAAAAATCGTCCAAGATAGCTTTCTGCATCAAAACCATCGCCATAAATGACCTTTATAGCATGCTGCAACTGCTCAGTATCCGTTGCCAACACAAACACCACGCCCTTAATATCAAAGATATGCTTGATAGTCTCCAGCATTTCTACGGCATAAGAAGGACGACAACGATCAAGCTCATCTATCAAAATAAATGCGGGATAATCCAGTTCTCCTTCACTTAAACCAACAGCTCCCTCAACCCATTGCCGGATCTCTTGTTTAAGATACTGAATAGATTCATAACGCTCTTTGTGATTGCTACAAAGCGTATCAACCAGCTTATCTGCATCTTCGCCTTCCACAGAAAAGTCACTATCTTCCCATCCAGCTTTTTTAATGGCTGACTTGAGCACCAATTTCCCGCCCACTTTGAGTAAACCCAATAGTTTGGACTTGATGCTATCAGGTATTGCTACCTTATTTCCTGTTGCATCTCTCAATTGATCGATAATCGATGAAATCACCGTCAATAAGGGATCATCGGAAAAGTCCTGCTGCCAGGCATCGATATAGACGGTGGGATAGTGCGCTTTCAGCTCCATATACCAGCGCTTGATAAACCAGGTTTTCCCTGCCCCCCATTCGGCATTGAGGTTGAGCACATAGTTGCGTTGCTTGCCTTCGGCGGCGAGGTAGTTGGTCAGAAATTCGGCATAGCGGGCGCGATCCAGCCGGTCGGCACTCAAGATCTCTTCGCTACCCGCAATGGCCCCCGGCCCGTCCCACTGAACTACGTCATCCCAATTAAACGGTGCCACTGCCATCTCGTACCTCTCCATATTGCGTTGCTGAGGATGATATCAGGAGCACAGTGAAAATAGTTTGATTAAAGACCTGTTTGTTGCCCTTTCTGCCGCTCGGGCTGGCGTATTTGATTACTGATTAATTTCTCTGCTGCTAACCAATAATGCCGGGCCGATAAAGGGAGGAACACGGTGATCTGTACAGCCACAGACTCGGTTGATTGCCTTTGAGCTCGCCAACGATGACAACCGTGTGACATGGCGCAGAACTTGCGGAAATAAACGTGAAACCTGACCTGTTCGGTGCTTTATTTAAAGCTGTTGATCTCTGTTGCGCGTCTTGTTCAACCGACCCATCGTAGCGACCCAAGGATGGCTAGCCCCATGAAGGATGAACCCTTCTCTATCCAGTTACAGCATGAGCTGGATCACCTCAAAGCCATCTTCAACGAGACGGACGCCTACATGTTTACCAAGGATCTGGCGGGCCGTTATACCTATGCCAATCAGGCGGTGCTGGATCTCTTTGGCTGCACCCTCGCCGAGTTGCAGGGGCAGGATGATCGGGCCTTTTTTGATCTCGAATTCTCCGACACCATTCAACGCAACGACCGGTTGGTACTGGAGCAGCAACTCGCCATCGCCCAGGAGGAGATCAACTACCTCAAATCCACTGGGGAAAAGCGCTGCTACTGGACCGTTAAAAAGCCCATCCATGACAAGGATGGCAACCTGATCGGCCTGTGCGGCATCTCCACCGATATCACCGAACACAAGCTGATTGAGGCCCGCATGGCGGAGCAGCATCAGCTGCTGGAGATCATCCTCGCCAACGTGGATGCCCATATCTATATGAAGGACAGCCTGCACCGCTTTCTCTACGTCAACCAAAAGGTCGCCGATCTGCTGGGCCTTCCTGCCGAGCAGATCATCAACCGGCGCGATGACGAGGTGATCCCAGCTGCCAGCGCCTGCCAGCTGTGGCGACTGGACAACCGGGTATTCGAAACCGGTGAGCTGCAAGCCGGGGAAGAGATGCTGACCGATCCCGAAGGCAATCAGCACTACTACTGGTCGGTCAAGGTGCCCTTTCTGCTGGGGGATGGCACTCCCACCCTGATCGGTATCTCCTCCGACATTACCGAACTGCACCAGCTCAAGGAGCAGCTGCACCAACAGTCGGTGCGCGATGGCCTCACCGGTCTCTACAACCGCCGTTTCTTTTTCGAGTTGTGCGAGAAGAACCTCAGTCTGGACATGCGCCACCACCTCACCTCGGTGCTGATGGTGCTGGATGTGGATCAGTTCAAGTGCATCAACGATCGCTTCGGTCATCCCCTTGGGGATAGCGCGCTGATGCATCTGGGCAGGGTGATGCAATCGGTGCTGCGCAGCGAAGATGTGCTGGCCCGCATCGGCGGTGACGAGTTTGCCATCTTGCTGCCCAACACCACCCTCTTGGCCGCCGCATCCCTGGCCGAGCGGCTGCGCCTGCAGGTGATGCAAAGCCCGCTGCCCCTGCCCGATGGGGATAAGCTGGTTATCACCATCAGCGCCGGACTGGTGGAAAATGGCGAAGGGGAGCTGATGGAGAGCCTCTACGCCCGCGCCGATCAGATGCTCTATCAGGCTAAACAGAGCGGCCGCAACTGCGTCGCCTGCAAGGCACCCTAGCCATACAACGGGAGGGCCAGCAGCCCTCCAGCTCCCTCGTATCTCCCTCCTATGAATGGCTGTGCTGGCTCCTTACGAACAGGCCGCTACCCCAGCTGTTTGCGCAGCACAAACTTTTGCACCTTGCCGGTGGAGGTTTTCGGCAGCGGGGTGAAGATGATGCGTTTGGGGACCTTGAAGTGGGCCATCTGCTCCCGGCAAAAGGCGATCAACTCCGCCTGGGTGGTCTCTCGCCCCTCTTTCAGTTTGACGAAGGCGCAGGGCACCTCCCCCCACTTCTCATCGGGCATGGCGATCACCGCCGCTTCGTCCACATCGGGATGGCGATAGAGCACATCTTCCACCTCCAGACTGGAGATATTCTCCCCGCCGGAGATGATGATGTCCTTGGATCTGTCCTTGATCTCCACATAACCGTCCGGGTGCCATACCGCCAGATCGCCACTGCGAAACCACCCCTCCGCCATCGCCTCGGCGCTGGCCGCCGGATTTTTCAGATAGCCTTTCATCACCACATTACCGCGCAGTACTATCTCCCCCATGGTTTTGCCATCTTTGGCCACCGGTTCGCCACTGACCGGGTTGATGACCCGCATCTCCCCCTGCAGGGGCGACGCAACACCCTGCCGCGCCTTGAGGCGGGAGAGCGCCGTGGCATCCTGCCCCTGCCAGCTTCTTTGCGGCTCGCACAACACGCAGGGGCCATAGGTTTCGGTCAGGCCATAGACGTGGGTCACAGCGATCCCCATCGCTTCCATACCGGCGATCACGGTAGCGGGGGGCGCAGCTCCGGCGGTCATCACCTTGATGGGGTGGTCCAGCCCCTGCTTGAGCGCCGGATCGGCATTGTTGAGCATATTGAGCACGATGGGCGCCGCGCAGAAGTGGCTCACCTTGTGCTCGTGCAGCGCCTCATAAATGGCGGCCGCCTGCACATGGCGCAGGCAGACGCTCACCCCGGCGGTCGCCGCCAGCGTCCAGGGGAAACACCAGCCGTTGCAGTGAAACATCGGCAATGTCCAGAGGTAGACGGGATGTTTGGGCAGCTCCCAGGAGAGTACGTTGTTGATGGCGTTGAGGTGGGCGCCGCGATGGTGATAGACCACCCCCTTGGGGTTGCCGGTAGTGCCGGAGGTGTAGTTAAGGGAGATGGCCTGCCACTCATCCTCTGGCAACCAGCCGGGTTCATCGCCGTTACCAGTGGCAATAAAGGCCTCATAGGTCAGTTCACTGACAAGCGCCCCTTCCCGGTAAAGGGGATCGTCGATGGCGATGACCAGCGGTTGGCGCTCCAGCAGATCCAGCGCCTTGCGCACCACGGCGCCGAACTCCCTGTCCACCAGCACCACCTTGCTCTGGGCATGCTGGAAGATAAAGGCCATCGACTCGGCATCGAGCCGGGTATTGATGGTGTTGAGCACGGCGCCGCTCATGGGCACCCCGAAGTGGGCTTCAAACATCGCCGGGATATTGGGCGCAACGATGGAGACGGTATCCCCCTCCCCGATACCGCTAAGCCGCAGGGCCGAGGCCAGCTGGCGGCAACGGCGGGCGGTCTCGCCCCAGCTCTGGCGCAGCGGGCCGTGGATCAGCGCCGGATAGTCGGGATAGACCCGCTCCGCCCGCCCCAGAAAGCTGATGGGGGTCAGGGCCTCGAAATTGGCGGCGGTTTTGGCAAGGTCGCGCTCATAGATGTTCTGCACTGTCATCGGATTCCTTCCTCACAGGTGGCACAAAACGGGCAGTTTCGGGATGATTCAGAGATCAGACTGCGACATAGGCATCCTGCCCGTCACTGGTCTCTTATGGGGATGACAGCCTAACAGCGAGCCTGCGGCGGCAGGTATTAGCAAAACGTCTTAGACAGGAGCTGCCGCCTACCAACAGGGCCCCCTGTTTTCGTTGCAAAAAATATTTCGTTACTGGAAAGCGTGCCATTTTTTTCACAGGCTGTTTTTGGCGAATAACGAAAAATGGCGATAGTGGAATATTATTCCGTCAAAGCTGCTTTATATGTTATTTCATTCATCTCGGCACGCACTATTTTCATGCCATTTATTTAAGGCAAAGCGCGTAAAATGAAAGCTGAAATAGTTATTGCATAACGCCATTTATTTCACCCCAGCCATTAAATCCATGGAAAATAAATTTTGTGAGCCATCCCATAAAGCGAGCATGGCACCATGTTCATCCAGCCGCACACGGGTTACGGTTACAACGTGAAACAATCCACCGGATGTTCAATATCAGGCCAGATTTCTCGCCAATCACTACGCAATATACAGTGAGTTTGCGTACCTTGGATGTATGACGCAGAAACCCTATCGACCAGATATTCCGCCGAGCCCAAACCTGCTTTATCAAGGAGCATTTTATGTGTGCCGTGCCGAATACCACACCACGCAGACAATTCCCTACTGCATTTACCATTCTGTTTCTTATTATGTTGCTGGCCATTGCGCTGACCTGGATAATTCCGGCGGGTGCCTATGCCAAGCTCTCTTATAATCCGGCCAGTGAAAGCCTGATGGTCAATAGTCCACAGGGGGAAATAAGCAGACTTCCCGCAACCCAGGATGCCCTGGCAAAACTTAATATCAATATTTCGGTGGAGCAATTTACCAACGGCACCATCCGCAAGCCCATCGCCATTCCCGGCACCTATGCCCGGCTGGAACAAGCACCCAAGGGGCTCGGTGACGTGGCGGTCAGCATGGTCAAGGGCACCATAGAGGGGGCGGATATCATTGTCTTTATTCTGGTGCTCGGGGGGCTGATCGGCGTCATCAACAAGACAGGTGCATTCAGTGCGGGGCTTGTCGCCCTCTCACACAAGACCCGGGGCAACGAGTTCCTGTTTGTGGCGCTGGTCTGCTTCGTAATGGCGCTGGGAGGCACCACCTGCGGACTGGAGGAAGAGGCGGTCGCCTTCTATCCCATACTGGTGCCCATCTTTCTGGCGCTCGGCTATGACTCCATCGTCTGCGTGGGAGCCATCTTCCTCGCCGCCTCCATGGGCACCACCTTCTCCACCATCAATCCCTTCTCGGTGGTGATCGCCTCCAATGCCGCCGGCATTCCCTTTACCGAGGGGCTGATCTTTCGCGCCATTGGCTGTCTGGTGGGCACCCTGGTGGTGATCAGTTATCTCTACTGGTACTGCAAGAAGATCAAGGCCAACCCTGCCTTCTCCTACACCTATGAGGACAGAGAGAGTTTTCGCGCCCGTTTTCTCAAAGAGGGCTCTATGGACGAAGGGGTGCCCTTCACCCTGCGCCGCAAGCTCATTCTGACCCTGTTTATCCTCGCCTTCCCGCTGATGGTGTGGGGCGTATCCATGGCCGGTTGGTGGTTTCCGCAGATGGCAGCTTCCTTCCTGACCATCGCCATCATCATAATTTTTATCTCGGGTCTCAAAGAGAAAGAGGCTGTCGAGGCCTTTACTCAGGGGGCGTCGGAGCTGGTGGCCGTCTCCCTCATCATCGGGCTGGCGCGGGGGGTCAATCTGGTACTGGATCTGGGGATGATCTCGGACACTATTCTGGCCTACGCCTCCGATCTGGTCTCCGGCATGCATGGCGCCGTGTTCGCGGTGGCGCAGATGCTGGTGTTCACCCTCTTGGGGCTGGTGGTGCCCTCCTCCTCGGGGCTCGCGGTGCTCTCCATGCCCATCATGGCGCCGCTGGCGGATACCGTGATGATCCCTCGCTATATCGTGGTGTCGGCCTACAACTGGGGGCAATACGCCATGCTGTTCCTGGCTCCCACCGGACTGGTGCTGGTCACTTTGCAGATGCTCGGCATCCAGTTCAACAAGTGGGTCAAGTTCGTGCTGCCCATGGTGGGCTTTGTGCTGGGATTTGGCGCCCTGATGCTGGTAGCGCAAGTGATGTTGGCCTGATGGGCCTGTGATACATGAGTGACAACACCCCGAGCCTGGCGCGGGGTGTTCTTTTGTCAGTCTTAGTGGCGTACCCGCCCCTGCTGGCGGAAGCAGTAGAGCTTGAGGCTGATGTCGGCGATATCGGCGGGAAGCTCCTCTCCCTCTTCGGCCAAGGGCCGGTAGAGGGATGAGAGCAGACGTTCGGCCTGCTGCACCGTGATGATGTTGGCCTGGATGGCCGGGGTGATCCAGCTGGGTAACATTGACATATCTCCCCCTCGTTGATCCGGTGATCTCGGGTGAACATCTTCATTTCAGGTCTTACGCGGTTGTCTGCCGGCCCGTTCACCCTCTGCTTCACCCAATCAAAGCAAAATGCTTGCCGTGATCTCTTATCGGCCAACATCCGATGGGGCTGGAGCCATTTATCAACTACTTGCGTGGCCATCTCAACGAACAGAGCCCTTGTTCAAGACCTCCCTTGACCTGCCCCCGTCAGCACTTTGCCACTCTGGCATTCTGCTCACCTCCCGCCTTGCAAATTGCGACTCGAATTGCTCCTTATCACGCTGGCAAAGCTGGCCATGCGCCGGAAACCGGTCACTTTTAGTCCGTTGTCGCCAAAGCCAGACAGTTTTTCATGGTGGCTATTTTTTGACCTTGTCAACACCTGTCGCAGGCCTATCCCCCTCGCCTTGTCCGGCCAACCGGTTGTGACAAGATGGCGCCAGATTGGAACAGCCCGTATGGGTATGCAGGAGAAGAACAAGATGAACAGATCCATGATGGCAGGTATCGGTATTGGCATCGCCTCGGCCCTGGCGCTCTCGGCGGCGGCCAGCGGCTCTCTCTTTACACCCCAGCCCACCTTTGCCGAGGTGATCGCCAGCAAGCCGATCACCGAGACCATCAAGACTCCCCGACAGGAGTGTCGCAACGTCACCGTGACCCACCGCAAGCCGGTACAGGATGAGCACAAGATCCTCGGTACCGTGGTGGGCGCGGCGCTGGGTGGCGTGGTTGGCCACCAGTTTGGCGGCGGCAGCGGCAAGAAGGTGGCCACTGCTGCAGGGGCCGTCGCGGGGGGTTATGCCGGTAATCAGGTGCAGGGCAATATGCAGGCGGGCGATACCTACACCACCACCGAGCGACGCTGCAAGACCGTGCAGGATACGAGCGTCAACACCATAGGTTATGACGTGACCTATCGCCTCGCAGGTCAGGAGGGGGTGATCCGCATGAAACAAGCCCCGGGCGCCACCATTCCGGTCAAAGATGGCAAATTGGTGATCGACCAGCCAAAAGTGTGATTTCTCCTGACCCCACTCAGCAGCAGGCCCGCCTCTTTCGAGGCGGGCCTGCGTTTTAGGGCGGCTTGTTTCCTTTCTTAAACAACGGCACGCACCACCCACGGCATCCGAACTATCACCCCTTGCAGCACTTCTTCACCGCCCGCACAACGTTCTGATACCCGGTGCAGCGGCACAGATTCCCCGATAGCCCGCGGCGGATCTCCGCATCGGTCAGCGGACGGCGCTCGGTCTTGTCGAGCAAGGCGGCGCTCGCCATCACGAGGCCTGGGGTGCAAAAACCGCACTGCACCGCCCCCTCGTCGATAAAGGCCTGCTGCACGTCGGATAGCTCGTTACCTTTGCGTTCCCCCTCCACGGTACGAATGGATTTGCCATCGGCCCAGACCGCCAGATAGAGGCAGCTGTCGATAGCGGTGCCATTCACCCGCACGGTACAGGCGCCGCACTCACCGACACTGCACCCCTCTTTCACACTGATAAGCCCCTGCCCGCGCAGGAAGTGGAGCAGCGACATGGTGGGCGGCACTGCATAGGAGTACGGCTTGCCGTTGATCTCGCACTGGATCTCCACGGCGGGACAGCTTTGCGGTTGCATCATAGGATCTTCCCTCCGGCACGTTCGACTGCGCAGGCGACCACCCGCTGCGCTAGGGTTTTGATAAGGTGCAGGCGAAACTCCTTCTCTGCCCGCCAGGAGGATCGTGGCGCCACATCGGCCACCACCGCCTCGGCAATCGCGGCCAGTGTGGCGCGAGTCAGGGGTTGCCCCTCGGCCGCAGCTTCCGCGTGGGGCGTGCGCACCGGGGTCGGGGCCGCCACCCCATAGGCCAGCCGCAAATTCTTGAAGTGACCATCCTCAATCTGGCAGTAGGCGGCGCAGCCGATGGTGGCGATATCCATGGCATCGCGCATGGCGTATTTGAAATAGTGGGAGCCCACCTGGGGGTGAGAATCCGGTGCAAAGTGAAAAGCCACCAGGATCTCCGCCGGTTGCAGCGCCACCTTGCCGGGGCCGGTGTGAAAACCGGCGATGGGGATGCGGCGCGTACCACTGGGCCCAGCAATTTCCAGCTCAGCCTCCAGCGCGACGGTAGGCGCCGCCGAGTCGGCACTGGTAGCGCCGTTGCAAATATTGCCGCCATAGGTGGCGACGTTGCGGATCTGCGGGCCGGCGATGGTAGCGGCCGCCTCGGCCAGCATTGGCAGGCGGCGCTGCACTAGCTCGTTTTCGATGAGCTCGGTAAAGGTGGTACCGGAGCCGATACGGATCGACCCATCAGGCAACTCGCACACCCCTTTGAGTTCGGGCAAGTCGTGAATATCGACGATATGACGATAGGCAGCGTTGAGGTGATGCAGCTGGATCATCACATCGGTGCCACCGGCCAAGAGACGCGCCTCGGGATCAGCCTGACGCAGGGCGACCGCCTCGGCCACGCTGTGCGCCTTGTAGTAACGGGCAATATCAAACATGGTGTTGCTCCTCCCCTGATCCCTCGCCAATCAAACCCGCTGCGACAAACTCCCGGAACAGGTTTTTGGGGGTGATGGGTAGCTCGTTGATGGCGACCCCGGTCGCCATGCGGATGGCGTTACGGATAGCGGGGCCCGGCGAGATGATGGGCGGTTCCCCTAGGGATTTGTGGCCATAGACCGACTGGGGCTCGTAGGTCTGCACGAAGTCGCACTCAAGCTCTGGCAAATCCAGCATGGTGGGGAACTTGTAGTCGAGCAGGTTGGGGTTGCGTACCACGCCGCTCTTGGCGTCGATGATCATCTCCTCGAACAGGGACCAGCCGATCCCCATCCCCATGCCGCCATGCACCTGCCCCTCTGCCAGCTGCGGGTTGAGGATCTTGCCGGCATCGTGCAGGTTGATGATGCGATTGATGGTCACCTTGCAGAGATCGATATCGACGCTGAGATCGACAAAGGTACAGCCGAAACTGGGCGGGTTGGTGGTGGTCTTGTGGGAGACCTCGGAGGTGATCTGGCCACCGATGGTGAGGTGGTAGTAGGCGTTGACCGACACCTCGGCGACGCTGATCAACACCTTCTCCGGCGCACCGGCCAGCACCACGTAGCCGTCGATCAGGGTCAGGGATCCCACATCCTGATGGCAGAGTTGGGCCGCCAGCGACAAAATGCGGGCCCGCAGCTGCAGCGCCGCCTGATGGATTGCTGGAGCCGCCACATAGCTTTGGCGCGAGGCGAAAGAACCCGGATCGTAGGCGGTGATGTCGGTATCCTGAGTCGAAATGACCCGGATCTGCTCAAACGGAATGCCCAACGTCTGGGCTGCCATCTGGGCAAAGACGGTATCCGATCCCTGCCCTATCTCGGTGGCGCCGATCTGCAGATTGACGGTGCCATCCTGATTGAGCAGCATGCGTGCGCCAGCAATTTCGACCCCCACCGGATAGGTGTTGGAGCCGTAACTGAAACAGGCCACCCCAATGCCGCGCCGCACCCGGCTTGCCGGATCCTGTGCCAAGCATTCGGCCTTGAGCCGATCCCACTCGAACATCTCACGGCCACGCAGCAGGCAGTCCGGCAACCCGGCGCTGTAGATGGTCTTCTGGTTGACCTGATTGACATCCCCTTCCCGCGCCACGTTGGCGATCCGCACATCGAGTGGATCCAGCCCCAGTTCGGCGCAGGCGTCATCCAGCATGCACTCAAGGGCAAAAATCACCTGCGGCGCGCCGTAACCGCGCATGGCACCAGCGGTGGGCAGGTTGCTGTAGAAGGTCTTGGCGTCATAACCGAAGGCGCTGCGCGGATAGAGGTAGCTGATCTTGTTGCCCCCTGCGCTGGCGATGGAGTGGCCGTGGGAGGCATAACCGCCGGTGTTGGAAAGCACGTCGAGCTGATAGCCCTTGAGGGTGCCATCGCGATTGAGGCCCATCTTGCCGTCGATGGCAAAGCCGTGGCGGGTGCGGGAAGCAAAGAAGCATTCCTCCCGGCTCAAGGTCACCTTGACCGGCACGCCGCCAAGCTTGTAGCTCAAAAAGGCCGCCATCGGCTCTTCCAGCACATCCTGCTTGTTGCCAAAGCCGCCGCCCATATAGGGTTTGATCACCCGCACGCTAGACCAGGGCAGACCGAGGGACTTGGCCACCCGGCTGCGCACTATCTGGGGGATCTGGGTGCTGCTGACGACGATGATGTGGTCCGGTTGATCCATGTAGGCGTAACAGGTCACCGTCTCCAGATGGCAGTGCTGCACCACCGGCGTCCGGTAGTGCCCCTGAAACTGCAGATCGGCCGCCGCAATGGCCTGCTCCGGGTCATTGGCGCGAAGCTGGCTTTGGCGTAGCAGATTGCCGCTCGGGTGAATGGGATAGGCACCGTCGGCCAGCGCACTTTCGGCATCCGTCATCACCGGCAGCGGCTCGTAAGTCACCTTGACCAGGGCGGCAGCCTTCTCGGCGACCAGCGGATCCCGGGCCACCACGATGGCGACCCCATCACCAAAGTGACGCACATGGTCGGTGAGCAAACGGCGGTCTTTCACATCCCGTTTCGCCTCATCAAGGGACCAGGCGTGACCGGCGGTGCGAAAACAGGTGGTAGGGACATCTTCATGGGTAAACACGGCTTCAACCCCGTGCAGGGCCAGCGCCTCGGTCGCGTCGATGGCGAGCACCTTGCCGTGGGCAATATTGCTGCGCACATACTTGGCGTGGCGCATCCCGAGCATGATGTTGTCATCGGTATAGCGGGCGCTGCCGGTCACCTTGGCCTCGGCATCCACCCGCTTGAGCGGTAATCCTATGGACATATGCAAGTCCTTTTTCGAATGGAAAAATCTGGAACCGGCATAAAAAACAGCAAGATATGCGCCTGTTTCCCGCCATCGTCAGGACAATGGGAAGAAGTGTGAAGGGGATCCCATCTAGCCCGCTTTTGTTGGCCCGAAGCGACAAGCCAGGGGCAGCCCCTGAGCAAACGGGGCACATTAGCGGTGAAAAAAGCGGCAGAGCGAGGAGAGCAAGGGTGGAAGCCTATCAATCTGGTAGGAGGATTTATCAAAATGGTATCGCGATGGCACCAGCGGCTAAGGCATGGTAACCAACGTTGACGATCAGAGCGCCGCAGATATAAAAATGGGGCCGCCAGTGCGACCCCAAACGGGCGGGTTATCCCTAAATAGCCCACCCCCCAGCATAAAAGAGCACCAGCGCCAGGGCGATGACCACGGTGCCGACGTTGAGCTTGTGCCACTCCTTCGAGCAGATACGGCCGATCACCAGCGAGCTGAAGCCAAGCATGATGCCGGTGACAATATTGCAGGTGAGCACGATAAAGACGGCGCACACCAACCCGGACATGGCCCCGACAAAGTCATCGAAATCGAGTTTGGTGACGTTGCTCAGCATCAAGAGCCCCACATACATCAGTGCCGGCGCCGTGGCATAGGCGGGCACCAGATAAGAGAGCGGCGAGAGGAACAGCATCAGCAGGAACAGGCCGCCGACCACGGTCGCGGTCAGGCCGGTTTTGCCTCCCGCCGCCGTGCCCGCCGCCGATTCGATATAGACGGCAGCGGGGGCCGCCCCCACCAGACTGGAGAAGATGCTGCTGACCGAGTCGGCACTGAGCGCCTTGCCGCTGTTGATGATGTGACCATCCTTATCGAGCAGGTTGGCCTGCCCCGCCACGGCGCGGATGGTACCGGTGGCATCGAATACCGCCGTCATCACCAGCGCCAGCACGCTGGGCAGCACCAGCGGCGAGAGGGCCCCCATGATATCCAGACTGAAGATGAGGGACTTGCCCTGATCGTCCGACAGGCTCGGCAGGGCGAACAGCCCCTGATATTTCACCGCCGGATCGAAAATGAGACCAAAGATGGAGATGGCGATAATCACCAGCAGGATCCCCCCCGGTACTCTCAGCTTCTCCAGCCCGAAGATCACCGCAAGGCCGATCAGGGACATGATGACCGGCATGGAGGTGAAGGCCCCCAGCGCCACCGGCAGCCCCTCCAGCGGGTTCTTGATCACCAGCCCCACCCCGTTGGCGGCGATGAGCAGCAGGAAGAGGCCGATCCCGATGCCGGTGCCGTGGGCAATCCCCATCGGCAGGTTGTCGAGGATCCAGCTACGCACCCCGGTCACCGAGATGGCGGTAAACAGCACCCCCATCAGGAAGACGGCGCCCAACGCCACCGGAATGGGGATCTGCTGCCCCAGCACCAGACTGAAGGCGGTAAACGCCGTGAGGGAAATAGCGCAACCGATGGCCATCGGCAACTTGGCCCAGAGCCCCATCAAGAGCGAGCCGAACCCCGCCACCAGACAGGTGGCGACAAACACGGCGCCGGGGGGAAAGCCCGCCTTGCCGAGCATGCTCGGCACCACGATCACCGAGTAGACCATGGCAAGGAAGGTGGTGAAGCCCGCCAGCACCTCCTGTCTGACGTTGCTGCCTCGCTCGCTGATCATAAAGTAGCGATCAAGAGCCGTGAGCGGCTGTTGCTTTGCTGCGCTCTGGCTGGCGTCATCATTGGCCAGCTGTTCCACGCTGTTTGTCCTGCTGTTTGCTTGGGTCATACCCAACTCCTTCACACGCGCCTGAATGTTCCATGACGAAATGGCGACAGGATCTGCGGGTCTGCCGAGCGCCAGTCTGATGAGAAACAGGCGATGGTGGCAGAAGATGCGACAGACAGACCAGGGCAGGCAGCCTTGACTCAAACGTTTGCCTTGCTGGTCAAAAAAACCGGGCCATTTCACGTTCTATGCGGGGAGATCCCCTGTGGTGCGGCAAGACTGGCGCCCCTGTGGGGCACGCCAGCCGCCGTATTCGTTGGGGCTGCGCCGCGGCAGCCCACTACAAGCCCTACCCCCGTTCATGCACCAGTTGGCCATCCACATAGGTGCGGTAGATGGATCTGTCATCCCCCAGGGTCAGCAACACAAAGAGCTTGTCCCGCAGGGTGGTGGAGTTGTCATAACGCAGCTGCTGCAGCGGGGTAGCGACCGGGTCGAGCACAACAAAGTCCGCCTCCTTGCCCACCGCAAAGCTGCCGATCTTCTCGTCCAGCCCCAGCGAATGGGCGCCGCCCAAGGTGGCCAGATAGAAAGCCTGATAGGCCGAGAGCCGCTCGCCCTGCAGTTGCATCACCTTGTAGGCCTCGTTGAGGGTCTGCAGCATGTTGAAGGTGGTGCCCGCGCCGATGTCGGTGCCCATCCCCACCTTCACCTGCTTGCGCCACGCCTTGTGCAGCTTGAACAGGCCGCTGCCGAGATAAAGATTCGAGGTGGGGCAAAACGCGATGGTGGAGCCGGTCTCCTTCAGGCAATCCCACTCCTGCTCTTCCAGATGGACGCAGTGGGCAAAGACGCAGTTGTGGCCGGTGAGCCCATGCTGGTGATAGACATCGAGATAGCCCTTGTGCGCCGGGAAAAGAGATTTGACCCAAGCGATCTCGTCCTTGTTCTCGCACAGATGGGTGTGCAGATAGGTGGTGGGAAACTCTTCGCGCAGTCGCCGCGCCATCGCCAGCTGCTCGGGTGTCGAGGTGGGTGCAAATCGTGGTGTGATGGCATAGAGCAGTCGACCGTTGCCGTGCCAGCGCTCGATAAGCTGCTTGCTCTGCACATAGCTGCTCTCGGCGGTATCGAGCAGATAGTCGGGTGCATTGCGATCCATCATCACCTTGCCGGCGATCATCCGCATATTGATACGGCTGGCCGCCTCGAACAGGGCGTCTACCGACTCGGGGTGCACTGTGCCGAACACCAGCGCCGTGGTAGTGCCGTTACGCAGCAACTGCTTGATAAAGAAGGTGGACATCTCGCGGGCATATTCGAGATCGTTGTAGCGCCGCTCGGCCGGGAAGGTGTGGCGGTTGAGCCACTCCAGCAGTTGCTCGCCATAGGCCCCCACCATCTCGCTCTGGGGATAGTGAATGTGGGTATCGACAAAGCCCGGCACTATCATCTTGCCGCGATAATCCCGCACCCGTACCTCGGTCGGAATGCGATCCTTCCCCTCCTCCCACTCACCGAACCAGTCGATGCAACCGTTGCGAATGATCAGCAGACCATCCTCGATAAGGCGGGCGTTGGACTCAATCTCCTCGGGCTGATCCACCACCCGGGTGATGTCGAAGAAGCTGCCGCGTACCGCTTTGACAGAGTTGTCGTTTTTCATAACCGTTTCCCTGTTTTTCTTGTTCTGTTGACGTTTTTTGCCGGTTTAACCGTCAGATCCGTTCCACTTGTGGCGCCACCGCCTGCCCGGGCACTGGCTCTGGTGAACCCTCCCCCTTGCTGGCCGATGGCTGGCCCGCACTGCGGGCGGTAAAGATCACATCCGGCTTGTCGCTCAGCTGGATCACCTCCACCGCCTCGGCATCCCTGACGGCCGCCTTGCGTTTGCGGCTTTGCGGCAGCACCAGATTCATGATGATGGCGGTGATGCCGCCGGCGCAGATGGGATTCTCCACCAGCATGTAGATACCCGCAGGCAGCACCTTGAAGACGTTCGGGTCATAGGAAACACCGAGCCCAAGACCCAGCGAGGTGGCGACAATCAGGGTCTCCCGCCGATCGAAACCGTGGCTGATGATGATGCGACCACCGGCGATGGCGATCATCGAGAACATGATGACCATGGCGCCCCCCATAACAGGTGACGGTATGGTGGTAAAGAAGCGCCCCACCACCGGGAAAAGCCCCAGCAGCACCAGGATGACGGCGATAAACTTGCCCACATGGCGTGAGGCCACCCCGGTCATCTGGATGACGCCGTTGTTCTGGGCAAAGGTGGTGAGCGGCAGGGAACCGAGGGCCGAGGCAATGACCGAGACCACCCCATCAGCCAGCACGCCGCCGGAGAGCCGCTTTTGAAACTCGGAGCCCTGAATATCCCGGTGAGAGACCATGGCGGTGGCGGTGATGTCCCCCACCGCCTCCAGCACGCTCAACAGATAGATGGTGCCCGCCAGCATAAAGGCGTGAAAATCGAAGGAAAAACCGTACTTGAACGGGATCGGCACCGTAATAAGCGGCAGGTTCTCAAGGGCGGAGAAATCCACCATGCCAAGCATCAGGGCCACCGCATAACCCACCATCAGGCCGATGGCGATGCCGCTCATCCGCAGCAGCGGGCTTCGGCTGCAGTTGAAGGCGACGATGACACAGAGCACCAAGAGCCCCAGCCCGATGTTCTCGTATTTGCCAAAGGTGCCGCTGCTCATGGCAGAGAAGCCGCCGCCAAAGTCGATGATCCCCACCTTGATAAGGCTCAGGCCAATCATCAGTACCACTACCCCGCTCACGGTCGGGGTGATCACCCGCTTGAGGTAGGGCAGCACAAAGGAGGAGCCCATCACCAGAAAGGCACCGACAAAGGAGACCCCGAGCAGGGTCGAGACGATCAGCTCCTCATGGATGCCATCTTTTTTCATGGCGCCGCCGAGGGCGATCATCACGGTCACGAAGGAGAAGTTGACCGACTGGATGGAGAGCAGCCCAGACCCGATGGGGCCATAACGGTTCACCTGCAGCCAGGTGCCGATACCGGAGGCGATCATCGCCATGGAGACCAGATAGGCGGTGGTCTCGGTGGAGAGGCCCAGGGCGCCGCCGACGATCAGCGCCGGGGTCACCATGGGGACAAAAATCGCCAGCAGATGGGTCACTGCACCCATCAGGGTTTGATAAAACGGGGGTTTGTCTTCCAGCTCGTAAATGAGATCCGAGTGCTTGCGTGTTGTTTTAGACATCGTGTTTGTCCCATCACACAGAATGTAGGCGGAGTACTCATTCCGCCGTCAGGCGCTGGGGGCGAGCTGACGCCCGCCCCTCACCTTTTCTTTTGTTATGCCGACACTTTTTGCTCCAGCTTGCCCAGTTCGCGCAGGATCTGCTCCGGCGTGAAGTGCCACTTGCGCAGCCAGACACCGCAGGCGTCGTGGATGGCGGTAGCGATGGCGGGCGCGGCCCCGTTCACCCCGATCTCCGAGATGGACTTGGCGCCGTAAGGGCCGACCTTGTCGTCACTCGGTACCAGGAAGGCCCGGAAGTCGCGCGGAATATCGCCAATCTTGGGCGCGCCATAGCTCTTCAGATCCCGGGTGAGCGGGATGCCCTTGCTGTCGTAGCAGATCTCTTCGGTCATGGTGTGGCCGATGGCCCGCATGGTCGCCCCGTAGATCTGGCCGAGGGCCAGCTCCGGGTTGATGGGGGTACCGCAGTCGAGCAGGGCGTAGAACTTGTCGAGCCGGGTCTCGCCGGTTCTGACGTTGACCGCCACCTCGGCAAAGTTGGCCCCATACGGGAAGGCGAGCTCAGAGGTGATGTAGCTGGCAGTGCCCACCAGAATGCCGAAGCCGGTACCGGTCTCCGCCTTGTGGGCCAGCTTGGCAAGGCTCACCTCCCCCTGCTTGCCGCGTACTATGCCCGGGTGAACCAGCTCTACGTCTTCGACCGGCTCGCCCAGCATGGCGGCGCCGTGGAACAGGATCTTCGCCTTGAGGTTCTCGGCCGCCATCTTGGCCGCGTTGCCGGAGAAGCAGGTGCCTGACGAGGCGTAGGCTCCCTTGTCGAATAGCGCATGGTCGGTGTCGCCAGAGATCACATGCACATCGCTGAGCGGGCAACCGAGCACCTCGGCGGTCAGCTTGGCCACCACGGTATCGAGGCCGGTGCCGATATCGGCGCCACCGGAGTGGACGATAAAGGTGCCGTCAGACTCCAGCTTGACCATGCAGTTGGCCTGATCGATATCCGGGATCCCCGATTTTTGCATGATGATGGCGACGCCACGGCCGATGCGCCAATCCCCGTCGGCGGGTTTGGGGCTATCCCAGGCAATCAGTTCGCGACCCTGTTTGAGGATGGGTTCGAGGGCACAGCTGGCCGCATGGGGCACAGAGGTAGGCATCTTGCCCTCGCCGATGGCACCCAGAACCTTGAGGATGTCCCCTTCGTGCACCCGGTTGTGCTCCACCATGTCGAGCTGATCGATACCCAGTTTCTCGGCCAGCTCGGCAATGGCCATGGTCAGCGCGAAGTTTCCCTTGGGCGCGCCGTAGCCCTGATAGGCGCCGGTCGGGCAGATGTTGCTGTAGTAGGTATTGACGGTAAAGCGCACGTTGTCGCACGGATAGAGCGGCAGGGAGAGCGCAGGGCCGTTGCTTGGCACCGTCAATGAGTGGTTGCCATAAGGGCCGGTGTTGGCGCGAAAATCCATGTCGATGGCGGTGATGGTGCCATCTTTTTTGGCCCCCACTTTCACCTTCACCTTGGCCACATGGCGGGAGGTGTTGCTGATGAACTCCTCTTCACGGGTGTAGCGGAAGGTAACCGGGCGGCCGGTGACCCTGGTCGCCCAGGCGCACACCTCTTCCAGCAGGATATCCTGCTTGGAGCCAAAGCCGCCCCCTACCCGCTCCTTGATCACATGCACCTGATGCTGCTTCATACCGACGATGCGCGCCACCTGACGGCGCACGTGCCACGGCACCTGGGTGGAGGCATGAATGACCAGACGATCGCCATCCATGTAGGTGAAGCAGATGTGCGGCTCGGTCGGGCACTGCTGGGCCTGGGTCGATTCGTAGGTGCGCTCGACAATCTCGTCCGCCTCGGCAAAGCCTTTTGCTACATCGCCGATCTGGCCATGGACGCTGGCGGCCAGGTTCTCGTGGGGGCGGGAGCCGATGGGGAAGTTGATGATCATGTGCTCGTCACCACGGCGCACCGAGCAGGCGTTCTGCTGCTCCAGATCCGCCGGTGCCCCGGCCATGTAGACGATGGGCTCGTCGTGGACCAGCGGTGCATTCGGGGCCATCGCCTCGTCAATGTTCATGACCGCCGGCAGCACCTGATACTCGACGTCGATGAGCTTGAGCGCGGCCAATGCGATGGCTTCGCTCTCGGCCACCACGGCGGCCACCCGGTCACCTACGTGACGCAGCTTGCGGCCAAACATGCGGCGATCGAGTGGTGACGGCTCGGGTGCGCTCTGGCCACCCGGGGTGTAGTAGATATCCGGGCAGTTGAGGTGGGTGATGACATGCACGACGCCCGGCAGCGCCTGCGCGCGGCTCACGTCGAGTTTGGTGATCACCGCATGGGGATGGGGACTGCGCAGCATCTTGATGATCAGTGCATCTTCGGTAACCCTGTCCTCCACGTAGCAGGGCTTGGCCTGCACCATCTTGGCGGCGTCCACTTTCGGGCAGCTCTTGCCGATATGGCGCAGATCGTCGCGAAACTCCGGGGCGATCTGGCACAGGTAATCGGGATCCTTCATCCGTGAACAGGCAAGCTCGATGGCCTGATAAAACTGCTGATAACCGCCATCGCGGTGAAACAGGCCCGAGAGGGCATCGTCGATTTGATCACGGGTAGGCTCGGGATGGCGATCAAGCAGGTCGGTGACGATGAGCGCCGCAGCCGGATCGTTGTAGCCTGACTGCACCACGCCCACGTCCAACATCGCCTGCTGCACCAGACTGAGCTGGTTCCAACTACCCAGCGACTCGGCGGTGCGCACCTCTGATCCATCCAGCTGGGCGGCGATCAGCAGAGAGGCGTTGATCACCTTGCCGTTGAAGAGAATGGCGTCGGAGCCGGCAAAGCCGAAGCCGTCGTCGCTGTTGCGCACCGAGTGCATCCGGCACTGGTTGAACAGCACCCGTTGGGCATTGTCACCGGCCTTGCAGATGACGGTGCGCAGGGCACCATTCAGGGTAAAGTTGAGTTCCATCATGCTTGCACCTCCTGCTGCTGGCAGTCCACCAGCAGATCCGCCACTACCACGCCGGTGATATACCGCTTGTAACTTATGCTGCCCGCCAGATCTTCACGGGGCGAGATCAGCTCGCTCACGGCTGCCTCCAGCGCGGCATCGTGCAGTTCACGGCGCTCCACATCACGCAGGCGCATCGGCTGTGGGGTGACGCCAGCGACGGCCACCCGCATCTCGCCAATGCTGTCGAGGGCCACGGCGGCGGTCATCACCGCCAAGCCATCGGCATTGCGGCTGATGCGGCGAGTGGCGCAGCGCAGTTCAGGCTCCGGCAGCACAATCCCCAGCACCAGGGCATTGCGCTGGCCCGCCAGATAGGCGTCGATGGGTTGCAGCAGGTTGTTCTCCAGCACGACCACGGCTTCGAGTACCAGCAGCACCGGCAGCAAGGGGGAATCCTGCTGTTGGCAGGCAAGTTCGCCGCCGAGGGTGGCCTGATTGCGCAGATGGCGGGAGTAGACAAACCCCAGCGCCTCGCACAGGGCGGCCGGGGTACGGGGATCATCTTTCAGGGTCTGCAAGGTGACGGTAGCGCCGATATGGAGCTGGCCGTGCTGCTGCTCAATCTGGTCAAGCCCCAGCTTGTCCAGTGAGATAGCGACCTTCTTGTCGGTGCGAGTCGGAGCGGCGTTAAGCTTGCTGCCGCCTCCCATGTAGACGGCGTCGTTACCGAAGCTGGCCTTGAGTTCCAAAGCCTGACCCAGTTGCTCGGGTCGGAAGAATTGCTCAATCATGTGTCGTCCTTACTCTTGCTGCCCGCCGCCGGGAAAATCCACAGGGCGGGCAATCCGGTCCAAAACTGTGGAAGGTGGCCTTAGGCCAGCTGATCCATCCGTTGCCACAGGCGGCTCGCCACCTTGCTGGCCTGCTCGTAAATGGGCGCGACATCGAACGGGAACTCGCGATCCTGATAGACCATGCGCCCCTCCACCATCACGCTGTTGACGCTGTTCGATCCCATACCAAAGGCGAGATGGCCGCCGAGGTTGCGCGGCGCCAGCGGGGTCGGTGCGTCGTAATCACAGATGGTGAGGTCGGCCTTGTAACCTGGCTCCAGGCGGCCAAATTTGGCGCCGAAGTTGCGCTCCAGCAGGGTATTGCCGTTCCAGAGGAACCGGGCAAAGCTGTCTGGCCACAGCGCTCCGCCGGCATCCTTGTGCTTGAAGTAGGCGAACTTGAGCTCTTCGAGCATGTCGGAGCCGATGCCATCGGTGCCGAGCGCCAGATTGCGATACTCCGGCAGGTGCATGTTGTAGCCCACGTGGTTGTTCATGTTGGATCGGGCGTTGTGCACCAAGAAGGCATCGCGACTATTGAGCAGCTCGATGTCGGCCGGGCTCAGGAAGATACCGTGGGCGATCAGGGTCTTGCTGTCGATAAGGCCAAACTCGTCCAGCCGGGCGATGGGCTCCTTGCCATAGTGGTGGTGGCCGTGAGCCATGTCGTAGCGGTCTTCCGCCACATGGATATGCAGACCGCGACCGGTGACCTGCACCGCTTCGCGCAGCATGGCCAGCCCCTCGTCGGGCACGGTGAAGGGGGCGTGGGCGCCGATATGAGCCTCCACCAGATAGGGTTCGTTCCCCTTGGCTTTGGCCGCATCGATCTGTTGGGCGAACAGGATGTTCTCCTCCACCCCGGCCTGCAGCTCGGCGAGGCCGCCGTTGCGATCCGTGGTCTCGAAGCAGGTCATGCCGCGCAGACCCGCCTCCACAAACCCTTTGCGCAATACATTCAGGGAACCCTTGATGAAGTTGGGCGACGCGTGGTGGTCGATCACCGCGCTGCAACCGCTCTTGATCGCCTCCAGTGAGCAGATGAGACCGCTGTAGTAGAGGGACTCCTCATCGAGCGCCCGATCGAGCCGCCACCAGAGGTTTTTCAGAGTGGAGATAAAGTCCGGGCTGGGGGCGATGTTGGCCATGATCCCCCGCGACAGGCCGGAGTAGAAGTGGTTGTGGGCACAGACGATGCCCGGCATCACCAGCTTGCCGCCCATCTCCCGATAGTTGGCCTCCGGGTAGAGGGCCCGCAGATTGGGCCCCACCGCTTTGATAAGCGATCCTTCTATGGCGATATCCACCCCTTCCAGCACCCGGGTCGGCTCCAGCTGGACGGCGGTGACGTTCTTCAGAATAAACATGGTTTGCTCCTTCGCTTATTCGTGGTTCGCTCAGGCCTCGACGGCCCCCAGCAGGTAGTGGTGATGAGCATGGACATGGCTGATGATCCGGCACATGTCTGCGAGCGCCTCGGGGGAATCCTTGATCCGGCTCTGGGCGTCTATGGTCAGGCGATAGGTCTCGCCACCCTGACGCACCCGCAGCTCACCCCCATCCGCCAGATAGAAACCGGGGTTGCGGCTGTTGTCGAAGTCCTCGGGCAGGCTGAAGATGGTCACCTTGTCCTGATAGGGCTTGCCCTGCCACGGGCAGAACTGGGCGCAGTTGCCACATTCGTTGCAGTAGGCATCCAGGTGCAGGGTCTGGAACTGATCCTTGAAGCCCGGCACCGCAATGGCGACGTTGGCCCGGTTGGGGCAGACATCCACGCACTTGCTGCAGAGGTAGTTGCACTCGAGGCAACGGTGCGCCTCTTGCGCCACGAAGGCATCGCGCTCGTTCTTGTCAACCATGGTGACGGCGATGCTCCCCTTGCGGCGGTAGATCTCATCCTTGCCCGACGGCTGGATGGTCACTTCACTCTGCTGGCTGGCGATATGCTCACGAGAGAGCACCAGATCCGCGGCGCGGCGGGCACCACCGATGGCACCGACGATGGAGGATGGGCCGCTCTGCACGTCACCGATCAGGAAGACGTTGCGACGGCTGGTTTCGCCGGTCTGGCCATCCACCTCGGGCCAGCCATCGCTGCCAAGGGGAATGCCCATGGCTTTGAGCACCTCGCAGTCAGGCTGCTCGCCGATGGCGGTGATCAGGGCATCCATCTGCATCACTTCGGTCTGCTCGGTGGGTACCGGACGGCGGCGGCCCTGCTCGTCAGGATCCCCCAACGCCATCATCCGCACAGTGAGCTTGCCATCTTTGTCAAAGCGCTCCGGATTGGTGAGGAAGCAGAAACGCACCCCATCCTCCACCGCTTCCAGATACTCCTCGCGATAGGCGGGCATCTCTTTTTCGCTGCGACGGTAGATCACGGTGACATCGCTGACACCGGGCACCTTGAGGGCGGCGCGGGCACAGTCCATGGCGGTGTTGCCGGCACCGATCACCGCCACATGGCGGCCCAGCGGCAGCGGTTTGCCCTGATTGAAGCTGCGCAGGAAGTGGAAGGATTTGTAAATCCGCTCGTGACCCCCCTCGAGGCGCATGCCGCCATTCTTGTCGGCACCGATACCAACGAAGACATAGGTAAAGCCCAGGGCGTGCAGCTTGTCGACGGTGAGCGCCGGATCGCAACCAAACTCGAACTTGACCCCGTGGGCGGCGACAAAGTCGATATCGTGCTGGATAAGCTCAGCCGGGATGCGGAACTCGGGGATAATGTGCTTGACCACGCCACCGGCATCCGCTTCGCGCTCGAACACGGTGACCGGATGACCGGCACGGGCCAGGAAGTAACCGGCGGAGAGACCGGCAGGGCCTGCACCAATGACCGCAACCGGGTGCTTGTCACCACTGCCTGCCGGTTTGTGCCAGCGGGCCTTGTACCCTTCCCAGCCGCGCTCCAGCGCCACTTTTTTCAGCTCGCGGATATTGAGCGCGCTGTCGTAATCGAGACGGGTGCAGTTGTACTGGCACTGGTGATCGCAGATATGGCCGGTGATGGCGGGCAAGGCGTTGCGCTGATAAATCAGCTCAAGGGCTGCCACATACTCCCCCTCGCCCATCAGGCGAATGTACTCGGGGATATCCTGATGCACGGCGCAGGCGGTGACGCAGGGTGCCACATAGCAGTCGGTCAGCGGCAGACCGCCACCCACTTCGATGCGATCGTCGGATTTCCACTCCTTCTGGGTGTAATCCATGGTGAGCGCCTTGGCGGCAAGCGCTTCCAGCTTCGCCACATCCACCTGACTCATGGCCCAGCTATCGGAGGCATCGATCTCTTTGAGGCACTCGATCTGGCGCAGGTAGCCACCCGGTTTCAGCAGGTCGGTGGCCATGGTGATGGGACGAATACCGGTCTCGAAGATCGCGGCGATGTTGAACTTGCTGGCGCCACCCGAGTAGGAGATGGGCAGCTTGCCATCGAAGGCGCGAGACAGCACTGCCGCCACGTTGATGGAGAGCGGGAACAGCGCACGGCCGGACATATACATCTCATCCCCCGGCAGCGCCCCCTTGCGGTTGATGGTGCCAAGGGTATTGGTGAGCTTGACCCCGAAGGTGAGCCCCTTCTCGGCCCCCAGCGCCATCAAGCGAGTCAGCATGGCTTTGGCCTGATCCAGCTTGAGGTCGTGATCGAACGACTCTTCGCTCAGACCAATGTAATCAAAGCCGCAGGTATCGAGGATCTCGCGCACCCGCGGGTAGCCCAGCAGGGTCGGGTTCAGTTTGACGAAGGTGTTGAGTCCCTTCTCTTCCAGCATGTAGCGGCAGATGGCCTCAATTTCGTTCGGCGGGCAGCCGTGCATGGTGGAAAGGGTGACACCGTGCACCAGATTGGCCGGGATGCGATCCACCAGCTGTTGCAGGCGATCGCGCCGCGCCCCCAGCCCCAGCTCGGCAATAAACTGCTCGTCGGCCACGAGGTCACGTACCACCTGCTGGTACTCGGCAAACTTCGGAGTGCTGCTGGCATCCATCAGGCTGTGGATAAACTGCTGCATCGGTGGCTGTTTGATGCCATCGAGGTTGTAACCCACGCTCATGTTGAAGATGAAGGACTTGGCCTCCCCTTCAAGACGCGGGTCAAACACCTCCTCCAGCAGGTAGAGGGCAAACCAGGCTTTAAGATACTCGTCAAATGCCTTGGGCAGGGTGAACTCGGTAGACCACTCGGTATTGAAGCACTCATCCTCGGCATCGATACAGGGCTTTTCCAGTTCGAGACGGTCCAGGATCTGCACCGTCTTGAGCTCGATAAAGCGCCCGCCGGTCAGCCAGGAGGTGACGATATTCTGGGCCAACTGGGTATGGGGGCCGGCTGCCGGGCCAATGGGGGTCTCGCAGGTTTCACCGAACACCTTGATCTTGCGCTCGTCCTGCTTGCGATAGAATTGCGCGGCGGGAATACCGAAAATGCTCTGACTCTCTTTATATTCCGCAAAAATACGGGTCAGCAGGTTCTTGAACGGAACGGGTCGCATAATATCGCCCATGGCTATCTCCTTGCAGCTGTTCTGCCCATTGGCAGCTTGAATAAATGGGGTATCCCGCACGGGTGTTCCCCCTTGGCAAAGAGAAGAGCAACAATCAGGCCACTACAGTTACAAAACGAGTTACAAAACTATTTTTTAGGGTGAAAGCGTGAGGCAGCTCCAATTAATGGAGAGAATTTACGATGCCACCATTATGGGTATTGCGAGTAGTTATCAATCACTCTGGAATTTACTTAATGAGCAGTTCAAAAAGAACTCGCCCTATCAGATCAAGTGCGAGAAATATCACTTTGATACGCCATTTATCTCCCCGTTATCTTTTTAAACTGGGTTATTTCGTGGGCTCGCTCTCATTTTCAAGAATGCCACCCAGCAGCGCCTGATAGCGCTCCGGGGTATCCACATCAAACAGGATGGCGGGGCTGTCGACGGGCACCATACGGTGCGGATGACCTTGCAACCAGCGCCGTACCGACGACTGCACCGGGGCCGCAGCCAGCTCGCGGGCAAGGGATTTTGGCAGCAACACCGGATGGCCCGCCTCCCCCAGCCAGGTGGGAAAGAGTGTCTCACAGCCCCGTGCCTGCCAGAGCTGTTGATAGACATCGCGCGGGATACAGGGGAGATCCCCGTGGCTGATAAAGAGGTAGTCAGCGTCACTGGCCGCCAGGGCGCAGCGGATGGAGCTGCCCAGCCCCTGCCGATAGTCGGGGTTGTGGACGACAACAATATCCGGCCGTGATCCGTAGCGCGCTTGAAGTTCCTCGCCACGATGGCCCACCACCAGAATAACCCGCTGACAAAAAGTCAGGGCATTTTTGAGACTTGCATCAAGCATTGTCCCCTGGCAATAAGGTAGCATCATTTTCCAGGTACCCATTCGGGAAGATAAACCCGCCGCCGTTATTATACAGTCACACTGCACTTGTTCCTGGCAACGTTGTTTCCCACGCCCTTCGATATTTATTTTGGTCGTCATTATGTCGTACCCACACGCTGTTGCTGTCGCATTTCCAGATATAGAGCCGCTATTAAACTCGCTCACCAAAAATATTGATAGCCATACCACCTTAATTAGCCTCTGCGGGGCCGGTGGAAAAACCAGCACCCTGTTCTGGCTGGCGGAATATTTCTATCAACAGGGTAAAAGGGTGCTAATTACCACCACCACCAGGATGTTTCTGCCTGCCCCGTCACACTATCGGGAATTGATTATCGAGACGGATCCCGTTCGTCAACTTACCCGCTGTCAGGCGCTACCGGATGGCCCGGCGCTGGTTGCCCTGTTCAGCCATCTCGATGAGCGCACCAGAAAGGTGGCGGGCCCCACGCCCCAGCAGATTGATCTCATAAAGGGGCAGCAGCGCTTCGATCTCATCCTGGTCGAAGCGGATGGCGCCCATCACAAGTTATTGAAAGTGCCCGCTTTGCACGAACCTTGCATTCCTCAGCACAGTGATTGGGTGATCGCCCTGACGGGCGGCGCCATGGTGGGGGCCAAGGCCGACCCGCAGCAGATCCACCGCTGGGCAGAGCTTCAGGCCCTGTGCGGGATAGAGGCCGGTGACCCCCTCGACTGGGCCCTGTTTCACAAGCTGCTCTCCCACCCCGAGGGGCTGTTCAAGGGCACCCCGGCCAGGGCGAGCCGGATCTGGTTTATCAATGGGGATTATCAAAATGAGGCATCGTGGCTGACTGAATTGATAAAGCTGCATAGTCGCCACCCCGAGATCCATGCCATCTGGCAGGGGGCGGTTCGCGAACCACAGCCCATTCGCCTCGCACTCGGTTACTTCGCTCAGGATGAGGCACTGCCGCCTCGCCCATGATGGTTTAAGGATAAGAAGAGGTACCTTATGAATCTGTTTGCACACGCAGCCCGACTGGAACAGGAGAACAAGCCCTTTGCCATGGCCCAGATCATCGAGAGCCGGGGCTCCACCCCGCGCCATCAGGCCCAGATGCTGGTGATGGCCGATGGCCAGATCCTCGGTACCATCGGCGGCGGCATGATCGAACGGCTGGTGATCGAGGAAGCGATGGCCGCCATTGCCGAACGCAAGCCGCGCATCTTCCATGGCCGGATGGCCCGCAACGGTGAACATGCGGTAGGGTCGGATTGTGGCGGTGCCATGTCAGTCTATATCGATGTATATGGTCTGCGACCACGGCTGGTGCTCATTGGTGCCGGCCACGTCAACCGGGCGCTGGCCCATGCCGCCGCGCCGCTGGGTTTTGATATCCATGTCGGCGACTGCTTTGAAGGGAGCCTCAACCCCGATCACTTCCCCGCCGGTACCCATCTCAAACAGGCCGATACCATCAGCGCGGTGATCGAGGCGCTAGCCATCGAGCCCACCAACTTCGTCATCATCGCCACCAACCATCAGGACAAGGAGGCGCTGGAGCGGCTCATCAATCGCCCCCTCGCCTATCTGGGGCTGCTCGCCAGCAAGCGCAAGGTACAGACCTTCACCCAGGCGCTGCGCCAGCAAGGGGTGAGCCAGGAACAACTGCAGCGGCTGCACGCCCCCATCGGCTACAACATAGGTGCCGAGACCCCCGAGGAGATCGCCATCAGCATCCTCGCCGAGCTGCTTCAAGTGAAAAACGGCAAATCGGGTGGGCTAATGCAGGATGACGTGCGTCTCAAGCGGGATCAACTGGTGGTGATGCGCGGCTCCGGCGATATCGCCACCGGGGTGGCGCTGCGCCTGCACAATGCAGGCTTCAAGGTGGTGATGCTGGATCTCGACAAACCCACGGTGATCCGCCGCACCGTCGCATTCGCCCAGGGGATGTTTGACGGCGAAACCTGTGTCGAAGGGGTGCGCGCCAAGCGGGTCGAGAACGTCGAGCAGGCGTTCGAGCAGCTGGATCGGGGCATTATCCCGCTGCTGGTTGATCCCGACTGCGCAACCCTGAGTGAGCTCAAGCCCCGCTATCTGGTGGATGCCATTTTGGCCAAGCAGAATCTCGGCACCCACAAGGAGATGGCCCCCATCACGGTGGCACTCGGCCCGGGCTTTGAAGCGGGGCGCGACTGCGATGCAGTGATCGAGACCAACCGTGGCCACCATCTTGGGCGAGTCATCTATCAGGGCCCCGCCCAGCCCAACACCGGCATTCCCGGGGTGATCGAGGGGCACTCCGCCCGCCGGGTGGTGCGTGCCCCCGCCCCCGGTGTGATGAAGAGCCTGATCAAGCTCGGTGATCTGGTGCAGGAGGGAGATGTGATCGCCCATGTAGGGGATACCCCCATTATCGCGCCCCTCTCCGGCATGGTGCGGGGATTGCTCAGCGATGGCATCGAGGTGACCATCGGCTTCAAGATCGGTGACATCGACCCCAGAGGCGAGCGGGCCGACGCCACTACGGTATCGGACAAGGCCCGCGCTATCGGTGGCGCCGTACTCGAAGCCATGATGCATCTGGCCCAGCGCCGATAAGAGAGTGTTCTTAAAACCAGAAGGGCCCGCCATGATGGCGGGCCCTTTGTATTTCGTTGCCGACAATCAACTCAGCCGTGCTTGATGCGGGTCTCCCCCGCCACCGACACAACCGACCGCTTGCCCTTGCGGCTGATGACGAGAAGCGCCAGCACGATAAGGGCGATGCCGCTCCCCTCCACCGGCCCCGGATTTTCACCAAGCAGCCACCATGAGAGCAGCACGCCGCTCACCGGCACCGCCAGGGTACTGAGGCTGGCGATCCCGGCCGGCAGCTTTTTCAATACGAACAGCCAGAGGCTCCAGGCCAGCGCCGTGGCGAAGATGGCGCTGTAGGCGAGCGCACCAAACACATAGGGCTGCCAGTCGATGGGTCGCTCCGGCACCAGCGCCGCCACCACGGCCATCACCATGGTGGCGTAGATCATCTGCCAGGTGGTGAGGGACATCAGATCCACCGAAGGGTGGCGGGCATACATCCGCTTGGCGATGATGGCGCTGATCCCCCAGCAGATGCCGGAGAGGATTGCCAAGAGCGCACTCTTGAGGGACTCAAGATGCAGCAGCCAGGGCTGGATCACCAACAGCAACCCGCAGGCCGCCACCCCGACCGCCAGATAGTGCAGCTTGCGCATCCGCTCGCCGAGAAAGAGCGCCGCGAAGATCACCACCCAGAACGGCATGGTGTAGCTCAGAATAGCCACCTTGCCCGCCCCGCCGCTGATCAACGCCCACTGGGCCAACCCCACCATGCCGCAGGTCTGGAACAGGGCGATGGCTAATGTATAGCGAAGCGGGGTGGGTTTGAGATAACGGCGGCCGCGCAGGGCCAGCACCAACAACAACACCAATGAACCGCACAGGCAGCGCAGGGCGGTGAACTCGAACGCCCCCGCGTAGAGCATTACCTGCTTCATCACGATCCAGCTGTAACTCCAGATGGCGGTGAGCAGAACAAGCCCCCCCAGCGCCGCCATATTGATCTTTGTGCTCATTACTCTGCCTTTTTGGCGCCTGTGCGCCTGCATGCCGGGCTAACCAGCCCCGAAATGAACCATCTTACTCTTGTGGGGGCCGACAGCCCAAACGTGCACGCCCCCTGAAGAGGGGCGGTGGCGAAGAACCTTGCCAAGGTGGGCCTCGAACGACCAACACGCTATATACATCCCTTATCTGACCCCTGGTAAAATCGATTGCCATCATCAAATGCAAATGCTAATACTTCTCACCCCAAAATCCGTTCAAGGTTTTCACAAGATGTTTCGTCCCCCCCTGGCAAAGTTGCTGCTGCTCGGTCAGCTCGCCCTGATGAGCTGGATGGCGCAGGCAAATCCCCCGGTTGAAGTAGAAGATGTGATGGGCCGCAAGGTCTCCCTCAGCCTGCCGGCCAGCCGTATCGTGCTCGGTTTCTATCCCGAGGATTATCTGGCCGTGGCCGGTGAAGGCGGCGCCGATCGGCTGGTGGGCATGTCCCGTGGCTGGTTCGTCAAGTCCCGCCCCGCCATCTGGTCGCTCTATGTCGCCAGCCTGCCGCAACTGGCCAAGGTGCCTGACCTTGGCAATGTGCAGGATCAGAGCTTCTCCATCGAGAAGACCCTGGCGGTCAAGCCCGATTTGCTGATCCTGGCGAAGTGGCAATATGAGGCCCTCGGCCCGGATCTGCCACGCTTCGAACAGGCCGGGATCCCGGTGGTGGTCATCGACTACAACGCCCAGACCCTGGAGCGCCACATGGCAAGCACCTTGCTGCTGGGCAAGGTGACAGGTCAGGAAGCTCGTGCCCAACAGATGGCCGACGAATACAAGGCCAAGATTGACATCATCACCTCCCGCATCGCCGCCGCGAAGCGCCAGCCCCCTCGGGTCTATATCGAGCTGGGTGACAAGGGCCCGGCCGAGTACAGCTACACCTATGGCAAGGACATGTGGGGCGCGATGGCCCTGCTGGCCGGGGGTGACAACGTCGCGGCTCCCTTCGTCGAGCGCTGGGGCCCCATCCATCCTGAGCAACTGCTGGCGAGCAAACCCGAGGTCATCCTGATGGCGGGCTACGAGAGCGTGAGCAGCGCAGAGGCGATGCAGGTTGGCCAGGATGTGTCGGCAGAGACCGTGCGCCAGCGTTTGCAAGGCTTTGCCGCCCGTCCGGGCTGGAGCGAGTTGCCCGCAGTGCAGCAGGGTCGCCTCTATGCGGTCTATCACGGCGCCACCCGCAGCATCATGGATGCCGCGCTCATCGAGTTCATGGCCAAGGCCCTCTACCCGGATCTGTTCCAGGATCTCGATCCACAGGCCACCTATCAGGGCTTCTACCAGCGCTATCTGCCCATCCGCCCCCAAGGCACCTTTATGCTGGGCATCAAGCAGGGTGACGCAAACTGAATCTGGTTGTTCGGGCTCTGCCTGTCTAGGCAAAGCCCTCTTCATCCCTCTTTCACCCTTGTGGGCGCCTCTCATGGCGCCCGTTTCAGGATTGTCATCATGAATGATTTGGCTGCCCTGCAGCAGACCCTCGCCCGCCAGCGGCAACGGGAGCGCCGTCGCGGGCACTGGCTCCTGCTGCTCACTCTGGTGCTGTGCATTACCCTGGTGCTCGACATCGCCACCGGCCCCTCTCTGCTGCCACTGGGCGAAGTGGTCGATGCCCTGCTCGGCCCTAGCCAGGCCGATCCCATGACCCGCACCATAGTCCATGACATGCGCCTGCCCATCGCCCTGATGGCGCTGGTGGTCGGTGCTGCGCTGGGCCTTGGCGGCGTCCAGATGCAGACTCTGCTGGATAACCCGCTGGCCAGCCCCTACACCCTGGGGCTCGCGGCGGCAGCGGGGCTCGGTGCCGCACTGGCGCTCTATACCGGCGGTCTTGGACTCCCTCCCCTGGTTGCCATTCCGGCTGGCGCCTTCATCCTCTGCATGTTTGCCGCGAGCCTTTTATTTGGCCTTGCCATGATGCGCAATGTCAGCAGCCAGACCCTGATCCTGGCGGGCATCGCCCTGCTGTTCCTGTTCCAGTCCCTGCTCTCCCTGCTGCAGTTTCTCTCCTCCCCCGAGCTCAACCAGCAGATCCTGTTCTGGCTGTTTGGCAGCCTGATGCGCACCACCTGGGACTCCCTGATCATCACCGCCGCCATCACCCTGATCTGCACCCTGCTCATCTACCGGGATGCCTGGGCCCTCACCAGCCTTCGCCTCGGGGAAGCCCGCGCCCGCAGCCTCGGGGTCAACGTGGACAGGTTGCGCATGAAGACCCTGATCCTGGTCGCCCTGCTCACCGCCACCGCCACCAGTTTCGTCGGTGTCATCGGCTTCGTTGGCCTGGTGGCACCCCATATCGCTCGCATGCTGGTGGGGGAAGATCAGCGCTTTTTGATCCCGCTCTCGGCCCTGTGCGGCGCCTGCATGCTCTCGGCGGCCTCAGTGCTCTCGAAGTCCATTATTCCGGGGGCCCTCTTTCCCATCGGCATTGTCACCGCTCTGATTGGCGTGCCCTTCTTCATCTGGTTGATCCTCGGCAGGGGGCGTAAACGTGCTTGAAATATCCCGACTCACCCTCTCCCTCGGCCAGCAGACCCTGCTGCGAGAGCTCAACCTCACCCTGCATCCGGGTCAAGTCCACGTGATCATCGGTCCGAACGGTACCGGCAAGACCTCCTTGATGCGCACCCTCTTTGGTGAACTGACCCCGGATGGCGGCGATATCCGTCTGGGGGGCCAGAGTGCCCGCCAGATGACGCAGGCCAAGTGGCGCCAGCAGTTTGGCTACATGCCCCAGAACATCCAGCTGGAGCTGGACTTGAGCGTCATCGAAGTGGTGGTACTGGGGCGCCTCGACAGCCTCTCCATGCGTCTGGCGGACGAGGACATCCTGGCGGCAGGTCGCGCCCTGCAGGCGCTCGGCATCGCCCATCTGGCGGATCGCCCCCTCTACTCCTTGAGCGGCGGCCAGCGACAGATGGTACTGTTCGCCCAGGTGCTGCTGCGCGATCCCCGCATCATGATGCTGGACGAGCCGGTCAGCGCCCTGGATCTGCACCACCAGATGCAACTGATGGAGCACCTGTGTCAGCAGACCCGCGAGCAGCAGTGGATCACCCTGGTGGTGCTGCACGATCTCAACCTCGCAGCCCAATTTGCCGATCAGCTGATCGTGCTGGCAGGGGGCGATCTGCAGGCCTTCGGCCCCCCCGCCCGGGTGCTCGACGCGGCCCTCATCGAGCGCCTCTACCATGTGCCGGTGGAGATAAGCCACGATCAGAGCGGCATCCCCTTCCTCAGAACCGTTCGAAAGGCCTCATGACACAGCGCTGCGCCCCCCCTGCAACCACCTACCCACGCGCTGGCGGGAGGCGCACATGAACGGCGCCTCCTACTGGCGGGACTGGCAGGGCATGAGCCCGGCTGCCCGCCTGCTTATCACCAACGGGCTGGCCTTCAACCTCGGCTTCTACATGATGATGCCCTTCCTCGCCCAGCACATGGGTAGCGGGCTGGGTCTCGCCGGTTGGGCCTGTGGCCTGGTCATGGGGATGCGGGTCTTCAGCCAGCAGGGGCTCTTTCTCTTGGGGGGCACCCTTGGGGATCGCATCGGCTATCACCCCGCCATCGTCTGGGGCTGCCTGGTGCGCTCCATAGGCTTCGTGTTGCTCGGCTGGGCCGAGTCCCTGCCCATCCTGCTGCTGGCCGCCGCCCTCACCGGCTTTGCGGGGGCCCTGTTCACCCCTTGCGCCCAGGCGTATCTTGCCAGCGAATGCCACAACCCGAGCCAGCGTCAGCGCGCCTTTGCCCTGCACAATCTCGCCAGCGAGGCGGGCATGCTGCTCGGGCCCCTGGTTGGACTGACACTGACCCAGCAGAGCTATACCCTGACCGGCTTGTTGGCGGCGAGTCTGTTCGCCCTGCTCGGCGTGCTGCAATACCGGGTGCTACCCAAACGCCCGGTGAGCCACCAGAGTCCGCGTGGCGCCATTTTGCGCCAATGGAGAGAGATAGTGCGCCAGCGCCCATTTATCGTGTTTACCCTGCTGGCGGGCAGCTACCAGATCCTGTTCCACCAGCTCTATCTCGCCCTGCCCGCCCATATCCAGAGTCTGCCGGATGCCACCCACCTGCTCGGCGGCGTCTTTACCCTCTCGGCGGTGATCGGCGTCCTGCTCCAGCTACCAGCCTCCCGTCTGGTAGAGAGGCACCTGGGAGTGCCGCTCGCCATGGGGTTGGGTATCGGGATGATGGGCTTGAGCTACCTGGCTCTACCGCTGCTGGCACCTTGGCCGACGGCAGGCGTGTTGACGCAGGTAGCCCTGCTATCGCTCGGATCCATTCTCTGCTTCCCACTCTTTTCCGCCCAACTGCCCCGATACGCCCCTCCCGAGCAGCTCGGCAGCTACTACGGCTTCTATGCCAGCGCTGGCGGCTGCATGGCGCTCTTTGGCAACCTGCTCATCGGTTTTATGTTGGGGGATGCGGGCAGCCACCCCGCCACAGTCATCTGGCTGCTGCTGGCGATGATTGGTTTGCTCGCCGGTATCGGCCTCTACAGGTTTCTGCCATCCACAAAAACCGGTTGCCACTCCAACTAGCCCCATTGCCACTCCCACAGAGCGGTTCATCTGGCCTGCAGAACACGATCGACAGTGATGATCCGTCACCGCCATCCCAATAAAACTGAGTGTGGAGCCAAGGCTCCACACTCTATCAGGGGGCCGGATGCCCCTGCGGGTCAATACGCATGATTACAAGCTGATCACGGTACCGGTCTTGCCAGCGATCCCCTCGGCTGCCTTTTCCAGCAGGGTGATGAGGGATTTGCGCCCCGGCAGGGATGTCGCAAACGAGAGCGCCGCCTCCACCTTGGGCAACATGGATCCCTTGGCAAACTGCCCCTGTGCGATAAAGCTGTTGGCATCGGCCACGCTCAGGGTATCGAGCCACTGCACCTCGGGCTTGCCGAAGTTGATGGCTACTTTTTCTACCGCCGTGAGGATGATCAGCATGTCGGCGTCGATAAGCTCCGCCAGCTTGGCACTGGCCCAATCCTTGTCGATCACTGCGCTGGCGCCGCGCAGGTGATTGCCCTCGCGCAGCACCGGAATGCCGCCGCCCCCGACGGTGATCACCACCTGACCGGCAGCCAGCATGGCAGAGACGGTCTCTTTCTCGATGATGTCGACGGGTTTGGGGGATGCCACTACCCGGCGATAGCCGCGACCGGCATCCTCTTTGAGCCGCTCCCCCTTGGCCATCAATGCTTCGGCCTCCTCCTTGCTGAAGAAACCGCCGATGGGTTTGCTCGGGTCGAGGAAGGCGGGATCGTTTTTATCCACCTCCACCTGGGTCACCAAAGTGGCAACCGGCTTGTGAATACCACGCGCCAGCAAGGCCTCGCGCAGGGCGTTTTGCAGGTCATAACCGATATAACCCTGACTCAGGGCCACGCAGACCGACATGGGCAGATGGGGCGCCTTGGAGTCATGACGGGCCGCCACCTCGAACGCCTGCTGGATCATTCCCACCTGCGGGCCGTTGCCGTGGGTCACCACCACCTCGTGCCCCTGGGCGATCAGGTCGGCAATGGTGCCCGCCGTGCTCTGCACCGCTTTCATCTGCTCGGGCAGGTTGTTGCCCAGCGCATTGCCGCCAAGGGCCAGTACGATTCTCTGTTTCATCTTGTTATCTCCAGTGATGGGACAAGCCGGCGCGATACCGGCCCACCTTTCGTTGTTCACATAACCTTGCTGCTCTGCGTGTTTCGAACGGATTGTCAGCCTGCCACCGCGGGGCAAGGCCAGTGCAGATCCGGCGCCAAGGCCGGGTCAAAGGGCGCTCTGGCCAGAAAGCGGCCGTGACCACGGCGCCCCAGAAACTCGCCATCGCGGGCCACTATCTCGCCGCGACTCAGGGTCAGCCTGATCCGGCCGGGGCAATGCATCCCCTCGTAGGGGCTGTAGTCGCCGTTGTCGTGCAACTGTTGATGGGAAATCAGGGTGTCACCACGGGGATCCATGATCACCAGATCGGCGTCAGCCCCCGGTTGCAGGTTGCCCTTGCGCGGCCAGAGGCCAAACAGGCGCGCCGGGTTGGCGCTGGTGAGAGCTACAAAGCGTGATGGCGAGATGCGCCCCCCCAGCACCCCGTGGGCAAACAGCAGCAGCATCCGGTTTTCGACCCCAGGCAAGCCGTTGGGGCAGCGGCTGAAATCGCCACCTGACAAGGTCATGCGCTGGGCGTGGGAGAAGTTGCAGTGATCGGTCGCCACCGTGTCGATGTCACCAGCTGCGATGCCGACCCACAGCTTGTCCTGCTCACAGCGCGAGCGCAGCGGCGGGCTCAGCAGGAAGTCGACCCCGTTCTCCTTGTAATAACACTGCTCATCGAGCAGCAGATATTGCGGGCAGGTCTCTACCCAGACCGGCTGGCCCTGACGGCGCGCCAGTTTCAGATACTCCAGCCCCAAGCCGTTGGAGAGATGGACGATATAGAGCGGCGCATTGCCCGCGAGCCCCGCCAGATTGATCATCCGGGCGATGGCCTCCGCCTCGCACTGCAGCGGGCGGCTTTGCGGGTGATACCAGGGCTCACAATGGCCGGCGGCCAGCAGAGCAGCCCGGCGCGCCGCAATGGCGGCGTCGTTCTCGGGGTGAACGGTGGCAAGCGCCCCCACCTCTTTGAGGCGGGCCAGGGCGCGCAGCACGTCGTGGTCCCCCAGCTTGTACTGGTAGGTAAGATAGAGCTTGAAGCTGCTGATCCCCTCCTCCTGCACCATGGTGGCCATCTCGTGGAGGATGGCGTCATCCACATGCTGAACAACGCCATGAAAGCTGTAATCGACCACTGCCTGATCGGCGGCGTAGTCGTGATAGCGGGCCAGCTGGTGATGCAGGTTGCACCCCGCCGGGCCAAATCCCATGTGATCGACGATGGTGGTGGTGCCACCACAGGCGGCGGCACGGGTACCGCTGAAAAAGTCATCGCAACTGCGGGCAATCCCGGCATCAATGTTGAAGTGGGTGTGGACATCGATACCGCCCGGCATCACGTAGCAGCCGCTGGCATCGATCACGTCGGTCTCGCCATCGGGCTGGATATCGGCGGCGCGCTCAAGGATCACCCCGTTCTCGATCAGCAGATCCTGACGATATTCACCCTGCGCATCGACCAGCACACCGTGTTTGATCAGCCGTTTCATCCTCACCACCTCGCACATCAGCTCGCGTCAAACAGCAAGGCCCCGCCTCAATGGAGACGGGGCACTTTCAACAGCTGGGCGGCGATGGCAGTCACCACCCGGCAGACCCCTTACTTGTCCAGCTCGGCCAGATAGAGCATGGGGATCACGGCGTACATGGCGGCGCACTTGACCAGATGCTCTTTCCAGGTCTTCTCATTCGGGGCGTGGGCCTCCGGCTCTTTACCCGGGCCAAAGCCGATGACCGGAATACCGTGACGACCCATGATGGAGACCCCGTTGGTCGAGAAGGTCCACTTGTCTACCACCGGCTCCTTGTTGAACAGCTCGCGATAAGCCTTGGAGAGGGTTTTGACGGTGATGTGATCCTCTTCCACCTTCCAGGTCGGGAAGTAGCACTCGGTCGGGTAGACCAGACCGGTATAGGCCGGACGGTCGTACTGATACATGGAGACCTCGGCACCGGCGGCTTGCACCGCAGGCAGGGCCCGGATCTCGTCGAGCGCCCCTTGCCAGGTCTCGCCCCAGGTGAGGCGGCGGTCGATGGAGACGGCGCAGCTATCTGCCACGGCGCAGCGGCTTGGCGAAGTGAAGAAGATCTCGGAGACGGTCAGGGTACCCTTGCCGAGGAAGTCGTCATGACCGAGGTTGTGGCTGAGCTCCTGCAATTCGCCGAGGATGGGGCCCATCTTGAAGATGGCGTTGTCACCGCGCTCCGGCGCCGAGCCGTGGCAGCTAACCCCCTGCACTTCCACACGGATCTCCATGCGACCACGCTGGCCACGGTAGATCTGGCAGTCGGTGGGTTCGGTACTGACCACGAACTCGGGGCGGATCTTGCTCTGCTCGATGATGTACTGCCAGCAGAGGCCATCGCAGTCCTCCTCCTGCACGGTACCGGTCACCAGCAGGGTGTACTGATCTTCCAGTCCCAAATCCTTGATGATCTTGCCCGCATAGACCATGGATGCCATGCCGCCTTCTTGGTCAGATGCGCCGCGGCCACCGATGATCTCGTGATCTTCCATCCCCTCATAGGGGTCGAACTTCCAGTTGGCCATGTTGCCGACGCCCACGGTATCGATGTGGGCATCCATGGCGATCAGGTGCGGGCCGTGGCCGATATAGCCCAGCACGTTGCCCATGGGGTCGATCTCGACCTTGTCAAAGCCAACCTTCTCCATCTCCTGCTTGATGCGCAGCACGACGCGCTCTTCATCGCAGCTCTCGCTCGGGATGGCGATCATGTCGCGCAGGAACTGACTCATCTCGGCCTTGTACTGGTAGGCCTTCTCCAACACCATTTCAAACGGAATTTGCTTGCTCATTGTGATTCTCCATAACAACTGAGAGTGCGCGGCCTGTTCGTCGACAGCGCCCTGTGCCCGTTACCGCACCCCGTTGGCGAGGTGCGATCAGTTCTCCAATTCGTGTCTCTGCTCTGGCGGGAGAGTTAGTCGCAGGCAGGATGCTTGCCTTCCCACACCACTTCCCGGTAGTGGGTCACATCGGTGTCCCCTTCGGTGTTGATGATCAGCACCACGGAGTCGCGACTTAGCCCGAGACGTTCCATCAGCGCCGCGCGATCCGGGTGGTGACGCACTGCCGCCAGCACGCCGGTACCGACCGAGCCGGACTCACCGGAGATGATGCGCGGATCATTGCCAAGGGGGTTGCCGAGCACTCTCATGCCCAATGCCGACACCTTGTCGTGACAGGAGATGAACTGGGTGGTGCAGCTTCTGAGCAGCGGCCAACCGAGGGGGTTGGGTTCGCCACAGGCGAGACCGGCCATGATGGTGCGCATATCGCCCCCCACGTTGACCATCTCCCCCGCCACACCGGAGCGGTAGATGCAGTCAGCCTGATCCGGCTCGACGACTATGCTGTGCAGGTTTTTTGCTCCGAAGCAGTCCACCAGATAACCCAGCACCCCGCCCGCCAGCGCCCCGACCCCGGCCTGCAGCAGCACGTGGGTGGGCTGCTTGATGCCCATGGCCTGCATCTGCTCGACCGCTTCGTCGGCCAGGGTGGAGTAACCCTGCATGATCCAGGTCGGGATCTTGGTGTAACCCTCCCAAGCGGTGTCCTGCACTATGTGCCAGCCGCGCTCTTCGGCCATCTTCATGGTCAGGCGCACGGTGTCGTCGTAGTTCATGTCGGTGACGATGCACTCGGCACCGAGATTGAGAATGTGGTCAACCCGCTCCTGGGCAGAGCCCTTGGGCATGTAGACCACCGCATGCTGACCCACCTGCTTGGCGGCCCAGGCGACGCCACGACCGTGGTTGCCATCAGTGGTGGTGGCGAAGGTCATCGGCTCCTTGATGGTGCGTTTGATGAGATCGAAGGAGAAATCTTCGATGGCCACCCCGTACTTTTCACAGAGCAGGTTGGCGATGGCATAAACGCCACCCAGCATCTTGAAGGCATTGAGGCCAAAGCGCTTTGACTCGTCCTTGACCAATATATTTTTCACCCCGATATAGGCGGCCAGATCTTTCAGGTCGCACAATGGGGTCGGCTCATAACCGGCCAGTTTTTTATGAAAAGCGCGAGCCTTTTGTGCTTCGGCGCGAGAAAACAGCGGAGATGGCTCGGCGGTAAAAAAGCGGTTATCGGCAATATCCATCTTCAGCGAAAATTGGGACATGCTTACCTCACTAGGCGTTACCTGACAAAGAGCTGCCTCGCCGGGAGATCCGTTATCCAGATACCACGGGGAGAAAACTCGAAATAATGGATTCGACAGCGTGGGCAGGATGAATATTCACCCTGCCCCTGCTGTTATTTATTTCACCCGCTTTTGCGCCTCTTTAATCAGATTTTCCAGGGTTTCTGCCGGCGCGGAGAATTTACGAGCCATGATCATGGCGGCGATAATATAGGGCTTCCAGCTCGCCTCTTTATAAGTGGCGATACGATATTTCTCGAATACCCCTTCGGTCACTTCACCCTCTTTGCAAGAGACGCCGGAAATATCGGCCGGCAGGCAGTGCATATAGAGCGCCTCGCCCCCCTTGGTGAGCTTCATCATCTCCTCGGTGCAGTGCCAATCCTTGTGCTTGGCGTTCTGCTCAAGGCAATGTTTCTCCAGCTCTTTGAGACCGGCGTGGTCATTGGCACGCAACAGCTCGGTACGCTGCTCCATCACCTTGTAGGGAGCCCAGGACTTGGGATAGACGATATCTGCATCCTTGAAAGCCTCTTCCATGGAGGTGACCTGACGGAAGCTGCCGCCGGAGGCCTTGGCATTCTCTTTGGCCACTTCGATCACGTCCGGGATCAGGTCATACCCCTCCGGATGGGCCAGGGTCACATCCATACCGAAGCGTGTCATCAGACCTATGATGCCCTGCGGCACGGAGAGCGGCTTGCCGTAGCTCGGGGAGTAGGCCCAGGTCATGGCAATCTTCTTGCCCTTGAGGCTCTCCAGGCTGCCAAAGTGCTCCTGCAACCAGGCGAGATCAGCCATGGACTGGGTCGGGTGATCAATGTCGCACTGCAGGTTGACCAGCGCCGGACGCTGGGGCAGCACCCCCTTCTCGAACCCTTCATCCAGTGCCGCGCCCACTTCACGCATATAGGCGTTACCGGCACCGAGGAACATGTCGTCACGGATGCCGATGGCATCGGCGCAGAAGGAAATCATGTTGGCCGTTTCACGGACGGTCTCGCCGTGGGCGATCTGGGATTTACCCTCATCCAGATCCTGCTGGGCCAGACCGAGCAGGTTCAGCGCAGAGGCGTAAGAGAAGCGGGTTCGGGTGGAGTTATCGCGGAAAACCGAGATACCGAGCCCGCTGTTAAACACTTTGGTGCAGATATTTTCGGCGCGCAGGGTCTTGAGGGATTCGGCCAGTTTCAATACCAGCTCCAGCTCCTGAGGCGTTTGCTCCCAGGTCAGCAGAAAATCTTTTTCATGCAGGTTGGATTTGAGTGCTCTGATCTCTTTGATTAATTCGTTAACTGCTTTCATCGTTCGCCCCAATCATTGGATGAGATATGGATAGCTCCCCTTTCACTCACGATGTCACCAGCATCCCGGTTGTGGGTGAGCGCGTCGGTTAGCGTCGATATGAGGCAATCAATAACCGTGCCAAACCAATAAAATGCAGGCAGATATTAATAAATGGCGAAAGTGTGTGATGCCACCCACAAAATCAGCGGCTATTTAAGCGGTTTATTCAATAAAAAGCTGAGCGGATCAGCCAAGCCATAAAATAGCCGAGTGATAATAATCAAAGGCGATATCTCGGCATCGGTGAGAATTATCATCAAAGGCCCGTTTCAGGGGCTGAAATGATATCAGCTGGGCTGTCGTTATCATTATGATAATGCCGTGCAGCGACTTGCTCTTTTGTTACCACATCTTCTGCAGAAATGTCACTGCCATCTCGCATCCCTTGCACTCTCCACCCGTATCGCCTCTCGCCTTATCTTCCGGCCACATTGCTGGGCGCGGTTGGCCCAAGGTGCTAACGTGAATACGCCAGCTGCGCATCTGTATCGGATGCTCAGAAGAGGCCGACGTTCACGACCGCAACTGCGCGGATGAACCTGCATGACTTACATCTTTGAGGGATTATCTATGTCCAAGAATGCTGCTCTGCTCATCACCCTGACCCTGCTCGGGATCGCCCCTGCCCACGCCATCAGCGCCAAATATGCCGAGCAGCTGGAGCGCTCCGGCTGCACCCAGGTCACCGAGGCGCAGGGCTGTGACATTCACAAAACCAAAGCGGAAAATGCCAAGGCGGGATTTAGCGCGGCCGCCCCAGCCGCGGAGGGCGGTCTGAATCTCAGCTATGAGCAGAAGCTGGAGCGCTCGGGCTGCACTCAGGTGAGCGAGCTCAATGGCTGCGATATCAACAAAACCAAGGCTGAGAACGCAGCTGCCGGTGTTGGCAATGCTCCGGCCGCGGCAACCAGCGCCAGCCCCTATGCGGGCAACTGGATCGCCACCTTCCCCCAAACCGGCGCCACCGTGGCTAATATCCGCATCGATGGCAAGGATCAGGTGTGGGTCAACGACAAGAAGGTCAATGCCAAGAAATCCGATGGTGCGCTGGTGTTCAAGGATGGCATGGTCATCTACACCATTCAGGGGGATCGCCGCATCAAGGGTGAAGATGGCTGGGTCGATAATGATGCCGGCACCAAGGGGCCCATCAACGCCAAGTAAACAGCTGACCACAAAATGACGGGGAGCGCGGGCTCCCCGTTTCACACCTGATTGCCCATCGCTTCCAATGACCAGCTCCACCAGCGAGGCGCCAGAATCAATACCTCCTGCTCCAGCCAAGTCCCGTCTGTGATCAGTTTATCGAGCCAGGGAACGCCTGCCAACGCGCCATGACTATCGACCTGATCAGCCTGCTTAGTCACACCCCAGGGCACCTTGCCACTGTCCGTCGCAAAGGTGCGTACCGGACGGGCATAGTGATCCAGATAAGGTTGCAGCTCACAGGGAAGCCAGAGCATGGCCGGTCGATTTAGCTCGCGCGCCAGCTCGATGGCAATATCGATACCCCGTTGATCGAGATCGCCAAAATGGGCCCACTGCACGCCCGCAGGCAGCAGCGGGATCAGCTGTTTGGCCAGGGTGGTATTGCGACCGGGGGCAAAAAGCAGCAGTTGCCCGGGTTGCAGCGGGTAGTCGACAAAGGCCCCCTTGTTCTCCACCGTAATGACCCGCTCCCCTTGCCAACCGATGGCAGCCAGCGTGCCCAGAGTCCGCTCCGGCAACGCCAACTCTCCCAACAACGCCATCATTGCAGTCATATCGTGCTGCTGACCCTGCAGATCGACCAGTGAGAGCGGTTCGAGGGTACGGATGCGGATCACCTCATCCTGCGTGAGCGACAATTCCGCAAGCAGTGGCGCGGCAAGGGATGCTGACCGCGGATGCTTGCTGTCCCCATGCCAGAGGGCATAAAAGCAGGCCTGATTGAGCCGTGCAGGCAAACTCACTCCCATTCGTTGCAGCTGCTCCCCCTTGTCCGGTTCGGGGGGCGCAGCCCGTGCCAGTTGTCCGGTCAGATAAGTCCGCCCCGCGTCGGTCAACGCATAATGAGCACCTCGGCCAACCGGCTTGATCCCGGCCACTGCCTGCAACAGATGCTTCAACTCGCGGCCATGCCGACTCTCAAGGGAGCAGCCCTTTCCGTTCTGGCTATCGAGCAACCGTGCACACAAATCCTGTACCCGCATCTCATCAAACAGCGACATCCTCACCTCTCCATGTGGCTTCATATGACGAAGTAGAGGTGATTTTCCCTGTCATTACCGTGACCGGCTTCGCAAGCGGTTCTTATCAGCCCCGCCATGCATGGCCCGTACTGGTAAACCCGCTACAAAGGGCGCAAGCTGGTTTGATATAGAGATACGCTGCGCTCTTCGCGGCACGACAACGCGATACCCGCTTTCACAAGGGCTTGCCATGACCGACGCCACAGACCCCTCGCCATCCTCTTCTTGGCATCTTTCGGATATCCGCGAGCTGGCGCACCTGCTGACTCTGGTGCTGCCCGCCGCGGTAGAGATCACCGAAGCGGTACATCAGGCGGTACTGAGCGGTATGGGGCTCAAGGGACGGGATGAGGGAAAAACAGCCGGGATCACCGGGCTGGTCTACAAGGGGGTACATGGCGCCGCCAACAACCTAAGCAGCGGCATCAACCAACTGCTCAGCCGCCTGCCAGCCACTCCGCCGCCCCACCAGATCCCCGAGACCCCGAAACGTGCGGCCCTGATCGCCACACTCAACGGCGTGTTGGGGGACAAGCTGGTCGAACACCACAATGCCCTCGCCACCCCCATGACACTGCGCTATCAGGGCAAGCCCCTCGATTGGCAGGCGATGCCAAAGGATCTACCCCGCGAGGGACGGGTGCTGCTGATGATCCATGGCCTCTGCATGAACGATCTGCAGTGGCAGACCGAGCATCAAGGCAAACCGGTCAATCACGGAGAGCAACTTGCCGCCGCGCTTGGCTATCTGCCTCTTTATTTGCGCTACAACTCGGGCCTGCCCATCGCACAAAACGGGCAGCAACTTGCCCTGTTGCTGGAGCAGTTGCTCGCCCACTGGCCGGGAGAACTCAAAGAGATAACGATAATGGGCTACAGCATGGGTGGACTGGTTGCCCGCAGCGCCTGCCACCATGCCAGCGTGGCCGGGCTCACCTGGCCTGCGCACCTTGCCAACCTGATATTTCTCGGCACACCACACCACGGCGCGCCGCTCGAACATGCCGGTCACTGGCTGGAACAGTTGCTGCCCGCTACCGCCTACAGCGAACCCTTCGTCAGGCTGGCACGGCTGCGCAGTGCAGGCATCAAGGATCTGCGCCACGGCAAGGTGATCGATGAAGTGGCCCAACCCGACCCCGCCGCGCCCTTGCGCGATCCCCGCGTCCCACTCCCCTTGCCCTGTGGCGTCAACTGCTATGCCATTGCCGCGACCACTGCCGCCAAGCGCAGCCTGCTGGCTGATCGGCTGATTGGCGATGGACTGGTGCCGCTACGCAGCGCCCTCGGCCAGCACAACGAAGCGCGCCATCAGCTGGCTTTTCTTCCTGCCCATACCCTGATTGTCTATCGCACCAGCCATATGGCCCTGCTGGCCAACCTGCGGGTTGGCCAGCAACTGCTGCGCTGGCTCAGCCCCTTGCAGTTATAGCGAACTGGCTATTAAAGCAACAGAGTGCTGGTTCACAAAGGAGCCCTGTGGCACTCTGGGGCGTCAAAGGGAAGACCCACAACACTGACACCTCATGTGTCCCCACTGCAAAGGAGCGCCACCGATGGCCAAAGCAAGCAAGAAAGAGATCAAGAAGAAAATCGCCGCTCGTCTTGAGAAAATTGCCAAGCATGAAGGCAAGATCAAGAAGCTGAAGAAGGCCCTGAAGTAGGACCCATCGCATAAGAGAAACCGCCAACTGGCGGTTTTTTCATCCTCCTTTTCGCCCCTTTCCCATCGCTTTTGATACCAATTGCCTTGATGTAAAGGCCTCAAGCGCACCTCAGCAAAACAACCCAGCTGAAACCACGCACGTTCTCATCACCGCTATTTGGTCTAACAGCGCCAATCGGGCGCCGCGCCCCCCCTTGCCAGCAACTACCTTCAACGGAGTGTTTGATATGAGCCAGCAGTGGAGCGCCATATGTACTCTTACACCCTCACCTTCAAGGAAGATGTCGATCGCCTGACCGCCCCCGAGCAGGAGATCACCTTGCAAAGCCCCGCTCAGGCGGGGGATTTTATTATCCTTTCCGACGGCAGCCGCCATCAGGTGATGTTTGTCACCCACCGCGCCCACTACAGCAGCCTCTATCTCGATAAAGGGGTCAGGGTGCCGCAAAGCTAGCGAATCATCTGTCAGTTAGAGAAAACAAAAGAGCGGCTCCTGGCCGCTCTTTGATCTCTCTTTATGTGGATTTGCTGTCACAGCACCTTGATCACCGGTTGATGCACTATCTCGACGTCGTCTTTATAGACCACCAGCTCACCCGGTGGCACGCCTCGCTCACCCAGCACAGTGACGACGCACTCGTAGCGATAGGGGCCACTCGTGAAGAGATAGGTATGATTGCCCCCTGTCCCCTCCACCCTGACGGTGCCATTTTTCAGCACCAGATCCGGCTTGTCGGCGAGCGTCTTGCCCTTGGCCCAGGAGGCGTAGCGATAGTGGCCATCGTCCAACTCGTCGATGCGGATGGTAAATTTCTCGGTCTGCCACATCAGCTCGGGGCGCTTGTACTCCCGCAGACCGGGATAAAGGTCGCTTTTCTGCCTGGCGATAAGCTCGGCTTTCAATTTGGCGGCCTGCGCCGTCTGATGATTGATACCGATGACCTTGCCATCAAAATCCATCCAGACCTCGCCACTGCCCAGCATGATGCCGCGCCAGCCCATGGTCTGCCAATCCTGCCCGACCCGGGATGTAGCAATACTTTTTAATATGGCGTCATCAAATACCTCATCAAAACGGGTCAGCATCTCCGCCGGGGTTTTGATGGCAGGAATGGGATACTCCTGCTTGAAGGGGTATTTCATTTGATTGGCAAGGGCCTGATGATCCCGGGCTTCTGCCGCATCGACCAACTGCTGCACAAAGGGGCGATATTCGGCCGGCAGCTGCTCTTCATCGGCTGATACGGGGAGTGCGGCCCACAATGTTCCCAGCAACAGCAGGGCCTTCAGCCCATAACGTCCCCGCACCTCATTGCTATTGCGGCCAAACAGTGCCCTGACATTCCATCTTGCTACTTTCATTCTGCCTGCTCTTCACATAACTAAAACGGCCAGCCACTATCTGCAAACATTAGCTGGCGGACTTCAGAGATTTTTTAACGCGTTTGAGTGCCATCTGCCGCTTGAGCGGTGACAGGTAATCAATGAACAAGTTGCCATCCAGATGATCAATTTCATGCTGCATGACAATGGCCAAAAAATCGCTGCTCTCGATGGTGATCGGATTACCTTTTCGATCCAGTGCAGATACCACCACCGAGCTGTAACGCTCGACATCCGCGTAATAATCCGGTACGGAGAGACAACCCTCTTGTCCAAGCACCTTTTCAGTACCGCTTATCACTTGTGGATTAATCAAAACCAGCGGCTGATCCCTGCTCTCGGACAAGTCGATAATAACGATCGCCTCTTTACGCCCGACTTGAGTCGCGGCCAAACCAATCCCGTTTTCCGTCGCATACAGGGTCTCCAGCATGTCATCGATCAGCCCCTGTACGGCAGCGATATCCTCAACTCGCTCGGCCTTTATCCTCAACCTGGGATCAGGAGCCGTCAAAATATTCAAAATCGCCATCACAACTCTCCATTAACCACTTTTTTCAATCAGAGGTCACAGCCCAACGGCCGGGACATGGAGACAAACGCCTGATCCTCTTCGACCACGTTGTAACCAAGGCGCTCATAAAACCGTATCGCCCCATGGTTGTCTGTGAAGCTGGACAAGGTGATCCGGCATTTCCCATCACGCTCAGCCTCCTGATGCAGCCGTTCCATCACGGCAGCGCCAAGCTGCCGCCCTTGATACTGAGGGAAAATAATCAGCAGATGAACATGCTGGGCATCCTCATATGGCTTGCTACATAACAGACCAATGCGTTCTCCCCCATGCAGGAGCCACGAAAACCATTGCGGCAGATAGGAGCTGGCTAGCCGTTCGCGTTGAAATTGGTCATCCCAGCCAAAGAGCGACTCAACATAGGGAAAAATCCCCTGTTTCACGGCAGTAAAGACCTGCTCAAATTCACTCTGCGGTACATCTACAAGCTCAATACCCATTCTCGTCCTCCCTGCCCACCTCATATCGACGCGCTGATGGTCAGCACCATCGTTTGGTATGCCTTCCTGCGATAGCAGGTTATACCACTACCACTGAACTTGAGCCCAAATTAAATTCTCATTTGGATATCTTATCCGTTAACAGGAAGATGAAAGCATCTTGGATATAAACAGGAGAGAGTAATTAAAAATCAGAGGATTAGTAGATGCAGGCTGGCAAAAGACTGGCGTGATAACTTGCTTGAAACGCATCTTATCTCGCACTTGAGATATGAATAAAAAATCGGGCCCCCTGACCCGAATGGATTAAGAGTAGCTGACCTCATCTAGGAAAATAAGCTGCAGTGGCTCTGCAAGCAGAGACTCAGCCTGCGCGGCAAAGGCCTGAAAATAGTCAGTCTGACAATGGCTATCCAACGCGGCTTGGCTGACGAATGCCTCACGCATGTAAAAGGTGCCTGGCTCATCTCGCAATTCAAACAGCACATAGTCCAAGTTACCCGGTTCGTGCCGAGTAGGCTCAATAAGCTTGATCAACTCCCGGCGCAGCTGCTCCCTCATACCGGCTCTAGCTTTAAGCACTGCGATGGACACCAGTTTCTCTTCATTCATCTTCATCTGCTCCGTTATCAGATCAATCGTTCAAGTATTTCGATTGGGTGTACCTCTTGGATACGGAGCAGTGTAAGAGTAGCGACTTGCAGGATATAGCCATGCAGAACGGATACTCTGTTCACGCCACTGAACAAGTGGACTGCTAGAGCACCTCTATTTTTACTTTGATAATCCCATCGCGAATATTGCCGATGGTGCTAAAGGCAGATTTGGAGAGATCGATAATACGCCCGCTTTTAAAGGCGCCGCGGTCATTGACCTTGACCACTACGCTCTTGCCGTTGGCGAGGTTGGTGACCCGTACCATGGAGCCAAAGGGCAATTCCATATGGGCGGCGCTATTGAGGTTGTTGCGATATAACTCGCCGCTGGCGGTCTTTTTGCCATGATAGCGGTCGGCATAATAGCTGGCATAGCCGGTTTCGCTATAGCCGCGCCAGCTGCCGCCGTGACTCTCGTCATAACGGCTGCTACAGGCCGCCAGCAGCAGGCAAAGAGATAACAGCAGCCCTTTCTGGATATGTTGCACCTTTCCCCTCTCCTCTCTTCTTTCCACTCTGCGCTATTTTTGCATCTTCGATGCGGCCGGTGACGCTGGCGACACGGGCGGAGACCTCACCTTGCCATAGCTCCAAGGCACTCATCATGTTACTCGCCTTGTTGTCAGGCAGCAGCGACGGTGCGGCTACTTTGCCATATCTTCCATGTAAAAAGGGAGGCAAATGCCTCCCTTTCAACTAGTTACCGGTCATCCCGTGTCGGATGGGCCAGAGACTTCTCAGGCAATCAGCTTGTCATCGGCAAAGCCGAAGCCACGCAGGCCGACCACATGCACGTGCTCGTGCTTGCCCTGTACCTTGCGGATGAGCTTGTAGGTGGTGCCCTTCTCGGGGCTGATGTTCTCGGGCGCCGCGATAAGCAGCTGCATATCCTGCCGCTCGCACAGCTCGAACAGGGTGGCGATGGATTTGCCATCCAGACGGGCCGCTTCGTCAAGGAACAGCAAGCGGCACGGGGCGATATCCTTGCCGCGCAGACGGCGAGACTCCTCCTCCCAGCTGATCAGCACCATCAGCAGGATGGCCTGACCGGTACCGATCGCCTCACCGGTAGAGAGCGCACCGCTCTCGGCACGCAGCCAGCCATCGGCCCCGCGCTGCACCTCGATCTCCAGCTCCAGATAGTTGCGATAGTCGAGCAGCACGTCGCCCATCACCTGATAGCTGCGATCCCCCTGCTCGATCTGCGGGTTCAGGCGCTGGAACAGCTTGGCCATCGCCTCGGAGAAGCTGAGCTCCTTGTCGGCGAACAGATCGTTGTGCATGGCGGTTTGATCGGCCAGCGCCGTCAGCAGACGGGTGTGGGCCTCGCGGATATTGACGTTGAGGCGCACCCCGCGCACCAGACCGAAGGCGATGTTCTGCAAGCCCTGGTTGAGCACCCGGATGCGGTTCTGCTCGCGACGGATGATGTTGGTGATCTTGGCCGCCACCTCGTGGGAGGAGAGCGACAGATGGGTTTCCCGCTGCTTGAGCTCGTCGGCGAGACGGGCTAGCTCGATCTCCATCTCCTCGATCGCTTCCACCGGATCATCGGAGCGGATGATGTCGTTGCGGATGCGATCCTTGAGGTAACGGTAGACCTGCACGTAGAAGGCGACCTTCTGCTCGGTGCTGCGGTTGCCCTCGGAGAGACGCAGCGCATCGCGCAGGGCCTCGTCGTGGGCCACCGCCACCCGCAGAGCGCCGAGGGCCTTGTCCGACATGGAGCGCAGCTCGTCGCTGTCAAGATACGCCAGCTCGCGCTTATTTAAACGCTTCTCGACGTCGGTCTCCCGCGCCAACCGCACCACCCGCGACCAGCTCGCCTTGTGACCCACCAGAGATTTACGGGCGCTGTAGTAATCCTTGCCTTCCAGCTTGAGACGACCACCGAGGGATTCGATCTCGCGCTTGGTCACCTGCAACTGGGCCTCGGCGCTGGTGCGACGGGAACGGGTGCGGATCAGCAGCTCTTCGATCTCTTTCTTGTGGGCGCGCGCCTTCTCTTCCATATCGTCAGAGAGGGTCAGCCCCATGGCCGCCAGCTCCTGCTCGAACTCGGTCAGGGTCTGGCGCTTGGCCTCGACGCTGGAATTCAGCGCAGTGCGCAGTTGTAGCGCCTCGGTGTGACGCTGGGCAATCTGCTTGTGCTGCTCGCCAGCGGTGCGGGCCGCAAGCTCGGCCGCTTTCAGCTTCTCTTTGAGTCGCTCGCTCATCTCGGAGGCCTTGCCCAGCAGGTCTTGCGCATCCTGATAGGCAAAGTGAGGCAGACGGGCCACCAGCTGATCGAGGGCGTAGCAACGGCGCTTCTGCTCGGCCAGCAGGTCGCTTACCTCATCGAAGGCCGCCTGCAGCGCGGCCAGATCCTGCGGATCCTGACGCAGCACCTGCACCATGGTTTCCAGCTTCTCCAGCGACTTGCCGTGTTTGGCGATAAAGGCTTCGGCCTGTTTCAGCGCTTCCACATCGGCGTGAGCCGCCTCGAGACGGGCCGCCAGGTCTGTCTCGGCAAACAGGTGGGCAAAGGGCAGCATCCCCTGCACCAGCTGGATATGGCGGGTCAGCTGGGCGGCGGCCGCTTTGGCATCACTCAGCTGCTTGTCGCACTCACCGATGGCCCCTTGCAGCGCGCGCAGTTCTGCCTGCTTGGCCTGCACTTCGGCTTCGGGGTCGGGGCGGAAAGCGATATCCAGATGCTGACCGATAAAGTCGCGGAAGTGACCGTAGAGACGGTGGTACTTCTGCTGCTCAAACGCAGCCTTGGCGTAACCCTCGATCAGCCCTTCGCGTTCAAGGTCGAGCTGCTCGATCCGTTTTTCCCGCGCCGCGCGACCAAACAGCGGCAGCTCGGGATAGCGGGAGAAGCGCACCTGACGCTTGCTGGTGCGCACCAGCACGGCGTCCCCCAGCTCGTCCGCTTCCACCAGATCCTCGTCAAAGGAGTCGGGGTTGCCCTGAATCAGGTAGATATCTTCCGGGCAATCTTCCAGCTTTTTCAGCCGCTCGATGGCACCTTCGAGGTCGAGCACCACCAGGGCGCTGCGAGCAGGGCCGTAGAGCGCGGAGTAGTAAGGGGCATCATCGATGGAGATGTCGTCGTAGACATCGGAGAGCAGTACGCCCCCCACTTGCTCGGCGATGCGGGCAAGGCGGGGATCCGCCTCGCCAGCCCCCAGCTGCAGGTTGCGAATTTGCAGCTCCAGCGCCTGTTTCTGGGCCGCGATGCGATTGCTCTCCTGCTCGAACTCGCGCTCCTTGTCGAGCACTGTCTGCATACCGGCCGAAAGCTCTTCGGCGGTGGCGAGCGGCAAACCGCTCTGCTCGCGCAGTTGCTCGAGTTTTTCAAAGGATTTCAGCCAGCGCGGCGCCAGCTTGGTGAGCTCCGCAATGTCACGGCCCAGCTGGGTGCCCTGATGCTCGAGGCTGGCGCGGCGCTGGTTCACCTCCGCCTGCTGCTCGGAGAGTTCCTCCTGACGGGTGCGCTGGGCTTCGAGGAAGATCTCCAGCTCATCGCTGCTGGCAATCAGCTGGCCGGAGGCCTGCTGCAGCTCGTCACGCAGCTTGAAGAGACTCTTCTGGCTTTCGCTCTCTTTCTCTAGGCGAGCCAGCGCGGCGCGCAGCCCCTGCCCCTGGGCGATGCGAGCCTTGTCTTCGATGTGACGCTTGAGCAGCGCTTGGGCGGTAGGCCAGGCGGCCTCGCGTACTGTTTCCGGAGCGATGCTGAGCAACAGCGCCAGCGCCGCTTCGTGCTCGGCCACCGCCGCCTTGGCCAGCGCCAATTGCTGTTCGGCCCCCAGCACCCGGCTGGTGAGGCTCTGCTCGGCGGCGCGGAACTGGTGCAGAGTGTCGCTCGCCTGTTCGGCGGTCAGCCCCGGCAGCTCGCACTGCTCGCGGGCAGCATCGAGAGCCTGCACCGCCTGACGGTACTGGATGGCGCGGGTCTGCTGGATATCGAGCGCCTGCTGGTAGTCGGCCAGCTGGGTCTTGAGACTGTCTACCTCGGCCTGTGCCAGCTCCTTGCGCTCTTCCACCTCCAGCAGTTGGCCGTGGATCTCCTCCACTACCGCCTGCTGCTGTTCGAATTTGTCAGAGAGATCCGCCAGATCGGCACGGTACATCTCGATCTTCTTCTGCAAACTGACGGCCGCCATCACCTTGGCCAGATGCTCGGAGGCAGACTCCAGCTCGTCGGTCAGCAGTTTCTCGCGGTTGGTGAGCTGCTCCACCTCGTCGGCCAGATAGATGGCGCGCTGCTTCTCTTCGGCCAGAATGCGGCGCTTGTCGGCCAGCTCCTGGCGCGCTTTGAGGGCCAACTCGGAGAGGCGGCTCTTCTCGGCGGCGTTGCGCACATAGTCAGCCGCCACATAGTGGGTGGTTTCGGTGATCAGGTTCTTGAACAGATCCCGCTGACCTTGCGTCTCCTTGATGGCCTCCAGCGTGCGGCGGTTTTCATAGATGGCCGCCTCCATGTCTGCAAACGCCTTGCGCACCCCGGAGTTCTCCGGCAGCAGGTATTCACGCAAAGAACGGCTGATGGACGAGGAGATGCCGCCGTAGAGGGAGGCTTCGATCAGGCGATAGAACTTGCCGCGATCTTTTTGATCACGCAGCTTCTTCGGGGTGATGCCGAACTCGAACATGAAGTTGTGATAGTCGGTCACCGTATTGAATTTGGCGACTTTCAGCGCCCCCAGCTCGGCGGCTGCCCCTTTCAGATCGGTAAAGGCGCGTACCCGACCCTTGCCGCCATCGAGCTTCTCCAGCAGCAGATCGGTCGGTGCCAGATTCTCCGGCACATCCACCAGCGCAAACGGGGTAATGTTGACCTTGTTGTCACGGTTGGCCACCTGCTCGAGGTGCACGCCGACCCAGATCCGCTGTTCGCGGCTGTTCATCACTTCCAGCAGGGAATAGCAGTGGCCGCGCTGCAGTTTGCCGTAGAGCCCCTTGTCACGGGAGGCGCTGCTCGATCCCGCTTCCGTGGTGTTGCGGAAATGCAGCAGTGACTGGTCGGGGATGAGCGCCGCGATAAAGGCCGCCATGGTGGTGGACTTGCCCGCGCCGTTGCCGCCGGAAAGGGTGGTAACCAGCTGGTCGAGATCGAAGGTCCGGGCAAAGAAGCCGTTCCAGTTGACCATGGTCAGGGATTTGAACTTGCCTCGCACCGGTTATACCTCCAGATCCAGTTGTTCTTCATCGAGATCCGCCTCGATGTCATCAAAGAGCGAGTCGCTGCTCGGCATTTCGTCGTCGTGGAAGATGGCTTCACCCTCCTGGATCATCCGCAGCTGAACGGCGCGCGGATCTTCATCGGAGCGCACGTCAGCGGCGAAACGGAACACCGATTCGTTGACCCGGAATTTATCCCCGTTGCCAAGAGCGGTGATCATGCCAAGGCGGCGCAGACGGCGCATGGAGGTGCGGATCTTTTCGAGCAACTTCTTCTTGTCGAGATCGGTACCGCCGGAGCGGCTGTTGACCATCCGCAGCAGCTGCTTCTCGTCGGCGAGGCTCAACACCTCTTCCTGCAGCTCGGCCATGGCGAATACCCCTTCCGAAGCCAGACGATCCGGGCTCAGGTAGAGGTAGCAGAGCACCTTGCCCACCAGCATATCGAGCTCGGAGAGCACAGTGGTGCCGATGTCGGAGCTCGGGCGCGGACGCAGGTAGAAGAAGCCTTCCGGCGCCTTGATCAGCTCCACCTGATAGCGGCCGTAGAAGATCTCCAGCTCGCTGTGATATTCGACCAGCGCCGAATGCTGCTCGAACTCGTCGGCACTGATGTGGCGACCGGAGCGCAAGGCGGTGTCGATGCGCGGAAACAAGGGGTTGGCAATCGCCTCTGCGAGCCGCAGCGGCAAGGGAAACTCAGTATTGATCAATGACATAGGCCTGAACCTTGGATCCAGCTTGGTTAATGGGTTTCCATGCGGGTTGGCGATGCAGTTCGCGCTCACCGCTGGCATGGCCCAGGCGCACGGCCTGGTCGATCAGAAGACGCGCCACATCGAAGTGGGCATGAGCCGGGTAATCCAGCAGGTATTCCCGCAGCACATCGGCCAAGTCCAGCTGCTGGCCCTGCTCGGGGTAGCGGGCCAGATAGCGCTCGATACGTTCGGCCAGCTCCTGGTTGATATCCACCATCTCGACGTACTCCATCTCGAGGGGCACCTCACCGGTCACCTCCTCGTCGTGGATGGCGATGGTTTCGTCGCGCAGCTCCAGCAGACGGGGCTCTTCGGCCACCCGCAGCTGCCAGTTGTGCTGCTCGAAGTTTCGGATAGACTCGCGCAGCCGTTGGCTGAAGGCGCGGTTCTTGTCCATATCGATGGCGTTGCGGATAAATTTGTGGACATGTCTGTCGTAGCGGGACCAGAGCTCGATGCACTGCTGACCCCAGCTGGTGATGACGTCAAGACGACCTTGCAAGGCGTGAGTTAGCTCCTCGACGTGGAACAGATCGTCACGCCCCTGCGCCGCTTCCTGAATGTTGAGCAGCCCCGCCTGCAGGCGGTGGCCGGCAGCATCCAGGGTATCCTGCAGCTCGCGCAGGGTCTGGCCGGTCTCGTGCAACAGCTTTTCGCAGCTGTGAATGGCATCGACCCAGTTCTGGGTCAACAGGGCCGCAATCTCGCTCTTGACCTGATTCTGCTGCTCATCCATGGCGCGCTGGGTGAGATCGATGCGCCCCAGCGTCTCTTCCAGCGAGAAGGTGAGGCGCGGCAGCACCTCGGCATCCCACTGCTCGCGGGTGTTGGTTTCAAGCGCCGCCTTGCGGGCGGTGTCGAGCTCGGCAGCCAGGTGTTCGAGCAGAATGGAGAGCTTGATGGAGTCAACCTGACGCTGATCCATAAAGAAGTCGACGATGCTCACACCCAGGCGCGACAGGCGGTAGAGACTCTCCCCCGCCACCATGTCAGTGTTGAAGCGCGACAGCAGCTGCTGGCGAATAAGATCGTTGATGGCGTTGTTGGCGCGACCGGTAAGGGTCTCGTCCATCTGGCCGAAGGCGCTGCTGACATAGCCAAAGGCGTCGTGCAGCGCCGCTTCCGACAGGTCCGACTCATCTTCGGACAGGGTCTTGATTGCAATCAGAAAGGCCAGCCGGTCGGTCGGCAGGCTCAACGCCAACCCCTCCTGCCTGACCCACCCTACTAGCTCCGGCAAAGAACGCTCTGGCAGGGTACGGGATGTACTCATCATGATGTTGTCATCTCGTTGTTGTATTGGGCGCAAAATCGTGCGCGCGGCTACATCCGGTAGCATCGAAAACATGGTTCACATCGACGTGAACTGCGAGCAATCAGCTGGCCGGCTTCTGGGCCATCACATGGATATAGCGACCGAGGGCGACAAAAGGCTCCTGACGGCAATATTGCTGCTCCATGGCCAGCAGATCGTCGAACTTCTCCACCTGATCCTGCTTGTGACGCATATAGTCGTGGATCACCCGCACTCCGGTCTTGCCGATGATGCGCAGCCCCCCGCGACCAATCCAGTCATAGACCTGCTCCGGCAATTGGGGATTGGTGGGCGTAAGCGCAGTCTGGCGCTTCTTGCGAAGACCAAGGCGCACATAGTCAAAATTGCCCACCACCAGGCTCTGGAACAGCAAACCATGACGGTTGTAGAAAAGCAGCGACAGTATGCCCCCGGCATTGACGAAAGGGAACAGACCCAGCAAGGTCTGGCGCGGCTCGGCGAGCCACTCCAGCACCGCATGGCAGAGCACCAGATCAAAGGTGCCGGTCACGTGTTGCTTCAGATCCTGAATGGGGCAATGGATGAGACGGATTTTGTCTTCCAGCCCCTTCTCGGCGATCTGGCTGCGGGCCAGTTCCAGCATTTCTGCTGACAGATCGCATAGCTCCACCTGATGGCCCATGGCCGCCAGCTTCTGGGCGAAATAGCCAAAACCGCCCCCCGCATCGAGGATGCGCAGCGGACGGTTGCCAAGGCGGGCCAGGCAGGCTTCGATGTCGCTCCAGACAATGGTGGTGCGGATGCGCCCCTTGGTGGAGTCGTAAATGTTGCGGGCGAACTTGTCGGCGCGCCCGTCAAAACTCTGATCGTGCTTCAAGGAGAAACTCAACATTAGCGCCACAGGGTTGTGGCCATCCCAAAAAAGAGAGGTATTCTGTCACATCCCGAATTTGCTGAAAACTCAAGGAAGTGTCTGTCGTGTTTGTGCTCAAAAAGTGGCTGGGTCAGCTGTTGATGCCGCTCCCCTTCTCACTCTCCCTGCTGCTGGTCGCCCTGCTGCTACTCTGGTTCACCCGTTTTCAGAAAACTGGCAAACTGCTGGCCACTCTCTCGCTGCTCATTGTGGCGCTGATGGGGATGCGGCCGGTGAGCTATGAACTGGCCCGCGGGCTGGAACAAACCTTCCCGCCATTCGAGGTGAGCAAGCATCCCAACATCGAGGCCATCGTGGTGCTCGGCAACGGCCATGTCAGCGACCCGGCGGTGCCGATGCGCAGTTGGCAGAACAATATCGCCCTGGCACGGACTCTAGAGGGGGTTCGCCTTGCCCAGGCCTATCCGGACGCCGAGCTGGTTTTCTCCGGCTATGTATCGGGGGATCCCCTCTCCAATGCCGAGGTCAATGCCCGGATGGCCGAGAGCCTCGGCATACCCCGTTCGCGGATGACGTTGTTTGAAAACAACAAAGACACTCATGATGAGGCGGTCAGTATCAGCCGCCATCTGAAAGGAAAAGAGGTGGCGCTGGTCAGTTCGGCCACTCATTTGCCACGTGCCATGGCCCTCTATCAGGGTCAGGGACTCAAGGCCGTGCCAGCCCCCACCGACTACACCGCCAAGCAGAGCCAGGTACCCCAGCCCCTCTACAGTTATTTACCCAAAGGGCGTTATTTGATGTATTCCGAAGCTGCCATCCACGAATGGATTGGGGTATGGTGGGCTCGCTTGCGGGGGCAGGTTAACGAATGAGCGATCAAGCGTTTCATTCCTGATTTGGATCAGGAAAGCGAAAAAAAATTACGTCATTTGCCGCCGGGTCAGCTATCTTGGGCTCGGTTCAATTCATATAATGTCGCGCAATCAAATGCCTAGGAGATATACAAGATGAGACAGCACCTGGTAATGGGTAACTGGAAACTGAACGGCACCAAAGCTTCTGTAGAAGCTCTGATCAAAGGACTGACCCCGGCTGCTGCCGCTCATCCTTCTGTACAAGTCGCCGTCTGCCCGCCGGTTATCTTTTTGGGTCTGGTTGAGCAACTGACCGCTGGCAGCAAGATTGCCTACGGTGCCCAGAACGCTGACGTTCACGAGTCTGGCGCCTTCACCGGCGAAAACGCCCCCTCCATGCTGAAAGCCTTTGGTTGCACCTACTCTCTGGTCGGCCACAGCGAGCGTCGTACCCTGCACGCCGAGAGTGACGACGTGGTTGCTGCCAAGTACGAAGCGATCCAGAAAGGCGGCCTGGTGCCGGTTCTGTGCATCGGTGAAACTCTGGAGCAGTTCGAAGCCGGCGTGACCAAGAACGTGGTTGAGACCCAGCTGAAAGCTGTTATCGACCGTTGCGGCATTGCCTCCTTCAACAACGCCGTTATCGCTTACGAGCCGGTATGGGCCATCGGTACTGGCAAGACTGCCACTCCGGAGATCGCTCAGTCCGTTCACGCTCACATCCGTCAGTACCTGGCCGGTTTTGATGCCGCCGTTGCTGCCAAAGTACAGATCCTGTACGGCGGTTCCGTCACTGGCGCCACTGCAGCCGACCTGTTCGGTCAGCCGGACATCGACGGTGGCCTGGTCGGTGGTGCGTCCCTGAAAGTGGACGACTTCTCCCAGATCATCGCTGGCGCTGCCAAGTAATCGCTGATTACGGCAAAGAGAGGGGCTCGCCCCCTCTCTTGTATCGCTTTTCCTATGGTGGCCCCCGCATCCCATATGAAAGCCGATATAGTAAAAGTGGCTTGTCTATTTAAACATTCGTATTTGACAACTCAGATCCAGAGGCACTCATGACCAAACAAATCAAACGTATTGGTGTTTTGACCAGTGGTGGCGACGCACCCGGTATGAACGCAGCCATTCGCGCCGTGGTTCGCGCCGGTTTGCATCATGGCCTGGAAGTTTACGGTATTTATGATGGCTACCTCGGTCTGCACCAGGATCGCATCGTCAAGCTGGAGCGTCACAGCGTCTCCGACGTGGTGAACCGTGGTGGTACTTTCCTCGGCTCCGCCCGTTTCCCTGCTTTCAAAGACCCCGCAGTGCGCGCCGAAGCGATCGAAAACCTGAAAAAACACGGTATCGATGCGCTGGTCGTCATCGGTGGTGACGGCTCCTACATGGGTGCCAAGAAGCTGACCGAAGAGGGTTTCCCCTGCATCGGCCTGCCGGGCACCATCGACAACGACATCGCCGGTACCGACTTCACCATCGGCTTTGATACCGCCCTGAACGTGGTGGTTGACGCCATCGACCGCCTGCGCGACACCTGCAGCTCCCACCACCGTATCTCCGTGGTCGAGATCATGGGCCGCCACTGTGGCGATCTGGCCATGTCTGCCGCCGTTGCCGGTGGTGCCGAATATGTGATCGTGCCGGAAGTAGCCTTCGACAAAGAGAAGCTGCTCAAGCAGATCAAGGAAGGCGAAGCCAAAGGCAAGAAGCACGCCATCATCACCATCTGCGAGCACGTTACCGACGTGAACGCACTGGCTAAAGACATCGAAGCCCTGACCGGTCGTGAAACCCGCGCCACCATCCTGGGCCATATCCAGCGTGGCGGTGCCCCGACTGCCCGTGACCGCATCATGTCCAGCCGTATGGGTGCTTACGCCGTTGAGCAGCTGCTGGCTGGTCACGGTGGTCGCTGCGTCGGTATCCAGCGCAACGAGCTGGTACACCACGACATCATCGACTGCATCGAGAACATGAAGCGTCCGTTCGATCAGGAGCTTTACAACCTCTCCACCACCCTGTTCTAAGCCAAGCGGCTTTTTACCGGCTGTTGATGACAAAAACCCTCCATCGGAGGGTTTTTTTATATCTTACACAAACGGGTGCATCGGCACGCTGTGTGCCCCTCACCATACGGGTTGCCTGATTACCAACCCTTGCACCATCTGACTGATCACCAGCCTTCCCCTCCTCACAGCAACCTACTTCATCCTACGAACAGAGTTCCGATATTGCCGTGGATGTTTTATCACTGCGAACCGGATTGCGTTGACCTGCGCTCTGTCGACCCTGAAACGGGCTTGTCCGGCCTCCTCGTCATACGCCGCTTTTTATATCTCAATCTTGTAGAAGGGACGCAGATATCTTACCCAACCATGCTCCGGCGCAGCTCTCGTATTGCAATCACATGACTCACGCAGGTGCATCGCCCACGCAAATCGCTGCTCGCGCCCAGCCCAGCCCAGCCCAGCCAGAGAGTATGCCTCTGCTCTATTGCGCACCTCACTCTTGCTGTGGCCATGTCTATTCCGAGGCCGACGGGAAAATTGGCGGTGATAAAACAGCCAGCTGCTACTCTGTACCCCCCCGATGCACGGTTCTCCTCCCTATGAACCCAGTGTATTGCTGTAAAAATGCGGAGACTCTGGACTGATAAAGTGATGGTGTGACAGGGGTTGGCAACCAGACTCTCTCCATAGACTTCTTTTGGATGGGCTATCTACGTCAGGAGTCGTCAAGTCATTGCCTTGCGCACTTTTTATGGCCTCAATGACACTATTACGAGGGTGAAAACTTATAAAACGCCACTTGAGCTCCATACAAAACCCACCACCAAGCCAACCAGCAACTCACTAACCAATTGAATTCAAATGAAATAATCATAAAAATAGAATCTTGAATGCCTGCCATGCCAGAGCAGGTGATAAAATCAGCTCAATATGACAAAAATAGCCATCTCAACCAACCACACATATAAAGCAGCTATTTTATCAATTTACACCTTGTTTTACCCCCTTGTTATGGTATCTTGACTACATCAACCAACAACTTAGGGAGAGAAAAATGAAAGAGTTTGTCGTTACTGCCGTTTTCACGGTGTTTTTCACCCTGGTTGCTGTCTCTCTGCCCTCACTGTCACAGTTCTGAGCCGGATAGAGAGGCATCAATCCGGACCGACCCTCTTTGCCATGTCTGTTTAATCGCCACCAACTGGCGCTTTTCAGTGACAATGCCGAGATGGTCAACATAGATATGATTTCATCACGTTGACGCTGTTTCTTTCGCCAAAAGGGTGTAACCAGGATGGTTTAACCATATGGCCTGATGGAGTAGAACCAGCAGCAGATCATATCCGAGGGGAGCAAGGCTCCCCTTTTTGTTACCCGCCGTTTGACAATCTCCTACCCCGGCATCTACAACAGGCCGGTTGACGCCATACGGCCCATGCCCACAACTGATGCTTTCCCCTCCTGTACTCTCCATTCAACACAGCTAAATCCGTCAGCAATCTCTTTGCACACCTTTGCTCTGATACTTGTCTGGCAGATATAAAAAAGCCCCCGCCATCATGGCAGGGGCTCGCGTTACGCAGTGTCAGCTTAGGGCTGTTACATCTCAGCCCAGTTCAAAGCAGTTATGCCTTGTTCCAACGCTGTGGGTCATATTCCGGGCTGAAGCGGTCAACAATGACAGCACAGGCCGCATCGCCGGTGATATTGAGGGAGGTGCGGATCATGTCGAACAGACGATCCAGCGCGAACAGCAGCGGCAACCCTTCAATGGGGATCCCGGCCGCCAGCAGCACGGCAACCACCAGGAAGCTTGGGCCCGGCACACCGGCCTGACCAATCGCCCCCAGAGTGGAGGTCACAATGATGGCTGCCCAGGCACCGACGCTCAGATCGATGTTGTAAACCTGCGCGAAGAAGATGGCGACCAGACCGTAATAGATGGCGTTGCCGCTCATGTTGATGGTGGCACCCAGCGGCAACACGAAGGAAGCGGTCGCGTTGGTCACTTTCAGATCATGCTCGCAGGTCTCCATATTGACCGGCAGGGTCGCCATGGAAGAGGCGGTGGAGAAGGCCACGATCTGCGGCTTCTTCATGGCAGAGAGGTACTTCATCACCGGCGTGTTGGAGAACATCATCACCAGCAGCGGATAGACCACAAAGCCGAAGATAAGGATGGCAGCCACATAGACCACGAACAGCTTGAGTACCAGGGTCAGCACATCGAAGCCATAGGTACCGATGGCTTCCGCCATCAGACCGAACACCCCGAGTGGTGCGATGATCATCACCTTGTTGATCATCCAGACGAAGGCATCCACCAGAGTATTGAGCCCATCGACCAGTGGCTTGGCCCGCTCGCGCGGCTGTTTGGCCAGCGCAATACCGAGGAACATGCAGAACACCAGGATCTGCAGGATGTTAGCCTCGTTGAGGGAGTTGAAGACGTTGGTGGGGATCATGCCAAGCAGGGTGGCGACTGCATCCGGCAGCGCCCCTTTATCGGCGTAGTCACCGCCAAACATGGAGGCGACGGAAGCGAAATCGACCCCGACACCCGGTTTGAAGATCTGCCCCATCACCAGCGCCAGCAACACGGCCAACGCGGAGGTCACGAGGAAGAAGGCCAGCGTCGCTGCACCGATCTTGCCCGCCGCCGGGCTGGCGCCCAGATTGGCGGCGCCGGAGAGGATGGCAACCGCCACCAGCGGGATCACCAGCATCTTGATCAGCTGGATAAACAGGGTACCGAGCGGTGCAAACACGGTGGCTTGTTCACCCATGAACGCGCCGACCACTGCGCCCAGTACCATGGCGACCACAACCTGGAAGCCGATGTTTTTAATGAGTCCTTTAGTTAACACAATATGTTCCTTTATGTAGCAAAATTCACACTTTTCCCAGTGCAATTAACCAAACAGGGGAATGAGCGGCTGCCCATTCCCCTGTTTGCGCGTGTTATCTCACATTTAATTGCTGTTTTAAATCAGCAAATCATTAACCTTGGCTATTAATAAGTTTGCGAAAAAGTGAAGATTCAAAGCGGTCTCGGCGATTTTTACCTCATCCCCCATGACAACTGGCAAAAGATTGTGCTAGTTTGGCTGCACAAACGTACACACAGGGATGTAAAGATGCTGAAAGTTAACGAGTATTTCGACGGAAATGTAAAATCCATCGGTTTCGAACAAAAAGGCGAGAAATCAACCGTCGGGGTGATGAACACCGGTGACTACCTGTTCAACACTGCCGCCCCCGAACGAATGACAGTGATCAAGGGCGCCCTCACCATCCAGCTGGCTGATGAAGATGAGTGGCACACCTACAGCCAGGGTGAATCCTTCCTGGTGGCCGGTCACTCCTCCTTCAAACTGGAAGTGAAAACCCCCACAGCTTATCTGTGCGAATTTCTCGACTGATCAGGCCGGTTGAAGGGGATCAGCCCCTTCAACCTTATTGGCCCCCCAGCCCCATTATCTGTGTCCATATCACAGCACCGCACATCCCCGCTTCCTATCCATGGCAAAAATCCTAGAATAAACAGACATAAACCATCACCGGATTGATGTCATGATCAGCGTGTTTGACCTGTTTTCCATCGGAATTGGCCCCTCCTCTTCCCATACCGTCGGCCCCATGCGTGCCTCTTATGCCTTCGTCCAGCAGCTCAAGCTTCAAGGGCATCTGCCACAAGTCATGCGGGTCGAAGTGGAGTGTTACGGCTCGCTGGGCCAGACCGGCAAAGGGCACGGTACCGGCAAGGCAATCATTCTGGGGTTATCGGGCTTTGAACCGGAATCGGTCGATATCGATGCGATTCCCGCCATTCTGGCTCGAGTGGAAAAGGAACAGAACCTGCAGCTGGCAGGCGAACAACCAAGCCATTTTCCCCGCACCGGTGCCATCATCTTCAACCGCCGAAAAACCCTGCCGGCCCACACCAATGGCATGACTCTGCGGGCCTTTGATAAAGAGGAAAACCTGCGCTTCAGCCAGACCTACTACTCCATCGGGGGCGGCTTCATCATTGAAGAGAGCCACTTTGCCACCTCCAAAGAAGAGGCCGCCAAGTCCGATGCCGAACATCCAGTCCCCTACCCGTTCGACAGCGGCGCCCAGCTACTGGCCCACTGTCAGGAGAGCGGCCTCTCCATCTCGGGGCTGATCCTCGCCAATGAGCGGGTATTTCGCAGCGATGAACAGATAAAAGCGGGGCTGCGCAAGATCTGGCAGGCGATGCAGGGCTGCGTCGAGCGAGGCTGCAAAAGCGAAGGGGTGCTGCCGGGCGGCCTCAAGGTTCGGCGCCGCGCCCCGGGGCTGTTCCGCCAGTTAAGCTGCGAGACCAACTTCAACAAGGATCCGCTGATGGTGATGGAGTGGGTCGATCTCTTTGCGCTGGCGGTCAATGAAGAGAACGCCGCCGGTGGCAGGGTGGTCACCGCCCCCACCAATGGCGCTGCGGGCATCATCCCCGCCGTGCTGCACTACTACGATCGCTTCGTGCACAAGGTGGATGACGAGATGCTGATCCGCTACTTCCTCACCGCGGCTGCCATCGGCATCTTATATAAGAAGAACGCCTCCCTATCCGGGGCCGAAGTGGGTTGTCAGGGAGAAGTGGGAGTCGCCTGTTCCATGGCGGCTGGCGCGCTGACCGAACTGCTGGGGGGTAGTCCGGCCATGGTGGAGAACGCCGCCGAAATAGGCATGGAGCACAATCTCGGCCTCACCTGCGATCCCATCGGCGGACTGGTGCAGGTGCCCTGCATCGAGCGCAACGCCATGGGGGCGGTCAAGGCGATCAATGCCGCCCGCCTCGCCCTTCGCGGCACCGGCGAGCACAAGGTGTCACTGGACAAGGTGATCAAGACCATGTGGGAGACCGGCAACGACATGAAGACCAAATACAAGGAGACGGCCCGTGGCGGCCTCGCCGTTAACATTACCGAATGTTAAAAAACGGCAAATGACTCCATTTGGTTCCGAAATGCCCGGCATCGCCGGGTATTTTTATGGGCAAACGCTTAACAAAATGGATAAGCACAAAAATAAATTTTATACTCGCGCCTCAGATTCAACAAAAATAGATCTATTTCAACTTTTTTTAGGTCTGGAGCCGTTACACTACGGTTATCTGGTTCTGTGACCTGCGCTGACAAGCGCGTTCCATGGATCTCCCAAATTTCTGTGAGTGGGCATGCCGCCCCCTTCTACCCTGAGGTAATAGTGACATGATCAGCGTTTTTGATATCTTCAAAATCGGTGTAGGCCCCTCTTCTTCCCACACTGTTGGCCCGATGAAAGCGGCCAAACAGTTTGTTGACGAGCTGCGCGCGGGCGGCAAGATCCGCGATGTAACCCGGATCAATGTCGATGTTTACGGCTCCCTCTCCTGGACTGGCAAAGGCCACCATACCGACACCGCCATCATCATGGGCCTGGCTGGCAACTTGCCGGAAAATGTCGATATCGATGCCATCCCCGAGTTTATCTCCCGTGTTGAGCAGACCGAGCGCCTGCCGATCGGCCTGCACTGCCACACCGTCAGCTTCCCGCGTGACGCCATGGTATTCCACGACGAAGCCCTGCCGCTGCACGAAAACGGCATGAAGCTGACTGCCCTGATCGAAGATGAAGTGGTTTACAGCAAGACCTACTACTCCATCGGTGGTGGCTTCATCGTTGACGAAGAGAACTTCGGCAAGGCTGACAGCGGCGACATGTCCGTACGCTATCCGTTCAAAAGCGCCGCTGAGCTGGTTGCCCATTGCAGCCAGACCGGTCTCTCCATCTCTGCCCTGATGATGGAAAACGAGAAGTGCTTCAACACTCCGGAAGAGATCTACAAGAAGTTCGGCAAGATCTGGAACACCATGCGCGAAGGTATCGAGCGCGGCTGCCGTACCGAAGGCGTTCTCTCCGGCCCGCTGCGTGTACCCCGTCGTGCCGCACCGCTCTACCGTCAGCTCAACACCAACGAGAACCTCTCGAGCGACCCGATGAACATCGTTGACTGGGTCAACATGTTCGCTCTGGCCGTGAGTGAAGAGAACGCAGCCGGTGGCCGCGTGGTCACTGCCCCGACCAACGGCGCTGCCGGTATCATCCCGGCCGTACTGGCTTACTACGACAAGTTCATCCAGCCGGTTGGCCGTGACGAGTACACCCGTTTCTATCTGGCTGCCGGTGCCGTCGGCATCCTCTACAAAATGAACGCCTCCATCTCCGGCGCCGAAGTGGGCTGTCAGGGTGAAGTGGGTGTCTCCTGCTCCATGGCCGCTGCCGGTCTTACCGAGCTGATGGGCGGTAGCCCGGAGCACGTCTGCGAAGCTGCCGAAATCGGCATGGAGCACAACCTGGGGCTGACCTGTGACCCGGTTGCCGGTCAGGTACAGGTGCCTTGCATCGAGCGTAACGCCATCGCAGCCATGAAAGCGGTCAACGCCTCCCGTATGGCCCTGCGTCGTACCTCCAAGCCGCGCGTCTCTCTGGATAAGGTGATCGAGACCATGTACATCACCGGCAAGGACATGGACTCCAAGTATCGTGAAACCTCCCGTGGCGGTCTGGCCATCAAGGTGATGCAGGTTGCCTGCGAATAAATAAGGGTTACGACCCTCATCTGAACAAAGGCGGGATATCCCGCCTTTTTTATTGCCCGAATGGGATGCCGGGCACTTATACCGGCATACCGACCATTTCACTGTAGGGCGTCGCTGATATACCCTGCTACGCCACCGCAATGCAGATTGCCTTGTCTGCATACCTCTCTAATTACATACCTTGATTAACTCTTCTCAATGCATTGAGAGGGACATTACGCCCCTACATGAAACCTGTACCTGCTATCTTGCCCCGGTCACGATTCCACAACTAATCGATATCGAGATGGCCCCTCATCTCAATATCCCCCTTTGGTCATACCCTTGTTTGGCAAGACGCGGTTACCGCTCACCCTGCGGATTATCACGCCGCCACATTGATTTCCACCTATGCGGCACTTTCGTGATCAGGGCAAACAATCAAGAACACAAACAGGGGATTAGCTCATCATTTTGGCCACAGCGCATCGCGCAAACTGGTTTTAGTACAGTTATCACCGCCCTCTTTTCGCCCCATTTGATGGATAACTCATCGCGCAGTGGAGACAAAAAAAGCGCCCAAAGAAGGGGCTGAAAATAATCGATGAATGGGCCAATAGCCGTTGAAATGGAGGATATGAGTGCGCGCTACTCGCTATTTTTGTGAGCGCCAGCAAAGGTTGAGGATATGGTGTTGGGAGTAGATTGACTTTCTATTTAAACAGCGAAAAGTGAATATCACCAAAGGGAGGGTTTAATTTGGCCAGATCCTGTCACGGGATTATCGCAGGCCACCTCTCCGGGGCCGGAATGCGTCATGCAGAGTCACAAAGAATTAGCCCCGCTGGGCTGAACACACAACGGGGCTGGATATTCAGGATGGTTTTTTCAGGCTGGCCTTGTGCTGCTCCAGCAAATTCTCGGGGGGCGGCGGCACCTGCAGGTAGAACCCCTGGTTGGTCAGCGCGGCCATCACCTTGCCGACATCAGCCAGCCCCAAGGGCTTGGCCGGATCCAGCTTGGTCATCAGCACCAGCTCGGGACGCCCGAATGCGTTCAGCAATGGCTCGGGAACGCGGGAGAAATCCTCTCTTTTTTCAACAAAAAGGTAGGTCTCGGCTTTTTTGCGACTTTTATAGACTGCACACAACATGGAAATTGATATAATCCGACGAGTTTATTGCCTCTGATGGGGGCAAACTATAACATCAGGAATTGAATAACAATAACGGATTAGCATCTCTGCCTCGGGGAAGATTCATGGTTGAGCGCGATAACGAATTGAAAGGGACCACCTTCACTATTTCTGTGTTGCATATCAGCGATGGCGAGCCTGAGCGGATACGTCAGTTGTTGGCCGAAAAAGTGGCCCAGGCACCCTACTTTTTTAATTGTGCGCCGCTGGTGATCAATGTTTCCCGACTGGAACATATTCCCGATTTCGAACAGCTCAAGGAGCTGGTGGAGTCCGAAGAGTTTGTGCTGGTCGGCATCACAGGGGCGCGCAGTGAAGAGATGAAGACAGCTGCCAAGGCGGTGGGACTGGCCGTGATGGCCTCGGGCAAGAGTCGCAAGAGTGAACCGGAACCCGAGCCTGCCCCCGCGCCAGCCGCCCCTGAGGTGGTTCCCGAGCCCGAACCCGCCCCCTTGATCCCGAGCAAGGTACATGTGGGACCGGTTCGTTCCGGCCAGCAGATTTACGCCGCCGGCACCTCGCTGGTGGTGCTGGGGTCCGTCAGTCCGGGAGCCGAAGTGCTCGCCGATGACAGCATTCATATTTATGGCACCCTGCGTGGCAGAGCCATTGCCGGTGCCCGGGGCAACACCCAGGCCCGGATCTATTGCCAGCAATTACAGGCCGAGCTGCTCTCCATCGCGGGCACATTCCAGCTGAGCGATGCATTGCCGGCAGGCCTGATCCAGCAACCGGTACACGTCCGGCTGGACAACGAACAACTCCGAATAGACCGTATCAAATAGAGTTACAAGGAAGCGAGAATGGCGCGAATCATAGTCGTTACATCGGGTAAAGGTGGCGTTGGCAAGACCACAACCAGTGCGGCCCTGAGCACCGGCTTAGCCCAGCGTGGTCACAAGACAGTGGTCATTGACTTTGACATCGGTCTGAGAAATCTGGATCTCATCATGGGCTGCGAGCGGCGCGTGGTGTATGACTTCGTCAACGTCATCAACGGGGAAGCAAACCTCAATCAGGCGCTGATCAAAGACAAACGCTCGGAAAATCTGTTTATCCTGCCCGCCTCCCAGACCCGGGACAAAGATGCCCTCACCCGTGAGGGGGTCGAGAAGATCCTGGATCAACTGGCGGAGATGAAGTTCGATTACATCGTCTGCGACTCCCCGGCGGGGATTGAGGCGGGCGCACTGATGGCACTCTATTTTGCCGATGAAGCGATCGTCACCACCAACCCGGAAGTCTCTTCCGTGCGTGACTCCGACCGCATCCTTGGTATCCTGGCCTCCAAGTCCCGCCGCGCCGAGCGTGGCGAAGACCCCATCAAGGAGCACCTGCTGCTGACCCGCTACTGCCCGACCCGCGTCAACCGCGGCGACATGCTGAGCGTGCAGGATGTGCAGGAGATCCTGGCCATCCCGCTGCTCGGGGTGATCCCGGAGTCCCAGGCGGTGCTGCGCGCCTCCAACTCCGGCGAACCGGTCATTCTGGACAAGGAGTCCGATGCCGGTCAGGCCTACGAAGATGCGGTGTCCCGCCTGCTGGGCGATGCCAAGGAATTTCGTTTTCTGGAAGAAGAGAAGAAGGGCTTCTTTAGCCGACTGTTCGGGAGTTAAACATGTCATTATTGGATTATTTTCGTTCCAACAAGAAACAGAACACCGCACAACTGGCCAAAGAGCGGTTGCAGATCATTGTTGCTCACGAGCGTTCATCCAGAGGGGGGCCGGATTACCTGCCCCAGCTCAAGCAGGACATCCTCGATGTGATCCGCAAATACGTCAACATTGATCCGGAGAAGATAACCGTCCAACTGGATCAGAAGAGTGATGAGCTGTCGGTACTGGAGCTCAACATCACCTTCGCCGATGACAAGAAGGGATGAGCTGACGCCCTATGCGTGACCCCTTCCCCCAATGAAGACCGGATCCTGTCACTGGATCCGGTTTTTTATTGGCACAAAAACAGGCCACAGCGGCTCGCCTCATCTCGCCAAGGGGTCTGCCGACCGCTAGAATAGCGCCGCCCCGCAGGCAGTGATCTGCGCGGCACCTTTTTCTCTTTTCTGGAACAGACCGCTTATGTCTATGAATGACGAAATGCACAGCGTCGAGGAACTGCTCGATACCGCCCTCGAACTCTTTATGGAGCTGGCCTCTGACAACCTGCCGGAGCAGGAGATCGCCCGCTTCAATCAGGAGTTCAACGATCGCGGCCTGCTGGCCGAAACCGATCCGGCCGATGACTGGGAAGCGGACGTGGGTTTTGCGGTGAGCGACACCGACTATGCCGAGATCTGGGTCGGCCTTGGCAACGAAGAACAAGAGTATGAGCACCTGTTTGCCCGCATGCTGCTCTCCCGCCGTGTTGACGAGAAGTTCTGCCACATCGAATGGCTGCCCCAATAATTCCGGATCCCGATGATCCCAGCCACTATCAGTGGGAGTCTGGCCCTGACGCCGTGGCCCCCGTGCGCCCATCTGCATCGTTTGGGCGCCGGGTGTTGAGGTGGGCAGGCAAGATCGCGCTGGCCGGGCTGCTCTGCTCGGTCGGCTCGGTCGCCTTGCTGCGTTTTATCGATCCGCCGATGTGGAGCTGGCGTATCGAGCGGGCTCTGTTTCCGCCCGCCAAGATCACCCAAGTGCGCCATCAATGGGTAGATCTGGAGTCCATCTCCAAGGAGCTGCAGCTGGCGGTGATCGCCGCCGAGGATCAGCGCTTTGCCGAGCACAACGGCTTTGACATGGATGCCATCAACGCGGCCCTCAAGCACAACCAGCACAGCGAACGGGTGCGCGGCGCCAGCACCCTCAGCCAGCAGACCGCCAAGAACCTCTTTATGTGGAGTGATCGCAGCTTCCTGCGCAAGGGGCTGGAGGCCTGGTTTACCCTGCTGATGGAGCTGGGCTGGGACAAGGCCCGCATTCTCGAGGTCTATCTCAATATCGTGGAGTTCGGCCCCGGCATCTATGGCGCCGAAGCCGCTGCCCGTACCTACTTTGGCAAACCGGCCAGCCGCTTGACCCGCTACGAGTCATCCCTGCTGGCCGCCGCCCTGCCCAATCCGTGGCGTTATCGGGTCAAGCCCCCTTCACCCTATGTGCAGAAGCGCTCGGTCTGGATCCGCCGCCAAATGGGTCAACTGGGCCAGATCACCCTCAATCGGGTGCATCAGGCCGACTGATCCTCAGGGCTCATCGGGCTTCTCCGGTGGGCCCAGATGACCGCCCACCGTCTCGCGGTGAAGCGGCAGATAGTGCCACCACCAGGCCTCGCGCCGTCGCTTGATCTGTTGCCGCCGTTCCCGCTGCTTCATCCCCTTACTCCCTGCCAGATGATCCGCGCCTTAACCATACTCCCCCAACGGCAACTTGGACAGGTCAGGCACGCCCGGCGCACTGGTCTGGCCGCCACAGCCAATAATTGTTACAGTAGCGAACCTCGATGTATCTGGAGTGATTTCATGGAACAGCGTACCCCGGATCAGCTGGTCGAATGGGCCTATGATCAGTTTCTTGAGCAGGCCGCCGATATGCTGGCCCCCGAACAAATAGTCGACATCACCCTGGAGTTTGAGCAGCGTGGCGCCGTGGAGGCGACTCTGCCCAATGCCGACTGGTCGACCGAGCTGGGTGAGCCGGTCGATATGGAGCGCTGGGTCGAAGTGTGGGTCGGTTTGCTGGATCATCAGGATGAGTTTGAGGTGATCTTCGCCACCTTCCTGCTGCCCCGTCTGTTGACCGAAGATCAAGTGCATGTGCGCTGGCATCGCCAGCAGCAGGCATAAAAAAGGCGCCATCGGCGCCTTTCTTGTTTCTGTGCACTCTTATTGCTGTTCTCTGCTAATCCTGCGCCGCGATGGCCTTGGCCAGACAGCGGCGGCACCAGCAAGCGCTGGCCTCCTGCATCGGCAATACCCGCAACTGGCTGCACCAGCACTGGGCGATGGTCTGACCGGCAGAGACGGCGCAATAGGCCGGTTCGCCACAACCCGGACAGCGGTGGGTGCTTTTCGAGCCATCCAGCTCGGCCATCACCGCCAGCTGGGCCTTGCTATCCATCGCCGACCAGTGGCCGATCTCGCTCAGGGTGCGGCCACAACCAAGGCAAAGCCCGTCTTTCGCCTTGCAGAGGCCAACACAGGGGCTCGGCATCTTATTCGCTATCCACTGCCGAGTCGGTCTCTGTGGCCACCAGAGTGATGGCGTTATCTTCGATGACAATCTTGCCCTGCTTGTAGAGGCCGCCGATCGCCTTCTTGAAGGTGCCCTTGCTCATGCTGAACAGCTTGTAGATGAGCTCGGGTTCGCTCTTGTCACCCACCGCCAGACTGCCGCCCTGCTTTTTCATCCGGCTCAGAATGCGTTCACCGGCGTCATCAACCCGCGCCAGACCCGGCTTTTGCAGGGTCAGATCGAGCTTGCCATCCTCGCGCACCTGCTTGACCCAGGCGGTTTGCGGCCGACCGGTCATCACCCGGCCAAACACCTCGTTCTTGAACAGCATGCCGGGATACTGACCGTTGACGATCACCTTGATACCAAGGGGCGAGTGCTCACCCGGCAGCGCGGTCACTTCGTCACCAACCTTGAAGTTGCTGCCGGCCGGAGTCAGGAAACGCTCGATGCGGCTGGTGCCGACCATGCGCCCTTCGTTATCCAGTTGCAGACGCACCAGATAAACGTGGCCCACCTGCATCGGCTTGTTCTGCTCGCGGCTGGGCACGAACAAGTCTTTTTTCATGCCCCAGTCGAGGAAGGCACCAATCTTGTTGGCATTGACCACTTTCAGACCGGCAAATTCGTCCACCATGGCAAATGGCTTGTCGGTGGTGATCACCGGCTCGCAATCGGCATCCAGATAAAGGAAGACCTGCACGCTATCCCCCTCTTTCACCCCTTCCGGCAGTTGACGCTTGGGCAGCAGCAGTTCACCGTACTCATCGGCCGCAAGCCAGGCGCCACGGTCTTCGAGTTCAACAACGGTGAGGGTGTTCATCTTGCCAATCTGTATCATGGTGCTCTCTTTTTTCATTACCCGGATGGGCCAACTGAACATGGCCCCTATGGGCGCGCATGTTACCTCAAGAGCGGTGATCCGGCCTAGTCCCCAAGCCACCACGAGCCGCCCTTTCGCCCCTATCTTATCCGCCAATGGTGATTAAATCGCCAAACAGGCGGCCATTTGCTGCAAATAACCCCACTTTTAGGTAGACTTCGCGGCTGTTCAAATCCAGAGGAACTGTCGATGAACCCATCCACTCGTACCCGCCATCTTAATCAATGGATCCAGAGCCACAGCGATCAGGACATGACCTACCCGGCCCTGCACGGTTTTCTCTGTGCTCGTCTGGTGGGGCCAGAGACCCCTGACTGGCAACGCCCGCTGGCTGGTCTGCTGGAACAGGATGCCGAGTTGGATGAAAAAAGCGCAGAAGCCCTCAACCACCTGATCGCCGAGCTGGAATCCCAAGCCGACGACGCCCAGCTGGCCCTGCCCAGCCAGTGCCGCCTGCCCAGCGATAACCCCGAGCAGGTGTTCGAACAGAGCCACCCCCTCGGTCAATGGTGTTATGGCTTCAGCATGGGTTTTGCCACCTGGCCCAAGCCGAAGGATTTGAACGACCCGACCACCCAGTACCGCTTCAGTCTGGCCGCCGAGCTGAGCCTGTTTCGCGACAAGCAGATGGCCCAGATGCTCTATAGCGCCGCCGCCAGCGAACTCCCCTTTGTCGAGTTCTGCAAACGACAGCGCCAGAATATGAAAACCGCCCTCAACCAGTTGCTCAACCTCGACCAGTATCAGGCCGCCCCCAGCGCTGATGTGGCCCTCAATAGCGAGCAGGCCCAACAGTGGCAGACCTGGTTCGAGCTGGCCGACAGCTGCCGCGATCATCAGGCCCGCCTCGGCTGGTTCGAGAAGATCATCGCCGATGCCACTCCGCTCTTTGATGAAGCCTTCTGGCAGCAAATCGCCGGCCACGGCTGGAGTGCCCCCGAGCTGCGTCCTCTGCTGGCCGCAAGAGCCGGCCGTGCCGACTGCCTGCTGCGCCTTGGCAAGCTGGACGAGGCCAAAGCGGAGTATCTGGCGCTGCTGACAATCTGCATGGCCGATGAGCTGGGTTGCCGCTACAACCTCTCCACCCTCTATGCACTGCAAGGGGATTGGCAGGCGTTGGCCGCCCTGCTGGTGCGCTTCGATGAAGCCTCCAGCTGGTTGCTCTACAACAAGGCGCTGATGGTCTTTGCTACCGAGGGAGCCGAGGCAGCCAAGCCCCATCTGCTGGTCGCCATCGAGGCCAACCCGCACATTCCGGCCTGCCTGCTGGGTCAGCGCAAGCTGCCCAAACAGGAGCCACAAAGCTGGCAAGCGGGCAGCCGCGACGAGGCCGCGCTCTACGCTATCCACACTCGCGAGGCCTGGCTCAAGCAGAACGCCCTCATCTGGTTGCGTAAAGGCTGAACAGCGTTGGCTTAAAATCCCGTCGGTCAGACCCGGTTTTTCCTTGAGGGCGTGCGCCACCGCACATTTCATCGCAACCGGGTCAGACAAATCAGCTTGAGTTTCGTATCATCAATGTCAAAGTATCAAAAGAAACTGCATCTGATGCAGCCGTCACAGCAGGGTGTAATATGTCAAAAATCATAGCGTTACTCGCTCACTACCCGCCCTATCAGTTGGTACATGCCGCCGAGATGCTACGGGATACCTTCGAACAGTTTTATGAACAGCGTTACCAGCTGACCGTGCCGCAATGGCGCCTGATGATGGTGCTCGGCCCCAACTACCCCATCAGCCAGAAAGAGCTGGTCGAGGCGAGCGGCATGGACAAGGTGCGCATCTCCCGCGAGATCCGCCGTCTGGTTGAAAAAGGGATCATCTTCACCGAGAGCAGCGAGCAGGATAAACGCATCAGCCTGGTCTCCCTCACCAATGCCGGGCTCGCCCTCTTCCTGCAGCTCAAGAGTGAAGCTGGCAGCTGGCAACATACCCTGACCGACTATCTGCCTAGCGAATCCCGCGAGGCGATCCGCCAGCATCTGCACAGCGTCAGCGCCGCCATCGAGCAGCTGCAATCACTGGATCGGGAGAAATAATCATGGATTTGAAAAAGTTCGCCACCATGGACATCAACATGCTGCTGAGCGTCGTCAATATGCAGCTGCGTGATCGCTATGACGATCTGGATGATCTCTGCAAGGCGCAGGAGATCGATCAGGCTGCACTGGAAGCGCGGCTCGCCAGCGGCGATTTTCACTATCAGCCAGCGCAAAAGCAGTTCAGATAAAGAGAGCTAGCGGGATCGGGATCACAGCGCCAGTGATGGCACTGGCTCTGCGGTAAAAACCTGATATGGTCTGAAGAGCCCCAACAGGGTGATGCACGGATACATCACCCTGTCACAAGAGGGCATTAAAATCGTTTCAGGTGAGCAAACCAAGGATGACCCCATGATATTGATGACCCGACAGAGCCTGTTGATCACGCTCTGTACCCTGTTGATGATCAGCCTCTTCACGCCCCACTTGCCACAAAGTACCGAACAGTGGCTGACCACCCTCTTGCTTGGCCTGCTGGTCGCGGTGGCATTGCTGCTGGTGCGTGGTTGTCGCCGCTTTATGATGGAGTAGTGACTCCACCAGAGCGTCCATACCGACCGCTTGCCGCGATGCTCTCTGCAGCAGCAACGTCTGTCGCAATCATATCTAGCCAAAAAACAAACGCAGCCTGATGGCTGCGTTCTTGTATCTGGCGGGGCAACCCTTTGAAGAGATAACCCCTGACGAGATAGAGAGCCCTTAGATAGCCAGAGCCTCAAGCTGCGCTTTGGCCGCTTCCATCCCCTTGCTCTGGGCATCCGGACCCATCCCCATCCCTTCGGCGTAGATGAAATCCACCTCTTTGATACCGATGAAACCGAGCACGGTACGCATGTAGGGGGTCACCAGATCGGTGGCGCTGCCGACGTGCATGCCGCCGCGGGGGCTGATCACCAGCGCACGGGTATTTTCAACCATACCGACCGGACCGGTCTCGGTGTAGCGGAAGGTGACACCAGCACGAGCTACCAGATCGATCCAGTTTTTCAGCTGGGTCGGGATGTTGAAGTTGTACATGGGGGCCGCAATCACCACCAGATCGCTCGCTTTGAGTTCGGCGATCAGCTCGTCAGACTGGGCGATCACCGCCAGTTGACGTTCATTGAGGTTGTCACCACCGCGCAGGCCGGAGGCCAGCTCGCCATCCAGCACCGGCAGGTTGAGGGCTGCCAGATCACGCACGGTGACGGCATCATCCTGATGGTCAGCCAGGAAGCCGTCGATCAGGGCGTTGGATTGGGAATATTGACCCAGGATGCTGGATTTGAGTACGAGGATATTGGCCATGGTGAAACTCCATTTGGTTGTCGGTTGAACAGCGTTGCTGTCGATGGAGGTCACTCTAAACATTGTGCTTATTTGCTGATAGCGAAAATAGATGCTCAACTTGTTCAAATTTTTTGATGCAAGGCCACTTCCTCGCCAGCCAACCCTGCGGCCGCGCTTCAACCCTTGGCAGAACAAACGATTGCCGTTATGATCCGCCGCACTTTTTTCCAGCGACCCGGATCCCATGATACCCTCGCGCAGGCATTATCCTTTGGCCGGTGCAGTCTGGATGATGGTGGCAGGACTCTGCTTCGCCGCCGTCAACAGCCTGAGCCAGTATGTCAGCTTCAAGCTTGGTCTCCCATCGACCCAGGTCGCTTTTCATCAATACCTGATCGCCCTGATCTGCCTGCTGCCCTGGCTGGTTCGCCATGGCTTGCGCCAATCCCTGATCACCAATCAGTTCCGGTTACACCTGTTGCGGGTATTGCTGGCAGTGATCGGTATCCAACTCTGGCTCTGGGCACTGGCGTACCCCGTCCCCATCTGGCAGGGGATCGCCCTGCTGATGACTTCGCCACTGTTTGCCACCTTGGGCTCTGCTCTGCTGCTCAAGGAGCAGGTGAGCCGGGCCCGTATTCTGGCCACTCTGGCGGGCTTTGCCGGCGCCATGCTGCTCCTCGCCCCCTGGGCTGACGATTTCAGCTGGGCCTCCCTGCTGCCGGTGGCGGCGGCGCTGTTCTGGGCGGGCTACTCCCTGCTGGTACGCTATCAGGCGGCCAACGAATCATCCCACACTATCGTGGTCTACCTGCTTATCTTCAGTACCCCGTTCAACGCCATGCTGGCGCTGCCAGAGTGGCAGTGGCCCACCGAGCCACAATGGCTGCTGCTGGCGGCAGCGGGCATTCTGTCAGCACTCGCGCACATGTCCATCGCTCGCGCCTACAGCGTGGCGGAGGCCTCCTTCGTGCAGCCTTTCGATTTTGCCAAGCTGCCGATGAACGTGCTGGCAGGCTGGCTGGTATTTGGCTGGGCGCCCCCCGGCCGTCTGTGGCTTGGCGCCGCCATCATCATTGGCGCCATTACCTTGCTGACCCATCTGGAGCAGCGCGCTCACAAACCCTTTTCCTGAGGTACGCCATGCGTGCCTCTTTTTTTGTCCGCTATTTGTGTAATAGCGATCATCAACAATGACCATCGACATCAGGAGAGATCGTATGTTTGGAACCGCAACCCGCCCCGGCGCCACCCGTGCCCTGCTGCTGGGCTCCGGCGAACTTGGCAAGGAGGTCGCCATCGAGTTGCAACGGTTCGGGATCGAAGTAATCGCCGCCGACCGCTACCCCAATGCCCCCGCCATGCAGGTGGCCCACGCAGCCCACGTGCTGGACATGCTCGATGGCAACGCCCTGCGTGCCCTGGTTGCCGAGGTCAAACCCGACCTCATCATCCCCGAGATTGAAGCGATTGCCACCGATACCCTTGCTGCCCTTGAGCAGGAGGGGGTCAAGGTAGTGCCCAACGCCCGCGCTACCCAGCTCACCATGAACCGGGAAGGGATCCGCCGCCTCGCCGCCGAGACACTGGGTCTGCCCACCTCCCCCTACCGCTTTGCCCAGAGCAAGGAGGAGTTTGTCGCCGCCGTCGAGGCTATCGGCCTGCCCTGCGTGGTGAAACCTGTGATGAGTTCGTCCGGCAAGGGGCAGAGTGTACTGCGCGATCTCGCCAAGCTGGATGAGAGCTGGACCTACGCCCAGGAGGGTGGCCGCGCCGGTCGTGGCAAGGTGATCGTCGAGGGCTTCGTTCCCTTTGAGTACGAGATCACCCTGCTCACGGTACGCGCCGTCGATGGCATTCACTTCTGCGAGCCGATCGGCCACCGTCAGGAAGATGGCGACTACCGCGAATCCTGGCAGCCGCAGGTGATGAGCGAGCTGGCGCTGGCCCGCTCCAAAGAGGTGGCGGCCAAGGTAGTCGAAGCCCTCGGTGGTTACGGCCTGTTCGGAGTCGAGCTCTTTATAAAAGGCGATCAAGTGTGGTTCAGCGAAGTCTCGCCGCGCCCCCACGATACCGGCATGGTAACCCTGATCTCTCAGGATCTCTCCGAGTTCGCCCTGCACGTGCGCGCCATTCTGGGGCTGCCGGTTGGCACCATCACCCAGTACGGGCCGAGCGCCTCTGCCGTGGTACTGCGCGAAGGGCATAGCCAGAATATCTGCTATCAGGGGATTGGTGAGGCGTTGGCGCTGGTGCCGGGTGCCCAACTGCGGCTGTTTGGCAAACCGGAGATCGCCGGTCGCCGCCGTCTTGGCGTGGCGCTGGCCCGCGCAGAGGATTGCCAGGATGCGGTGGAAAAAGCCAAAGCCGTGGCCGCCAAGGTCGAAGTACTGTTCTAAGGGCTTTTTTGCCACAGCAAAACAAACGTTTGCCGATGTGATCGGGCGCAAGGGGCATGGCAATGCCCCTTTTGCATTTCCCCGTCCGGCTTATAATCCCCTCTTCAAATTTGTCAGGAGTACAAGATGTTAGCTGCCGTGATCTTCGATATGGATGGTGTTCTGATCGACTCGGAACCCTTTTGGCAACGGGCCCAAATCGCCGTTTTCTCCGAACTGGGTCACCCCCACACCGTCGAGGATTGTGAGTCGACCATCGGCGTGCGCATCGATCAGCTGGTCGCCCACTGGTATCGCCTGCGCCCGTGGAGCGGCCCGACTCAGGAAGAGGTTGTGCAGCGCATTCTGGATCAGGTCAACGCCCTGATCCTCTCCGAAGGTCAGGCCAAAGCCGGTGTGATGGAGGCGCTCGACCTTATCGAGGCCCGCGGCCTGAAAGTGGGTCTGGCCACCTCCTCCCCCTTTGCGATGGTAGAAGCTGTGCTCGGCAAACTCGGCATTCGCGATCGCTTTATGGCGGTTCACTCTGCGGAAATCGAGCGTTTCGGCAAACCGCACCCGGATGTCTATATCCACGCCGCCGAGAAACTGGGGGTAGAGCCGGTTCATTGTCTGGCCATCGAGGACAGCTTCACCGGCCTGCTGGCGGCCAAGGCGGCCTCCATGACTGCGCTGATCGTGCCGGATCCCGCTTTAGTGGGTGATCCACGCTTGGCCATCGCCAACTACCAGCTCGGCTCGCTGGCCGAGCTGAATGCCGACATGTTGGCCAGCTGGGTCAAATAGCGCCTATCGGCGCCTTGTTGCGCTCGTATTCTCATACCCGCAGGGGGCTCCAGCCCCCTGTGATTGCCAGACAAAACCGTTGGTAATTCCCCTCTTTTCACCCGTCATTCATAACCAGATTGTTCCTATCGCACACGACCAGTCCAACCGGTTGCACCTTGCCATCGCTCAGGCTTGATCTCTGTCATAAACGTGCGTTTGCTCGCGGTTAACCCCCTGCAGCCCGACTAGAATCAGGGTAGATAGGCGGCCTCAGGGCCCGAGGAGGTTATCATGATCGAGTACACCAGCAAGCGCATCGTCTGCCCTCACTGTGGCCACCATACCCGGGTCGAGCTGGATGCCAGCCAGGGTGATCAGGAGTTTTACGAAGATTGCATGGCCTGTTGCAATCCGATCCACCTGCGGCTTCACCGCGACGAAGCCCGCGACTGTTTGCAGTTGTTTGTGGATGCAGACGACGAGCAACTGTTTTGATTACGAGTCACAAAAGGCCGAGCAACTGTTTTGCATGCAAGTCGCAAAGAGCTGAGCAGATGTTGTGATTGCGAGCCATAAAAAGTTGAGTGGATATTTTCACCATGTAAATAACAAGGGCCTGCACACTGCAGGCCCTTGCTTATGAGGGGATTGACACCGAGCCGTTTCCTTTCAGTTACCCCCGCGCGCCGCCAGTACCCGCTCCACGGTATCGACGATGGCCTGGGTCTGGGGATCGATCTCGATATTGGTCTGCCAGCCAGCCTTGACCCAACCCAGGTTGGTGCGGGCCAGGGTCTCGGGGATCAGGTGGACGCAGAACTCCCGCTCGCGCACCTCACCTATGGTCAGACTGATGCCGTCGATGCCGATATACCCCTTGGTCAGCACATATTTCATCAGCTCGGGGGCGAGGCGATACCACACCTGACGGTTGTTGGGGGTGTCGATCACCGAGGTCACTTCCGCCATCCCTATGATATGGCCGGACATGGCGTGACCGCCGATCTCGTCGCCAAAGCGGGCAGCCCGCTCCACATTGACCTTGTCCCCCACCTGCAACAGGCCGAGGTTGGTGAGACGCAGGGTCTCCTGCATCAGATCGAAACTGACCAGATCCCCCTCAACCCGGGTGACGGTCAGGCAACAGCCATTGTGGGCGACCGAAGCGCCGAGGGCCAGCCCTTCCCCCCACGCCGGGCTTGGCATGCGGATCACATGGGTACGGAAGTTGGGTTGCTCCTCGATGGCCACCAGTTCGGCGGTCCCCTGCACTATGCCAGTGAACATCTCTCGTCTCCTGCTAAGGCAAAAAGGGCAGGTTAACCTCGGGCAGAGGGTGAGACAAGGGTACAGGCTGACAAGCTTGCGTCCGATCGCTATAGTGACGCCGTTCACATCCGGGTAAACAAGGAAAAAGAAATGCAGGTATATCAATGTTGTGAAGCGATCCGTATCGCCTATAACCAGATTGGCTCCGGCGAGCAGGGCTATGTGCCAAACGCCATTGCCGCCACCATCCGAGCCCTCAACGCGGTCGCCGCCGATGAGCGGGTACCCGCCGAACTGCGCGAACAGGCTGCCTATGCCGCTGCCAACCTGCTGATCAGCGATCACGAAGACGCTTGATCCTGCCCCCGGGGCGGCAACTATTTCGTCCTGGCTGAATTTCAGGCTAGAATGCCTCCCCCACCCTTTGCACTTTCGTCCGAAAGTGCAAAGGCTCTTCCCGATTTCCGCTCTTTTTTACTCTTATCTGATCCACTCGGAGGTGTCAGTGCAACGTTATTGGTCCGAGGCGAAGCAGCTCGTCCGTTTAGCCAGCCCCATACTGGTCGCCCAGGTCGCCCAGGTCGCCATGAACTTCGTCGATACCGTGATGGCGGGTCAGGTGAGTGCGGTCGATCTGGCCGCCGTGTCGGTGGCGTCCAGCTTCTGGCTACCGGTGATCCTGCTGGTGCAAGGGATCATCATGGCGCTCACCCCCATCGTCTCCCAGCTCAATGGTGCCCGTAAACGCGAAGCCATTCGCCCGGCCGTTCATCAGGGCTTCTGGCTGGCACTGATCGTCACCCCGCTGGCGATGATTACGCTTTATTACAGCCCGCTGGCGTTACAGTTCATGGATGTGGAGCCGGTGATGGCCGCCAAGACTACTGGTTATCTGCACGCCATCCTGTGGGGTCTGCCCGCCTTCGTGATGTTCCAGGTGCTGCGCAACTTCAGTGAGGGGCTCTCCCACACTATGCCCACCATGGTGATCGGCTTTGTCGGGCTGGCGGTCAATATTCCCGCCAACTACATCTTCATTCACGGCCACTTCGGCATGCCGAAACTGGGCGGGGTGGGTTGTGGCGTGGCCACGGCAATCGTGCTGTGGGCCATGCTGCTGGCGATGATCCTCTATGTGAAGCTCTCCCGTCACTTCACCGAGATCCGCCTCTTCTCCCAGCTGGCTCGCCCCAACGGCAGCCGGATCTGGCGCTTGTTCCGCTTAGGGTTCCCCATCGCCATGGCGATCTTCTGCGAGGTGACCCTGTTTACCGTGGTGGCACTGATGCTGGCCCCCTTCGGTGCCGAGACGGTGGCGAGTCACCAGATTGCGCTCAACTTCTCCAGCCTGGTCTTTATGCTGCCCCTCTCCATCGGGGTGGGTGTCACCATCCGGGTTGGCCACAGCATCGGTGAAGGGCAACCCCATCACGCCCGGGTGGCGGCTCGCACCGGCTTGATGCTGGGGATGGCCATCGCTGCTGCCACTGCCGCCATGACGGTGCTGCTGCGCGAGCAGATCGCCTCCATCTATACCGATGATCAGCAGGTGATCGTCCTGGCGGCCATCTTGCTGTTCTTCGCCGCCATCTATCAGATCTCCGACTCGGTGCAGGTGGTCGCCGCCGCCGCACTACGCGGTTACAAGGATACCCAGGCGATCTTCTACGTCACCATCGTCGCCTACTGGGGGCTGGGGCTGCCCACCGGCATGATCCTGGGTCTGACCGACTGGCTGGTACCGCGGATGGGGCCGCAGGGTTTCTGGATCGGCTTTATCGTCGGCCTCACCAGTGCGGCCCTGATGCTGGGGGCGAGATTGCGCTACATCTACGGCCGTTTTGCCACTCCGGAGGCCTGTACTACCCTGTCACGGGCCCAGTAACAAGGCTTGGCAAGCGACAACTCGCCTGCAAAATCAACAGGCTGCGCAAGAACTGGGCAAACAGTCTCCTTTGTGCATATGGCCTGTTGACAGCCTTGGGGGGCATGGGTAGTATGCCGACCACGTCAGCAGCGCTGGCGTAGTGAAGTGATAGAAAGTGGGTTTATAGCTCAGTTGGTTAGAGCACTACCTTGACATGGTAGGGGTCGTTGGTTCGAATCCAATTAAACCCACCACTTTTTCTGTGATGCGTCCTTAGCTCAGCTGGTTAGAGCACCACCTTGACATGGTGGGGGTCGGTGGTTCGAATCCACTAGGACGCACCATTACAGAACACTGATTATGCGTCCTTAGCTCAGCTGGTTAGAGCATCACCTTGACATGGTGGGGGTCGGTGGTTCGAATCCACTAGGACGCACCATTCAGTTTCAAAACTTTGCAGATATTCCAGATGTGGGTTTATAGCTCAGTTGGTTAGAGCACTACCTTGACATGGTAGGGGTCGTTGGTTCGAATCCAATTAAACCCACCACTTCTGCATAAAGAAATAAAAGCCGCATTGCGCACCCTGCGTCCTTAGCTCAGCTGGTTAGAGCATCACCTTGACATGGTGGGGGTCGGTGGTTCGAATCCACTAGGACGCACCAGATTAAAAAAGCCCGCTCGTCGAGCGGGCTTTTTGCATTCTGTCCGCCCCCCCTTCCCCGCCAATCCGTTCAGCACTGTTCGGCAATGGCGCAAAGCCTTGTTCCCATAAAAAACCCGTGCCATCCGATAAACGACACGGGCCGGATAGATGCCGCCAGCGCCTCAGCTCTGCACGGCAATCTCGTACTTCTTTATCTTGCGATAGAGGGTGGCAATCCCAATCCCCAGCGCCTGTGCGGCCAGTTTTTTGTTGCCGAGCCGCTGCAGGGTCTCTTCTATCATCTGTTTTTCCATGCTCTCAAGGCCGCTCTCACCCGGAACGGGTTCAGGCAGCTTCTCCGGCGTGGCGGCGAGCGGCGCTGTGGCAGGCACATTGAACGACGCATCCAGATTGGTCACCGGGATCGACTGGGCGGTGACGCGTTGGGGCTCCTGATTGCGGATGATGTTGGGGGGCAGCAGACTGGCGTCAATCACTTCGCCCGCCTGGCTGACGTTGACCAGATATTCGATGAGGTTGCTGAGCTCGCGCACGTTGCCCGGCCAGCGATACCCCTTGAGCAACGCCATCACCTCGGGTGCCAGACCGGGATAGACGATGCCAATGCGGCTGGTGTGCAGGTTGAGAAAGTAGTGGGTCAGCAGCTCCACGTCCCCTTCCCGCTCCCGCAGTGGCGGCAGGTTGAGGGGGATGACGTTGAGGCGGTAGTAGAGATCTTCACGAAACTTCCCCTCGGCGATGTATTGATCGAGATGCTGGTGAGTGGCGGCGATGATGCGAATATCCACCGGCACCGGTCGGCTGGCCCCGATGGGGGTCACCTCCCGCAGCTCCAGCACCCGCAGCAGCTTGGCCTGCATGGTGAGCGGCATGTCGCCAATCTCGTCAAGGAACAGGGTGCCCTGATGGGCTGCCTGGATCAGGCCCTGCTTGCCACCGCTGGAAGCACCGGTAAAGGAGCCCTTCACATAGCCAAACAGCTCGCTCTCCAGCAGTTGTTCGGGAATGGCGGCACAGTTGATGGCAATAAAAGGCTTGTCCTGACGGGGACTCAGGCGATGGACAGCGCGGGCCACCACCTCTTTACCGGTGCCGCTCTCGCCGCAAATCAGCACGCTGGAGGGACTCTGGGCGATGCGATGCAGCAGTCGTTTGAGGGTGCGCATCGGCTTGCTCTCGCCGATCAGCTGATCGATCCGCACATCCGGATCCGGCTCCTGAACCAGACCGGAGTGGGACTGATGAAACGCCATCAGAAAAAGCTGCTGCCCCTGCACATGGTGCAGCTGGCCGATGATCAGCTCCTGACGTCCTTCAAAGGTGATGATGTGCTGAAGATGACCGCTCAGCCCCTGTTGGGAGAAGGTGAGCGGGCGGATCCCCACTTCGCGCCCCTGCAGTTGTGCCTGCTGGCAACCCAGATGATGGAGCGCCGCCTCGTTGGCGTAGAGCAGTTGGCTCTTCTCATCGAGCAGCAGGCAGCCCTGATCCATGTTGGTCATCAGATTGAGGAACACCTTGTTGACCCCGTCCGACAACCCGCGCGAATCGAGCAACTTGGCCACAAAGATGGTAGAGATGTGGCGCACATAGTCACACACATCTTGCAGATTGTTGTTGAGGCGCGCCTGCTGCTCGTCGCTGAAGGCTACCAGACTGATCACCCCGATACAGCGCTCGTCCACCATGATGGGCACCCCGAGGAAGGCGCGCTCACGACAGCTCTCCTTGCAGGTACAGCCGTCACACACGGGATCATCGCTGGTGTGGGTAACGATCTTCTCCCGCTGGTTATCAATCACATAGCGCAGCAGGCGGGAGTCGCCCTCCAGCTGACGTCCGAAGAACTTGCCATAGGGCCCGGTGCCAGCCACCCGAACCATATCGGCATCCACAATCTCGACCTCAAGCTGCAGCACACTCGCCAGCATCTTGGCAAAGCGCAAGATGGTCGGCTGGATCTGCATCAACAGACACTGGTTGCTCACGGATCTCATCCATCATTCCTTTTTGTTCTTGTTATCCTCCCCCTAAAGGGAGTCATGCTGGCCAGATACTAAGGGATATCAGGGGGAACTACTTCGGGGGGGATCACGAAAAGGGAAATGGCGTGTCGCTACAGCTCGCACTATGTGCAGGCTGGTCTGGGGGAAGAGAATTGGGTGTTATAAACGGCAAAAGGCTGCCTGGCATTCGGCAACCTGTTGCCGCCAATAGCAATTTTTAACTGGGTGAGCCTGAGTCTGGATTGGATTGGCGCTCTTCGTCTCCACGTGCCTGACGCCGCTCGATTGCTTCCTTGATGAGCTCCTCCTTCTGCTTGTCGAGATCCGCCAATAACTGCTGCTTCTTTTCATCTGACAGCTCGCTGTTATGCTCAACCTCTTTTTTCTGCTGCTCCAGCTCATCAAGCTTTTCCCGGCTCAGCCCGATACGCTGCGCCACCAGATTATCCCAAGCAATCTGGGTCAGGCTTCGCTCCTGCTCCTTGCGAGCCAACACAGGACGTTCATAGGTCGCATTAAATGCATCCCGACTTGCATTCAAGGTCACCTTGTCGTCAGCAAGCTGGATACTTTTCTGCTGCGTTTCGGCATATTCACTCGTCCGGGCCACCCCCAGCGCTGGCTGCACTAATTGATATCGGGCTGCACCAATGATCATTATTCGCTCTCCACTCTCGTCTAAACGGCGAACAAAGCAATATTTGCGCCATGAATAAATTTACGAAAGAGCATAAAAACGGAAAATCACTCGCCTCCTCTGCGACTTCCGAGGCACAGATAAAATTCAATAAAAACATAAAGATGAAAACACATGCATCGAGATGAATCACTTGGGCCAGCCAAGCCTGCTGATCCGCAAAGTCCATCGACAGATCATGCTGAATGTGGGGAAAACAACCTCTGAAAAGACATTTGGTTCACGCGCCGCGTACCTGTTTCAAGACTTGGCACTCATGGTCGAAATCCGCTTTATCTTGTGGCTGAATGTAACTTTGCCAGCGGGCAAACAGCTCGGCCGTCGGATAACGATGCAGACGAATACCGGTGCGATAGAGTTTGGGAAAGAGTGGGTCTGGCTGGGATCTCACGACCAGACCGCGCAGCTTCTCGCCAGAGGGAATGGCAATCACCAGCTCATCCCCCTCTTTCAACCGTATGGCCCCCAGGATGCCGATGCCGCCGATGGCTATGTCGCGCACCACTACGTAGGGCACCGGGTTGAGCAACTCCAGAAACCAGTTGCGACGGCGACATTCTGCCTTGTAACCACCGCCACTGAGGATAAAACGGCGGTGTCTGCGCCAGTCATAACCGGTAGGCAATACCGGGTCATAGCGCGATTTTGCCTGCCCCACAGGCTCAGATTGCTCACTTGTGCTCATCCGGTTTCCCTTACTGGCATTGGTTAAACAGTGTCAGTCAGCTCTTTTTCATACTATAGCTGTCGCCGTTAGGCCCGGGGCTCAGGGGCCGGATACGGGGACGACAGATATATCGCGGAGGCAATGATGGACAGAGATGGCATGGAAAAGCTTGCTGATCCTGATAGGCTAACTTTCCCCTGCAAGGATGAGATGCGAACGACTGTGACTCGGTTCGATCAAGTAATTGACCAATGAGTCGCACCGCCGCAGCGATGCAATCTGACTTAGCCAGGCAGATGAAGTGCCAGCCAGACCGCCAGCGGGATCACCAGCACAGATAGGGCATTGCCGCCGAGCACGATACTGGCCACCTTGTCCGGCTGGCAGTGATACTGCTCGCAGAGCATGTAATTCAAGACCGCAGGGGGCAAGGAAACCGACAACATCAACAGCGGGATCCACTCCGTCTTGAGGGGCAACAGCCAGATCGCCAGCAGCAGCGACAATCCCCCCGCCAGCAGATAGAGCAGGTTGCACTTGAGCGCGAGGCCAAGGTGATCGAGCTCTCCCTCCATCAGGCGAATACCCAGCGCAAAGAGCATCAGGGGCACCGAGATCTGGCCGAGCAGCGAGGCCGTGGTCACCACATATTCCGGCAACGTGATATGCAGGTTGGCCACCAGCAAACCTGCCAGCGCGGCCCACAGTACCGGGCTGCGCAGCCACAGCCAGCGGGAGGTATTGGCCGAGAGGATAAACATGCCGACCGAAAAGTGCAGCAGATTGGAGAGCACAAAGAGGATCACGATGGCCCCCAGTTGCTGCTCGCCAAATGCCAGCACCATCAAGGGGATACCAAGATTGCCGGTATTTCGGAACATGGCGGGCAAGATCAGCGCTGCCCGCTCAATTCCTTTGAGTTTGAGCAGCGCGAGCAGCAGACCGGGTAACAGAATAACCAGCGCCCCCGCAGCAATCAGCGGCAGATGCTCCGCCAGCACCAGCGGATACTTGACCAGCGCGGAGAAGACCAGCGCCGGGGTAAACAGCTCGATATTGGCCCGATTGACGTAACCGAGCGCGGCCCCCGGTCGCAATCGCCCGTAGAGGGCGCCGAGCCCGACCACACCGAACACCGGAATGACGATATTGAGCAAGGCGCTGAACATGGGCGGCGTCCGTTACAGTTCGCGGGCCGGTTTGCCCATCAGCACCACCGGATCCAGCGTCACTTCCAGTGCGCCATTGCTTACCCAGAGCTGACCATCGGAGATAGTGCAGGTGAGCTGCATGGTGCGCTCGACCATGGCGGTGAGCGGCAGAGTCTGGCTGTCGGAGAGTTCGATGATGCTGAGGTTGTCATGCTGGCTCAGCTTGCCCTGGTTCTGCTTCCACCAGACGCTGGTGCCACGACCGCCGTAGAGGTAGAGCACCACCTGACGGGCGCGGTTGCAGGCTTTTTTGAGCCGTTTTTCATCGGGTTGGCCCAGCTCGATCCAGAGCTCTATTTCGTCCGAGTAGTTCTTGCACCAGAGCTCGGGTTCATCATCGGCGCTCAATCCCTTGGTGAATTCCAGTCGCTCGGCAGCGTGCCAGGCAAAGGCCGCCAGCCGGATCATCATCCGCTCATCGGTTTCGGAGGGGTGGCGCGCCAGCGTGAGGGAGAAGTCCTGATACAGATTGCGATCCATATCAGACAAACTGATCTGGGCCTTGAATACGGTTGCCTTGAGAGCCATAGAAAACCTTGAACACCTGATAAGAGAAGGGTGAGTGGGAAATACGGGCGCCAGTGTAATCAAAATCGGCGGCAGGTTCGACCATCCTGACCAAAGATTTCCCCTTCCCTGCCGGGATAAGTGCTTTAAAAGACACAAAAAACAAATGCCAGTCCGAAGACTGGCATTTGGCGGCATGGAGAAGCGACTCACTTCTCGGCGGACTGTACCCCGAACGCGTTCAGCAGCATGCAACAGGTCACTGCCACCGCCACGAATCCGCTCAGAAAGATAAAGGGCATGGCCCCGTATCCCAGTACTGTCCAGATGGTGTGTTCAAGAAGACTCATTGTTGTGTCCTTCATCCGGTGAAAGGTGTGTTCCTTCTGGCGGATATTGGCTCCGCTCTTGATGCCTCCATTTGACCTCAATCAGCGGTTGGGTCCTATGCCACCAAAGTGATAAATGCAGGGTTCATTTGCGCTGGATCAAGCTTTTTGGCCAAATATCCATGCAGTTCAAGCAATTACCACCGCCAATCAAGGATAGACACAAACACGGCAGAATAAAAAAACGCGCCGAATGGCGCGTTTCTTGGACAGCACAGGCAAGGGATCAGTTGTCGCACAGATCGCTTGGCATGTCCTGACGCAGACGGGTCCACAGCTTGCCGGACTCGATACCGTACTGACGCACCGTCATGAACACGGCTTCGTGGTTCTTGGTCTCGGCCAGATTGAGCAGGGTCTTGTAGTAGGCGTCTGCGGTCTCGCGGGCCTGCTTGTCGGAGAAGTAGTAGCTGCCAACCCGGCTGTACAACCCTTTGAAACCGTTCAGGATCAGGGCGTAGATCGGATTGCCGGAAGCAAATGCCAGCTGGTGGTGCAGGCGATAATCGAACTCGGCATAAGCCTGTGCGTTGTTCTCGACCCCATCGGCGCCACGCAGGATCTCGGCGGCCTGTTCCGGATTGTGACGGATCGCCCCGCGGATAAAGATGGTGCAGATATGGGTACGGGCGGAGAGCAGCTGAGCTATCAGATCAGGTACCTTGTCCTGATCCAGACGAGCCAACGTCTCCAGAATATTGAGGCCGGAGGTTTCCCAGAAATTGTTCACCTTGGTCGGCTTGCCATGCTGTATGGTCAACCAGCCATCACGGGCCAGTCGCTGCAGCACTTCGCGCAAGGTCGTCCGCGTCACCCCGATCAACTCGGATAACTCACGCTCGGCGGGCAGAATAGATCCGGGAGGAAAGCGATTGTTCCAGATGGACTCGATGATGTATTCCTCGGCAAACCCAGCTGGGCTCTGCGCTTTTATAACCATGAATTGACTCTGTTGTAATGCGTAAAAAGGCTGACGAATGATATCAAAGCGATGATGGCTGGCAAGCATAAGGTCAGTCCTCTGCTCACATATGGCAAATATAGTGTTGGGAATATGTATCTAATCGCCGCAGGGGAGCCGGCCAACCCCGACAAGGTGGTTATAAAACAGACAGATGGGCAGAGATCCATCGGCTATCATTTATAATCGTCACGCTTTTTGATTAAAATCACGAGGAATCAGACAGATAAAGGCCAACATCCGGAGGCACAGGTCGAATCATCCTTGACTGCATAGAAGCAGATCCTAACAACAAAGTTGAGACCCATTATCATGCCAATAAGCCTAGGGCAGGCATTTGCCAAGAACTTCTTGGGCAATGCACCACAGTGGTACAAAAACGCCATCTTGCTATTTCTGGTGATCAATCCGATCGCCTTCCACCTTGATCCTTTCATTGCGGGCTGGTTACTGGTCGTTGAATTTATCTTCACCCTGGCCATGGCCCTCAAGTGCTACCCCCTGCAACCGGGCGGTCTGCTCGCGATCGAAGCCGTGTTGATCGGCATGACCTCCGCCGATCAGGTCAAGCACGAGCTGGTCGCCAATATCGAAGTGCTGCTGCTGCTGGTGTTCATGGTGGCAGGCATCTATTTCATGAAGCAGTTGCTGCTCTATGTCTTCACCAAGCTGCTGATCGGCGTACGCTCCAAGATCCTGCTCTCCCTCTCTTTCTGTCTGGTCTCCGCCTTCCTGTCAGCTTTTCTCGATGCTCTGACGGTCATTGCCGTGGTGATCAGCGTTGCCACCGGTTTCTATGCCATCTATCACAAGGTCTCTTCCGGCAAAGGATTTGGACATGCACATGACCACACCCATGATCAGGAAGTAAAGGAAGACCACTATCAGGCTCTCGAGCAGTTCCGCGCCTTCCTGCGCAGCCTGATGATGCATGCCGCCATCGGTACCGCGCTGGGTGGTGTCTGCACCCTGGTGGGCGAGCCGCAAAACCTCATCATCGGCGAGCAGGCTGGCTGGCACTTTGGCGAGTTTGCCATTCGTATGTCCCCCGTCTCGCTCCCCGTCTTTATCTGCGGTTTGCTTACCTGTGTACTGGTCGAGAAGATGGGATGGTTCGGTTATGGTGCCAAATTGCCGGAGTCGGTGCGCGCCATCATGGAGGAGTACAACCTGCATGAGAATGCCAAACGCACCCAGCAGGACAAGGCCAAGCTGATGGTACAGGCTCTGATCGCCATCTGGTTGATCGTCGGCCTGGCTCTGCATCTTGCAGCGGTAGGATTGATTGGCCTCTCGGTCATCGTGCTGGCAACCTCGTTCACCGGTATTACCGAAGAGCATGCTCTGGGCAAGGCCTTTGAAGAGGCGCTGCCCTTTACCGCCCTGCTGGCTGTGTTTTTCAGCGTGGTCGCCGTCATCATCGATCAGCAGTTGTTCAAGCCGGTGATCCAGTGGGTTCTTTCGGCGGAACAAGAGCAACAATTGGCGCTTTTCTATGTAGCCAACGGTCTACTCTCCATGGTCAGTGACAACGTCTTTGTCGGCACCGTCTACATCAATGAGGTGAAGACGGCTCTGCTCAATGGTGCCATCGACCGCGCCCAGTTCGATCTGCTGGCGGTAGCCATCAACACAGGTACCAACCTGCCATCGGTCGCCACCCCCAATGGTCAGGCCGCCTTCCTGTTTATGCTCACCTCGGCATTGGCGCCGCTGCTGCGCCTCTCCTATGGCCGCATGGTCTGGATGGCGCTACCCTACACATTGGTGCTGGGGCTGGTCGGCTTTTTCTCTGTCGAATTACTGCTTGGCCCTGCCACCGAATGGTTCTATCAGCACGGATGGCTGGTGATGGAGAGTGCGCAGCCAGCGGTACAGCCAGCGCTGCATTAATCCATTGAGATGGTTTCCGAGGGCCCTTTCTGGGCCCTTTTCTTTTCGGTTCCGCTCTGCTCTAATTCAGCCACTGTTTTTTCTGAGAGATCAATTAGATGATCGAGTTTCTCCGCCGTATCGCCGCCCATCGGCTGGCCTGGGGTCTGTTGGCAGCATCAGCCCTGTTCCTCGAGTTGTGCGCCCTCTTCTTCCAGCATGTGCTGGGCCTCTCCCCGTGCGTGATGTGTGTTTACGAACGGTTGGCGACCCTGGGTGTGCTGGCCGCCGGCCTGCTCGGCATGGTGGCGCCGGATAAGTGGTATGTTCGCTGGAGTGCCATGTTGCTGTGGGGCTACAGTGCCTTCCGCGGCTTCCAGCTGGCCCTCAAGCATGTGGACTATCAGGTTAACCCCTCCCCGTTCAACGTCTGCAGCCCGTTTGCCGACTTCCCGAGCTGGGCTCCGCTCGATCAGTGGCTCCCCTGGCTCTTTATGCCGGAAGGGGATTGTGCCCAGATCACCTGGCAGTTCCTCGGTTACTCCATGCCCCAGTGGCTGGTCGTCATCTTCGCCGCTTACCTGCTGGTCTTCACCGTGGTGGCCATCGGCAATCTGGTGAAAGGGCGCTGCTGCAACTGAGTGTCATGGCCGTGTGGAGATAAAAAGGGGGAGCCATGATGGCTAATGCCAGTCAGTTAAGCCTGACTGGCATTGTTTTTATTGGCTTTTTGCACTGCATACTTTTGTGGTCTTGGCTTCACACTGCGGGGATAACTCCGCTCCCTTCGCTC
>NZ_JBGLRB010000019.1:0-105337 GCF_041402305.1 Aeromonas sp. S12(2024)
TCAAATTGTTAAAGAGCGTCACGCTTGTCGCGTTGAGGAGGCGCATATTACGCTTCTCACTTCGAAAGTCAAGCGATTGTTTTCGCTTTTCTTTCGGCGCCCACTTCGCTAGGAAGCTGGCTCATCAGTCCGGCGTGTTCCGCCGTGCTGGTAGGGGCGCATTATAGGGAACCGCGCCGGGATGACAAGGGCTTTTTGCAAAAATGAGTTCGTTTGCTGAAAAAGCGAACTGAACGCCCCAAAACAGCCCCTTGGCACCTCTTTTACGCCGCTTTTTTGCTCAACTCTTCGCTTTGTGCCCGGATATAGTTGACCCAGCTGGTTGCCTTCTGCTGCCAGTTATCCTGTTGCTGTAGCTCACGGGCCAGTTCCAGCGCCTGGGCATACTGCTCCTTATTAAGGTGTGCCTGCACCAGCAACGCTTTGGCACGATTGCCTTGCTCGCCTTTTACCGACTTGATGGCGGCGAGCTGGGTCATGGCAGCATCAGTCTTGCCCTGTTGCAGCAGCAGTTCGGCGGCGCGCATGGCGGCTTTGGGCTGACCGTGCTGGTTGGCGAGCTGCTGCCAGCTATCGACCGCTTGTGACCACTCCCGGGCACCTTCCCACAATTGGGCCAGCAGTTGGCGGTTTTCAGCACTTTGCTTCATCTGTCCCTTGGCCATGGCCGCTTCCAGCAGACGGGCACCACGATAAGGCAGCCCTTGCCAGGCATAGAGACGGATCAGCTGATTGCGGGCTGACGCATCATCCATCAGTTTTCTGTCGATAGCTGTTTGCAACAGAGCCAACGCCTGATCGCCACGTTTGGCGGAGAGGTTGAGCGACACCGACTGCTGCCACCATTTGCTCTCTGTCGGCTCGTGACGGATCAGCTCGGCCGCCTGATCGGCCGCTACGCCATAACGTTGCTGAGCGGTGAGGGCGGAGAGACGAATAATGGCGGCCTGCTTCTGCCAACCCTTCTTCAACAACTGTTCGCTCTGGCTGGCGGCGTCACCGTACTGCTTGTTGTGGTAATAGAGGCCGGCCAGACGCAGGCGCAGTGCATCGTCTTGTTTGAGTGCCAGTGCCGCCTTGTAGCTGGCGATGGCGCCAGACCAGTTGGATTGCTGGGCCTGAATATCGCCGCGCAGTCGCAGCAGCTGGAGCTGTTGTTGCTCGGGCCACTCTTTATAGGCAAGGGCCTGTTCGACATAACGGCTCGCCTGGGCGGTCTGTTGCAGATTGGCCGCCAGCGAGGCTTGCAACTGCGCCAGCCAGGCACGCTCGGCATCGCTATTTGGCTTGAGGCCGGATGCCTTGCTCTGGGCTTGTTGCCACTGACCAGACTGATAGAGCTTCATCACGGGTTCAAGCTGACGGGAGAAGTGAGGGCTGACCTCCATCGCCAGACAGGCTTGGCCGACCAGGGCCAGCAGACAGATCCAGATCCGCAACATAGTTATGACTCCAGTTTGAATTTGAGCGTGATGACTTGCACCAGCTTGTCGGTGGCGCCCGGTCTCGGCTGATAGCGCCACTTGTTGATCGCCTGAATGGCCGCTCGCTCGAACTGACGCTTGGGCTTGGCCTCGACCACTTCCACATCCTGCACGCCACCGTCGGCATTCACGCTAAAGCGCAGGGTGACGAATCCTTCGATCCCTGACTGTTGGGCACGATAGGGGTAGACCGGCTCGATCCGTTGCAGCGGCATCAGCATGTCACCGGCGCCGATACCCGCACCCTGCTGCTGTCCGTGGTAGTTGCCACTCAATACCGGTGCGGTACTGGTCGCCACTCCGGGGGCATAGACCTGCACCGCGCTGAGGCTGGAAACCAGATCCAGACTCGGCTCAACGGCCGCCAAGGGGGCCGCGGCAGGCATCGGCAGCGGTGCGGAGGCCAATGCCGCAGGAGGCTCTGGCAGAGGTTCAGGCTCCTGCGGCACCGGACGCTCGCGCACCTGCACCTCGGTCACCTCGTTCTGCATATTGATGACGATGGGCTTCTGTTCGCTCGCCACCTTCTCGCCCCGGGGCGGTTCAACCAGCGTGGCCATGAACAGCAGGATGCCCAGACTGAGGGCGATCCCCAGCCCCAGGCTCATCAGCTTGTATTTCATTTCGGCGCCACCGCCACGGCGATATTGGCGATACCCGCCGCCTTGGCCTCATCCATCACCCGCACCACCTTGCCATGGGGCACTCGCTCGTCGGCCTGGATCACCAGGCTGGCATCGGGCTGCTCCGCCAGCAGACGGGCGATGGTGGCCTGTACCCGCTCCACATCGATCTGCTTGCGGTCGAGGAAGATCTGACCCTGAGCCCCGATAGCCAGCATGATGCTGGAAGATTTCTGCGCCTTGGCCTGACTGGCCTGGGGTCTGTGTACCTCGAGCCCGGCTTCGCGCACGAAGGAGGTGGTGACAATAAAGAAGATCAGCATGATGAACACGATATCCAGCATGGGGGTCATGTCGATCTGCACTTCGTCACGCTGGCGTTTGGATTGCCGTCTCATTGCATTACCTTCTCTTCTCGCAGGCCGTCCCGGGTCTTGGCCAGCGCACGCTTGGCCTGACTCTCGAGCCGACTGAGTAACAACACACCGGATAGCGCCACCACCATGCCTGCCATGGTGGGGATGGTGGCGCGGGAGATCCCGCCCGCCATGCTCTCCGGGTTAAAGCGGTTGGCCGCAGCCAACGCATCGAATACGCCGATCATGCCGGTCACAGTGCCCAGCAACCCCAGCATGGGACAGAGCACCACCAGGGTGCGGATGAAGATCAGATGACGGTTCAGTTCCAGCTCCGCCTGCGCCAGCCAGCGGCTGCGGATCGCCCGGGCGTGCCAGCTGTGGCGCTCGCTGCGGGCCTGCCAGCGACCGAGCAGCTGTTGCTGCAACGGGCCGAAACCCAGATTGAGGTAGAGCAGCCGCTCGATCATCAAAATCCACATCAGCACCAGCAGGGCCAGAATGACCCAGAGCACCGGGCCGCCACGGCCCATGAAACTCTGCAGCTGTTGCCAGATGTCGAGCATCATGCTGCTCGCTCCATCCCGCCGTTATTGCTCTCGGCGCGCTCGGCCAGAATGCCGGCTACCTGCTGCTCCAGCACATTGGAGAGCTCGGTGAAGCGCGATTGCAGCAGGCTGTGGGCCAGGATCAGCGGAATGGCCGCAACCAGACCCTGTACCGTGGTAACCAGCGCCATGGAGATGCCGCCCGCCATGATCTTGGGATCGCCGGTACCAAACTGGGTGATGGCCTGGAAGGTGCCGATCATACCGGTCACGGTACCGAGCAGACCCAGCATGGGGGCGATGGCCGCGATCACTTTGACCATGCCGATGCCGCGCTCCATACGAGGAGTCTCCTGCAGGATTGCCTCATCAAGACGCAGTTCGAGGGTCTCCATGCTCAGCTCGGGGTGTTTGTCTGCCACCGTCAGCACCCGGCCGAGGGCGTTGTCGGCGTGATACTCACCGCTCTTGAGCTGGCGGCGCACCCGACCCAGTTCTCGGGAGAGGCTCCACAGCCGTACCGCAGCGATACCCAAACCGATGGCGGCCAACAGCACGATAATGGCGCCGACCTGACCACCTTGTTGTACCTGCTGCCAGAAGGTGGGCGCCTGTGCCAGCATCGCCAGCAGAGTGCCATGAGAAGGATCCAGCGGCAGCGCTTCCCCTTCCTGACCCTGATAAGCCGCAACGGCAGAGAGCACGCTACCGGGCAGACCCAGTACCGGGCTCAAGCCTTCGGCGGTCGGTTGCAGGAAGCCTTCGCTCCCCAGCAGGGCAAAGCTGCCAACCCGGGTCAGCGACTGCTCGCTGGCAGCCCCCTGGGCATCGAGCACCTTGCCGTTGAACTGGGCAATCCGGCCAGATTCGCGGATCTCCTGCAGCAGCGTGGCGGGCAGCAGGGCGAGGGCGGCGCGATCCGGCACCTGTTTATCCTGTGCCATGGCTTTCAGCGGGGCGAGACGTTCCGGGTACTGGCCCTCGACGGCGGATTCGCTCAGCAACTTGACCGCATCGCTGGCGCCCTGACGGGTGACCGCGAAGATCTCGTTCATGTCGCCGGAGGCTTGCTCCCACTGGGCGTTAAGCTCGACCAGCTGCTTCTCGTTGCTGGCGAACTTGCCAGCCAGCTCCTTGCTCAGGCGCTGGGCCTCGGCCAGTCTGGCGCGGGCAGTGCCGAGCTCCTTGGCAACGGTCGCCAGATCTTGCTGAGCCTGCTGTTCACGAGCCTGTTCCTGCTGCTGCCACTCATCGGCGACAGCGGCGTTGGTACCGCAGGAGAGAGCAATAAGGAGGGGGAACCACTTCATGGTGACTCTCATGATTGGGCCTCCTGACTACGGCTGACAGAGAGGGGGACATTGAGCAACTGGGGAACTTTCTTGTCGGCGGCCACATCCATCGCCTCGGCGATAGGGGAGAGCCACTGCCTGTCGAGAGCTTGCCACTGCTTAGACTCGGCAGACCAGCGCCATGCCTGACTGCGATCGGCCGTCATCGCCAGCAGGGAGACCCGACCCAGCGCCAGCACATCGACCCGACGCGGAGCACCATCCAGCTCCAGCTCGGCGGAATAGCTGTCCATCCGGCTGCCGTACTCGGCTTCAATCTGATAGGCCTGCAGCAGCTGACGGAATTTCTCTGCCTCGCTAACGTCTGCGCGGGCCAGGGTCGCTTTCAACTGTTCAACCCGCGCCAGCCGATCTTCCTTGCGCAGCGGGATGTCGTTTTGCACCAGCTGTTCCAGATCTGCCTGCATCTGTAACATCAGCGGGATCAAGCCCTGACGGGTCTCTTGCACCGCTTCCAGCTGCTGGCTCAATTTACCCAGCTCATTTTGCTGATCGGCCACCAGAGATTGCATGTAGCGGTTGTAGGCTTCGAGGTCGCGTAGTTGAAGCTGGGCATTTTGCAGCTCCAGTCGTGCGGCAACAGCGGCATCGGCGGCTTTTTCCACCCGCTGCTGGGAGGCTTTCCCGGCAGCTATGCTGTTCTTGAGGGCGGGAGCAACCAGCTCATCCCCGATGGCAGCAAAGTGGACTGACAGTGGCAGCAGGGCCACACCCCATAATTTGTTCATTGAAATACATCTTACTAATGATAACTATTATCATTATCTCAAATACAGGGCGGACTGGCAACGAGAGGATTTTCTTGGCCTTTATGCACAAAAACAGGATAATTTTTAAGCACGCACGGAATAAGTGGCGCCAATAGCCACCGCACAAATATAAATAACGATAAAAAATCTTTTCGATCAGTGTGATAGAGATCGAAAAAGGAGAAAGTAATGCTCAACGATGCGATCTGGGAACATATCGACAAGTTCACCAAGGCAACAAAAACCAGCGATATCCAGCAACTGCTGGAGCGCTTCAGTCATCAAATGGGCTTTGATTACTTTCGGCTGCTGATTATTTTCCCCATCAGCATGCAAAAATCCCACGTGGCACTGTTCAACAACTGTCCGACCACCTGGTTTGACGCCTACAGCGAAAACCAGTATCTGACCCAGGATCCGGTGGTCTATCTGGGGCTGAAACAGACCCAGCCGATCTTCTGGAACAAGCTCGACTGCGATTCGCCCTGGCTGCCCAGCGCCAGCCGCGACGTGATGAACCTGGCCGCCGATTTCGGGGTACGCAATGGCGTCTCCTTTCCGCTGCACACCCCACAGGGGGAGCACGGCATCCTCTCATTCATCACCAAGGAGAAATCCAACTCCGACCTGATGTTTGAAAATGTCCCGCTGCTGTCGTTCTGCGCCAGCTACATCTTCAACTCCGCACTGCAACTGATCAAAAGCAGACCGGATATGATGAAGTGCCTGACCGAACTGTCGGATCGGGAGAAGGAGTGCCTGTTCTGGGCCAGCGAGGGCAAGACCTCCTGGGAGATCGCCACCATCCTCGGCATCAGTGAGCGGACGGTCAACTTCCACCTGACTCAGGTGACCAACAAGACCGACTCGAAGAACCGCAGTCAGGCTATCGCCAAAGGGATCACCAGCGGCATCATAGTGCCCTCCCTCGACGAGGTCACCATCACCAACCTGCGGCTGTCGTAACCCCTCAGCCGAAACAAAAAGAGCCGCAATAGCGGCTCTTTTTCATTTGAGAGAGTGACTTATAAGATAGTGACCTACTCAACGGTCACCGATTTTGCCAGGTTGCGCGGCTGGTCCACGTCAGTGCCCTTGATCAGGGCAACGTGGTAGGAGAGCAGCTGCAGCGGCACGGTATAGACGATGGGGGCGATCACCTCTTCCACATGGTTGAGGTTCATGACCCGCATGGTCTCGTCGCTCTTGAAGCCGGTGTCGGCATCGGCGAACACGTAGAGGATACCACCACGGGCGCGCACCTCTTCCACGTTGGACTTGAGCTTCTCCAGCAGATCGTTGTTCGGTGCCACCACAATGATGGGCATCTCGGCATCGATCAGCGCCAGCGGGCCATGCTTCAGCTCGCCAGCGGCATAGGCTTCGGCGTGGATGTAGGAGATCTCTTTGAGCTTGAGTGCCCCCTCCATGGCGATGGGGTACTGGCTGCCACGGCCGAGGAACAGGCTGTGCTGCTTGTCGGCAAACTCTTCGGCCAGGGTTTCGATATCCTTGGCCAGCGCCAGACTCTCTTTAATACGCAGCGGCAGGGCTTGCAGCGCCTTGACCAGTTCAGCCTCGGCGGCGGCGCTCAGGTGGCCACGGCAGTGACCGACGGAGGCCACCAGCATCAGCAGGCCAGCCAGCTGGGTGGTGAATGCCTTGGTGGAGGCCACACCAATTTCTGCCCCCGCGCGAGTCATAAAGGCCAGATCCGATTCACGCACCAGCGAAGAGCCCGGCACGTTGCAGATAGCCAGCGAGCTCATGTAGCCGGATTCCTTGGCCAGACGCAGCGCCGCCAGGGTATCGGCGGTCTCGCCGCTCTGGGAGAGGGTCACCAGCAGGCTGTTGGGGCGCACTACCGATTTGCGATAGCGGAACTCGGAGGCGATCTCCACATCGCAGGAGACGCCAGCGATCTCTTCGAACCAGTAGCGAGCCACCATGCCGGAGTGATAGGAGGTGCCGCAGGCGACGATCTGCACGTGCTCGACCTTGTCAAAGATGGCGCGCGCACCGTTGCCGAACGATTCGACCACCACGTGATCGCTACCCAGACGCCCTTCCAGGGTGTTGGTGATCGCTTTGGGCTGCTCGTGGATCTCCTTGAGCATGTAATGACGGTATTCGCCCTTGTCACCGGCATCGTGGGAGAGCTCGGACTCCTGCTCTTCGCGCACCACGGCGTTGCCGTTGGTATCGAAGATGTGCACGTCACGGCGGGTCACTTCGGCCACATCACCCTCTTCCAGGAAGATGAAACGACGGGTCACCGGCAGCAGCGCCATCTGGTCGGAGGCGATAAAGTTCTCGCCGATACCGCGACCGATCACCAGCGGTGAACCGGAGCGGGCCACCACCACGCGGCTGTCGTCGCGACTGTCCATCACCACGGTACCGTAGGCACCGCGCAGCTGCTTCACCGCAGTCTGCATGGCGGCCAGCAGGCTACCGGCGCTCTTCAGCTCGTGATGGACCAGATGGGCAATCACTTCGGTGTCAGTGTCGGAGCTGAACACGTAGCCCAGCGCCTTCAACTCTTCCCGCAGCTCTTCGTGGTTCTCGATGATGCCGTTGTGCACCACCACGATATGCTCGGAGACGTGGGGGTGGGCATTGCGCTCGGAAGGCTCGCCGTGAGTGGCCCAGCGGGTATGGGCGATGCCGGTACCACCATGGACGGACTGCTCATCGAGCGCCTTGGCCAGCTCGGCCACCTTGCCCAGACGGCGAACCCGCTGCAGCGGCTGGTTGGCGCTGAACACGGCCACACCGGCTGAGTCATAACCGCGGTACTCCAGACGGCGCAGGCCCTCTACCAGAATTTCAGCCACATCACGTTGGGCAACAGCCCCGACGATGCCACACATACACTTCTCCTTGAGATGCAAATCGTAAAGTCAGTTGGATGGTTCAGAGCTCGATGTCAGCAAGTGACCGGGGCGCAGATAAGCGTCACCCCCTGGGCTTGAATCTGTTCTCTGGCCTCGCTGGCCAGCCCCTCGTCGGTCACCAGGGTATGGATGCTCGACCAGGGAAGTTCGAGATTGGGGATCTTGCGGCCGATCTTCTCTGATTCGACCATCACAATGACCTCCCGCGACACCTCGGCCATGACCCGCGACAGGCCCACCAGCTCGTTGAAGGTGGTGGTGCCACGCTCCGGGTCGATGCCGTCGGCACCGATAAAGAGCTGGTCGAAGTCGTAGGAGCGCAGCACCTGTTCCGCCACCTGCCCCTGGAAGGATTCGGAGTGAGGGTCCCAAGTGCCACCGGTCATTAACAGGGTAGGCTCATTTTCCAACTCGCGCAGGGCACCGGCCACATTGAGGGAGTTGGTCATCACGATGAGGCCGCGCTTGTTGCCCAGCATGGGGATCATGGCGCTGGTGGTGCTGCCGCTGTCGATGATGACTCGGTTGTGGTCACGCAGCCGTTCAGCTGCCGCACGGGCAATGGTTAACTTTCGGTTCGAAACTTGTTCAAGGTTGACCTCGACCACCATCTCGCTCGGCAAGGGGACGGCGCCACCGTAACGACGTAGCAGCAGACCACCGGTCTCCAGTACGGCCAGATCTTTACGGATGGTCACTTCGGAGGTAGAAAAGTGTTTGGCGAGGGCGTCGACACTCACTTCACCCTGCTCTTGTACCAGGGTCACTATGGTGTGGCGGCGTTGTTGAGTATTACGTTTGGTCATTTTTAAGTTTCGATTCGAAAGAACATCGAAATATTAGCCCCTTTTTCGGAAAAATAAAACAGCAAATAGGATCCGATTTGGTTCGATGCCAGAATGGGGTGCCAATTTGCGACGAGGATGCCATGCAAAAGAGAGTCATCTGGCTGGTGGAGGATGAGGCCAGCATCGCCGACACCCTGATTTACGCCCTGCAGACCGACGGGTTCGAGGTGGAGTGGTTCATGCTGGGCCAGCAGTTGCTGACACGACTGGAACAGACGCGACCCGACTTCCTGATCCTCGATGTGGGGCTGCCCGACATCAGCGGCTTCGAACTCTGCAAGCAGGTGAGGGCGCTGACCGATATCCCCCTGATGTTCCTCACCGCCCGCAGCGAGGAGATAGACCGACTGATCGGGCTGGAGATCGGTGCCGACGACTATGTGGCCAAACCCTTCTCGCCACGGGAAGTGTGTGCCCGGGTGCGGGTCATCCTGCGCCGCAGCCAGCCCGTCGCCCCCCAGCCCAGCGCCCTGCTGGTGCTGGATGAGGAGCGGGCCCGCATTCACTTTCGCGGTCAGCCGCTGGCCCTCACCCGTTACGAATATCTGCTGCTCAAGACCCTGATGCAGGCGCCGGGCCGGGTCTACTCCCGCCAGCAGCTGATGGATCTGGTGTGGCAGGATGCGGAGGAGAGTCTGGATCGCACCGTAGATACCCATATCAAGACCATCCGCGCCAAGCTGCGCGAACATGATCCCGAGGCAAACCTGATCCTCACCCACCGCGGGCTGGGCTACAGCCTGGAGCTGGCATGAGACTCGGGTTGCAACTGCTGTGCGGCCTGCTGCTGATCTTCGCGCTGGCCGCCTGGTTCGTGCTGGAGATCTTCGTCGAGGAGATAAAACCCGGGGTGCGCAGCGCCACCGAGGATACTCTGGTAGACATGACCCAGTTGCTGGCGCCGCTCGCCCTCGATGATCTGCAAGAGGGGAATATGATGAACGGGCGGTTGGCCAGCGCCTTCGCCCGCCTCAACCAGAATCCCATCAATGCGATGATCGATGGCCACCTCAAGCAGCAGGCGGAGTACCGCATCTATGTCACTGATCAGAAGGGCATGGTGATTTACGACTCCGACGGCACGGATCTGGGCAAGGACTATTCCCGCTGGAACGATGTCTACCGCACCCTGCGCGGCCAGTATGGCGCCCGCAGCACCCGCACCGATCCCGAGGATGCCGCCAGCTCGACCATGTATGTGGCGGCGCCGCTGCGGGAAGGGGCCGAGATCATCGGCTCCCTCACCGTCGCCAAACCGAATCGCACCCTGATGCCCGCCATTGAGCGGGGGGAACAGGAGCTGCTGCGGGCCGGCGGCCAGATGCTGCTCATCTCGCTGCTGATCGGCAGCCTGCTGGTGTGGTGGCTCAACCGCGCCATCGGCAAGCTGGTGCACTACGCCGACTCGGTCAGCAAGGGGGAGGCGGCACCGCTGCCAAGGCTGCACACCGTCGAGCTGGATCGGCTCGGCCGCTCGCTGGAGACCATGCGCCACCAGCTCGATGGCAAAAGCTACATCGAAGCCTATGTGCACAGCCTGACCCACGAGCTGAAGAGCCCGCTGGCCGCTATTCGCGGGGCAGGGGAGATTTTGGCCGAAACGCCGCCCCCCGAAGTTGCCAAACGCTTTATCGGCAACATCAATCAGGAGAGTGCCCGCATGCAGCAGCTGATCGAGCGAATGCTGCAACTGGCGCGGCTGGAGTCGGGGCAGGGGCTGGATCGCCAGTCGGTGGAGCCAGCGAAACTGGGAAAGCGCACCCTCGACGCCCGCCAGATCATCGCCCAGCGCCGTCAGGTCGAGTTGGTGGCCGAGCTGGCCAGCGCGCCGAAACAGAAGTGGGATCCGCTGCTGGTGGAGCAGGCCATCGGCAACCTGCTGGATAATGCCATCGACTTCTCTCCCGCCAACGGGCTGGTCACCCTGAGCGGCAGCCAGCAGGAGGAGGGCTACTGTTTTCGGGTCACCGACAGCGGCCCCGGCATTCCCGACTACGCCCTGCCGCGCATCTTCGAGCGCTTCTACTCCCTGCCGCGCCCGGACAAGGGCAAGAGCAGCGGTCTGGGGCTCAGCTTCGCCCATGAGGTGGCCCACCAGCATGGCGGCCGTCTGACCCTGAGCAACCGGCCGGAAGGGGGCGCGCTGGCGGAACTCTGGCTGCCGTTCGCCTAGTCACCCCCGCAACTTCACATTCCCCACACAAAGCGGCATTAGACTGCCGCTTTCTCTCATCCATTTGCTCAAGGAAATGCTATGTCCCGCCTGCTTCTCTCCAGCCTGCTGGCTGCCGGTCTGCTCGCAGCCCTGCCTGCCTCCGCCGCCAGCGGCTGCTTTCTCTATGCTGACGGCAACGGCCAGACCCTCTCCAGCGAAGGGGACTGCTCCAGCCAGCTGCCACCCGCGTCCACCTTCAAGATCCCGCTGGCGCTGATGGGTTACGATAGCGGCTATCTGGTGGATGAAGAGCATCCAGCACTGCCTTACAAACCGAGCTATGACGGCTGGCTGCCCGCCTGGCGCGAAACCACTACCCCGCGCCGCTGGGAAACCTATTCGGTGGTCTGGTTTTCCCAGCAGCTCACCGAATGGCTGGGGATGGAGCGCTTCCAGCAGTATGTCGACCGCTTCGACTACGGCAACCGGGATCTCTCCGGCAATCCGGGCAAACATGACGGTCTGACCCAGGCCTGGCTCAGCTCGAGCCTCGCCATCAGTCCGGAGGAGCAGGCCCGCTTCCTCGGCAAGATGCTCAGCGGCAAGCTGCCGGTCTCGGCGCAGACCCTGCAGTACACCGCCAATATCCTCAAGGTGAGCGAGATCGACGGCTGGCAGATCCACGGCAAGACCGGCATGGGCTACCCGAAGAAGCTGGATGGCAGCCTCAACCGCGATCAGCAGATCGGCTGGTTCGTCGGCTGGGCCAGCAAACCGGGCAAACAGCTGATCTTCGTCCATACCGTGGTGCAAAAGCCCGGCAAGCAGTTCGCCTCCCTCAAAGCGAAAGAAGAGGTGCTTGCGGCCCTGCCTGCACAACTTAAAAAGCAGTGAGCTCGCTTCCCGCCAGATAACCCCCCGATAACCACGGTCAGCCCACCAGCGACGGGCTGACCGCCATTCGTAAACGAGACAAACATGAAATTATTTCTATTGCTGCTCTGGCTTCCGGCCAGCATGGCGCTTGCTGCCTGTGATCTCTCCGACCGCCTGACGCGGCAGGGAGAAGTCATCCATGATCGGCTCAACCAGCTAGAATGGCAGGCGTGCAGCCTCGGCAGCCAGTGGCAGGAGGGGAAAGGGTGCGTGGGCACACCGGCCCTGCTGACGCTGCTTGAAGCCAAAGATGAAGCAGCCCGCCTTGGCGAGGGGTGGCGACTCCCCACCATCGAGGAGCTCTTCACCCTGCTCGACGAAAATTGCCGGGCGCCGATGACAGACCCACGCTTCTTCTCCGATATCCATGACAACGGGGAAAATTCAGCCCCCTACTGGACCTCCAGCTCCATTGAGGAGATGCCGGAACTGGTCTATTACATCGACTTTATGCACGGACTCATCGACGGCCACACCGATCGTTTCGCCCAAGCCGCTCGGTTGGTGCGCTCCCGCCCCTGAACAATCCCGCGGCGCCTGATGGCGCCGTTTTTCAACAGTTCACCACCACTTCACACAAGCCCATCACCACTTCACGCCGGACTGACAGACTCACTCCATCCAACAAGGAGACGTGTCATGGTCAAACAGATATTTACCCACAAGATCTTTCTGCTGCTGTTGCTCAGCCTGTTGTTGATGGTGCCGGTGCAATCCATCATGGAGCTCAACCGGGAGCGTCAGGCTTACCGCAGTCAGGCCATCAAACAGATAATGGCCAGTACGAGTGGACCGCAGCGCCTAATAGGCCCCGTAATTGTCCTCCCATATACAAGAGAACTGATCCTGACCAATGGCAAGGACACTCGGAGAGAGGTGGAGACACGCTATCGCTACCTGTTGCCAGAACAGTTAACGGCCACAGCGAATATGGAAGTAACGCCACGCAAACTGGGGATCTACCAAGCCCAGCTGTATCAGGCTAACGTCACTCTAACCGGCCAATTACCAGCGATCCCTGATTGGCAGCCACCACGTGACAGCATACCCGGCCAACCCTATCTCAGCCTCATCGTCTCCGACGCTCGAGGCATCATTCAGATACCAACCATCACCTTCGCCAACGAGCTACTGACTGTCACCCCCGGTGCACGGCTTGGCAACCGATCCGGCGTGCATGTCCCGCTAACCACCAAACAACAGCAAGGAGGGTGGTTCGATATAAAGATTTCCCTACAGGGTATGGAAAAATTCACCCTGATTCCGGTCGGTCGTGACAGCAAACTAACCTTGTCCGGTAACTGGCCCCACCCCAACTTCCTGGGCGATTTCCTGCCAACCACCCGTACAGTAAAAGATCAAGGTTTCAATGCTGACTGGCAGACAAGTTGGTTTGCCACAGATATGGAGAATCAGTTCCCTGACATGATCCAAAGCGCCTCCAAACATCTGCCCAGCTTCAGCGTCAGTCTGGTGCAGCCGGTGGATCACTATCAACTCAATGAGAGGGCGGCCAAATATGCCCTGTTGTTTATCGGCCTCACCTTTATCAGCTTCTTCATGTTCGAGCTGCTCAAGGGGCTGCGGGTTCACCCGATCCAGTACGCGCTGGTGGGCATGGGGCTGGCTATCTTCTATCTGGTACTGCTGGCCCTGACCGAACACCTCGGCTTTGGCTGGGCCTATCTGGTGGCCGCACTGGCCAGCGTACTGCTCAACGGTTTCTACCTCAGTCATGTGCTGGGTGGCCCGAAACAGGGGATCGGCTTCGCATCGCTGCTCGGGCTGGTCTATGCCATCCTCTACAGCCTGCTGCAGGCCGAAGAGATCGCCTTGCTGCTCGGCGCCCTGCTGTTGTTCGCCACCCTGGCGCTGATCATGATACTGACCCGCAAGCTCGACTGGTATCAGGTGATGGACTACAGCGCCCCCGCCACCACATGGGCGGCCCCCCAGTCATCGACCAGTGACACCAGCCATAAGTCATAAGCCAAAAAAACCGGCGCCATCAGGCGCCGGTTCTATTTTATTGATCGGGCATCACTTCTTCTTGACCGGGCGAGCCCAGTTCTTGATGTGGCGCTGGGGCACCCGAGTGATCACCAGCTCGTTCTCGGCCACATCCTTGGTGATGGTGGAACCCGCCCCCAGAGTCGCCCCCTTACCGATGCGCACCGGCGCCACCAGCTGGGTATCGGAACCGACAAACACATCATCCTCGATGATGGTCTGGAACTTGTTCACGCCGTCGTAGTTGCAGGTGATGGTGCCGGCACCGATGTTCACCTTAGCACCCACCTCAGCATCCCCTAGATAAGTGAGGTGACCGCACTTGGAACCAACCCCCAGACGGGCCTTCTTCATCTCGACGAAGTTGCCAACGTGCGCATCCTGCTCCAGAACCGCCCCCGGACGCAAGCGGGTAAACGGACCCACTGAGCACTGTTCTGCCACCTGTGCACCCTCGATGACCGAGTAGGGTTTCACCTCGGTGTGATCGCCAATGACACAATCTTTCAGTACGCAACCGGCTCCGATACGAACGTGATTGCCGAGAGTCACCTTGCCCTCAATGATGACGTTTGCATCAATAACAACCTCTTCACCAATTTCCAAAACCCCACGCAAATCAAAGCGTGCGGGGTCGATCATGGTTGCACCAGCAATCATCAGCTTCTCGGCCTGCATCTGCTGGTAGCTGCGCTCAAGTTGAGCCAATTGAACTCGATTATTAGCCCCTTCCACTTCAGCGGCGCGCTCCGGATGAACGGCAGCAATCGGGCAATTATCGCCGTGAGCCATGGCGATCACGTCGGTCAGGTAGAATTCGCCCTGGGCATTCTTGTTGTCCAGACGGGATAGCCAGCTGCGCAGCTGACCGCCGTTGGCCACCAGCACGCCGGTGTTCACCTCACGAATGGCCAGCTGTTCGGCATTGGCATCCTTCTGCTCGACGATGCCGACTACCTGACCATTTTCACGGACGATACGGCCATAGCCGGTAGGGTTGTCCAGTACCACGGTCAGCAGTGCCATACCGTTTTCAGCCTTGGCAGCCAGCAGTCGCTGCAGGGTCTCTGGCTGGATCAGCGGGGTATCGCCGTAGAGCACCAGCACGTCGTCTTCATCCTTCCAAAACGGGATGGCTTGGGCGACGGCGTGACCAGTCCCCAGCTGTTGCGCCTGCAGCACCCAGTTCACATCGGCCGCCACGATCCGCTCTTTCAGCAGTTCGGCACCGTGGCCATAGACCAGATGCAGCTGCTCGGCACCAACCTGACGGGCAGTATCGATCACATGGGAAACCATGGGTTTGTTGGCTACCGGGTGGAGTACCTTGGGCAGGGAAGAGCGCATGCGGGTACCTTTACCCGCCGCCAGGATCACGACGTTGAGGGACATAAATTGACCTTTGGAACATGAGGAAATACTCGGCGGAGTCTATCCAACGGGTAAAAAAAAAGCGACCCGAAGGTCGCTTTTTACATCACCGTTATTAGCGGTAATTCTTTTTGACGATATCGATGACTCGCAGTTGAGCCATCGCCTTGGCCAGCTCGGTGGCGGCCTGGGCGTAGTCGATATCACCATGGGAGCTGTGGATCCGCTCTTCGGCTGCGCGCTTGGCTTCCTGGGCTTTCGCCTCATCCAAGTCGTCAGCACGAATCGCGGTGTCCGCCAGCACGGTCACGGATTCAGGTTGTACTTCCAGCATACCGCCGGAGATGTACAGCACCTCTTCAGTTCCGTTCTGCTTCACCAAGCGGACCAGGCCCGGCTTGATGGCAGTCAGCAACGGAGCATGACCGTGGCGGAGACCCAACTCACCTTCGGAGCCTGATACCTGAGCGGATTGCACGCGACCGGAAAACAGTTTTCCTTCGGCGCTCACCACATCCAGGTGAAAGGAGATCATCTCTGCCATGGGCCCTCCTGTCGAGGCTTACAGTTTCTTGGATTTCTCGACGACTTCGTCGATACCGCCAACCATGTAGAACGCCTGCTCGGGCAGATCGTCATACTCGCCTTTCAGGATGCCCTGGAAACCACGGATGGTCTCTTTCAGCGGCACGTATTTACCCGGAGAACCGGTAAACACTTCTGCTACGAAGAACGGCTGGGACAGGAAACGCTCGATCTTACGGGCACGGGCTACGGTCAGTTTGTCTTCTTCTGACAGTTCATCCATACCCAGGATGGCGATGATGTCCTTCAGCTCTTTGTAGCGCTGCAGTACGGTCTGAACGCCACGAGCGGTCTCGTAGTGCTCTTTGCCAACGACCAGCGGATCCAGCTGACGAGAGGTAGAGTCCAGCGGGTCAACGGCCGGGTAGATACCCAGTGCCGCGATTTGACGGGACAGTACGACGGTCGCATCCAGGTGGGCGAAGGTGGTCGCCGGAGACGGGTCAGTCAAGTCATCAGCAGGAACGTAAACGGCCTGTACGGAGGTGATGGAACCGGTCTTGGTGGAGGTGATACGTTCTTGCAGAACACCCATCTCCTCGGCCAGAGTCGGCTGGTAACCTACTGCGGAAGGCATACGGCCCAGCAGTGCGGATACTTCGGTACCGGCCAGGGTGTAACGGTAGATGTTATCTACGAAGAACAGTACGTCACGACCTTCGTCACGGAACTTCTCGGCCATGGTCAGGCCGGTCAGCGCAACGCGCAGACGGTTTCCGGGCGGCTCGTTCATCTGACCGTAAACCAGAGATACTTTGTCCAGTACGTTGGACTCCATCATCTCGTGGTAGAAGTCGTTACCCTCACGGGTACGCTCACCAACACCGGCGAACACAGAGTAACCACTGTGCTCGATCGCGATGTTACGGATCAGCTCCATCATGTTTACGGTTTTGCCTACACCGGCACCACCGAACAGACCAACCTTACCACCCTTGGCGAACGGGCATACCAGGTCGATAACCTTGATGCCGGTCTCCAGCAGATCGTTGCTGTTGGACTGATCTTCGTAGCTGGGGGCAGCGCGGTGGATAGACCAGCACTCTTCTTCACCGATCGGACCTTTTTCGTCGATTGGCTCGCCCAGTACGTTCATGATCCGACCCAGAGTCGCAGTACCGACCGGAACCTGGATGGATTTACCGCTATTCACTACTTCCAACCCACGACGCAGACCGTCGGAGGAGCCCATGGTGATGCAACGAACGACGCCGCCACCGATCTGTTGCTGAACTTCCAGCACCAGACCCTGGCCTTGACCTTCGCTAACGACCTTCAGTGCATCGTACACCTGGGGCACGGCATTCTGCGGGAACTCGATGTCCACCACAGCGCCGATGATTTGGACGATGAAACCGTTACTCATGTCAAATCCTCTAAACCTTTGATAACCCTTGCCTTACACCGCAGCAGCACCGGATACGATCTCTGTCAGCTCCTGGGTAATACTGGCCTGACGGGCCTTGTTGTATACCAGTTGCAGATCGTTAATCAGGTTACCGGCGTTGTCAGTCGCGGCTTGCATGGCAACCATTCGGGCTGCCTGTTCACTTGCCAAGTTTTCCACTACACCCTGGTAAACCTGAGATTCGACATAGCGAACCAGCAGGGTATCCAGCAGCTTCTTGGGATCCGGCTCATAGAGGTAATCCCAGTGGTGTTTCTTGGCGAGCTTGCTGTCTTCAGTTACGGGCAAAGGCAGCAGTTGATCGACCCGTGGTTGCTGCACCATGGTGTTGACGAACTTGTTGTACACCAGATACAGCTTGTCAATCTCACCGTTGTCGTAAGCCTTCAGCATGACCTTGACTGAACCAATCAGGTCATTGACGCTCGGACTATCGCCCAGTCCTGCGACATGAGCTTTAACCTTGGCGCCGTGCCGTTCAAAGAAGTTGGAGGCCTTGTTACCGATCAGTGCCAGGTCAACCTTGGCACCTTTCGCGCTCCATTGCTTCATATCATTGAGGGCAGCCTTGAACAGGTTGATGTTCAGACCACCACACAGGCCACGGTCGGTGGAGACGACGATGTAACCCACTCGCTTGACCTCACGTTCGATGAGGTAGGGGTGCTTGTATTCCAAGTTCCCCTGAGCGATATGGCCGATCACCTTGCGCATGGTTTCAGCGTACGGACGGCTGGCAGACATGCGTTCCTGCGCACGGCGCATTTTGCTTGCTGCCACCATTTCCATAGCGCCGGTGATCTTCTGAGTGTTTTTCACACTCCCGATCTTGTTACGTATCTCTTTTGCGCCGGCCATCTCTTACTCTCCATCAAGTGGCAGCTCACGCTGCCACACACGCTTACCAGGTCTGGGTTGCTTTGAAGCTATCCAGCAACGCAGTCAGCTTGCCAACGATCGCGTCGTTGTAGTCGGCTTTGGCATTGATTTCAGCCATCAGCTCGGCATGCTGGGTATTGGCGTAAGAGAGCAGAGCGGCTTCGAAGTCGACGATCTTGTTCAGCTCGACATCGGAGAGATAGCCTTTCTCGGCGGCGAACAGCACCAGAGACTGGTGAGCCACGCTCAGCGGAGAGTACTGCTTCTGCTTCATCAGCTCGGTCACTTTCACACCGTGATCCAGCTGCTTGCGAGTCGCCTCGTCCAGATCGGAAGAGAACTGGGCGAAGGCCGCCAGTTCGCGATACTGGGCCAGCGCGGTACGGATACCACCGGACAGCTTCTTGACGATCTTGGTCTGAGCAGCACCACCTACACGGGATACAGAGATACCCGGGTCAACCGCCGGACGAATACCGGAGTTGAACAGCTGTGAAGTCAGGAAGATCTGACCATCGGTGATGGAGATCACGTTGGTCGGAACGAACGCAGATACGTCACCCGCCTGGGTTTCGATGATTGGCAGTGCGGTCAAAGAACCGGTTTTGCCTTTCACTTCACCCTTGGTGAACTTCTCTACGTACTCGGCGTTAACGCGAGCAGCACGCTCCAGCAGACGGGAGTGCAGATAGAAAACGTCACCCGGGTAAGCTTCACGTCCTGGCGGACGGCGCAGCAGCAGGGAGATCTGGCGATAAGCTACGGCCTGCTTGGACAGGTCATCATAGATGATCAGCGCGTCTTCACCGCGGTCACGGAAGTACTCACCCATGGAGCAACCGGCATACGGAGCCAGGTACTGCAGAGCAGCCGCTTCGGAGGCAGAGGCAACCACCACGATGGTGTTGGCCAGGGCGCCGTGCTCTTCCAGCTTGCGCACCACGTTGGCGATGGTGGAGGCCTTCTGGCCAATCGCAACGTAGACACACTTAATGCCGGAATCTTTCTGGTTGATGATGGTGTCGATCGCGATGGCGGTCTTACCAACCTGACGGTCACCGATGATCAGCTCACGCTGGCCACGACCGATTGGGATCATGGCATCGATGGCTTTCAGACCGGTCTGGACCGGCTGGTCAACAGACTTACGCTCGATAACGCCCGGTGCGATCACTTCGATCGGCGAGAAGCCGTCGTTGTCGATCGGACCTTTACCGTCGATCGGCTGACCCAGGGTGTTCAACACCCGGCCCAACAGACCACGACCTACCGGCACTTCCAGAATACGGCCAGTACCTTTTACTTTCATTCCTTCTGACAGACCGTCATAGGAACCCATAATCACCGCACCGACGGAGTCACGCTCCAGGTTCAATGCCAGAGCGTAGCGGTTGCCCGGCAGCTCGATCATCTCACCCTGCATGGCATCAGCCAGGCCGTGAATACGAATGATACCGTCGCTCACAGAGACGATAGTACCTTCGTTACGCGCTTCGCTCTTTACATCAAACTGCGCAATGCGCTGCTTGATCAGCTCGGCGATTTCAGTGGAATTCAGTTGCATGCTCTAATACCCCAATCAAGATTGCAGCGCGTCAGCCATGCGATCCAGCTTACCGCGGACTGTGCCGTCGATTACCAGATCACCGGCCTTGATGAGCACCCCGGCCATCAAGGACGCATCGATGCTGCAATTCAGCTTCACTTTGCGCGCGAGACGTTGTTCCAGAGAAGCCTGAATATTGGCTTTCTGCTGGTCGGTCAGTTCGATCGCCGAAATCACGTCAGCCTGAACCTCTTTATCCAGTTCAGCTTTGAACGCTACAAATTCAGCAACGACCGCCGGCAGCACACCCAAGCGACCATTCTCGGCCATCACCCGGATCAGGTTCTGGCCATGCACGTCGAGTTGCTCACCGCAGACACCGACAAACAGCGTTGCCAGCTCTTCGGCGGCCACAGAGCCGTTTACCAGGTTGTGCATGGTCTCGTTTTCCACTACTTGCGCAGCGAAACCGAGCATACCCAACCACTGGTCAACCGCCTTGTGCTCAACGGCAAACTCGAAAGCAGCCTTGGCGTAGGGGCGAGCGATTGTAGTCAGTTCAGACATAGCCCCGTTCCCGTTACAGTTCTGCTACCAGTTTGTCGACGATGTCGCTGTTGGCAGCCTGGTCGATTTGACGCGCCAGGATCTTCTCTGCACCAGCAATGGCAAGAGCAGCAACCTGCTTACGCAGTTCTTCTTTGGCACGATGACGTTCAGCTTCGATCTCGGCACGGCCCTGAGCCAGGATTTTTTCCCGCTCAGACTGGGCACCAGCGGCAGCTTCATCAATGATCTGGGCTTTACGTTTGTTAGCCTGCTCAATGATTTCAGCAGCCTGCAGCTTGGCTTCTTTCAGCTGATCGGTGGCGTTGGCCTTGGCCAAATCCAGATCTTTCTTGGCACGTTCGGCAGAAGAGAGACCGTCAGCAATAGCTTTCTGACGGGCTTCGATGGCTGCAATCAGCGGCGGCCATACGTACTTCATGCAAAACACTACGAAGAAGAAAAAAGCAATTGCTTGGCCGAGGAGGGTGGCATTGATATTCACAGCCGATGTCCTCTTAAGTTAGTTAATGGGTTATGCCTGGAGAGTCGTAACGACTTAGCCAGCAACCGCAAACATCACGTACAGACCCAGACCAACGGCGATCATCGGGATCGCATCCACCAGACCCATTACGATGAAGAACTGGGTACGCAGAACAGGGATCAGATCCGGTTGACGAGCAGCACCTTCCAGGAACTTGCCACCCAGGATACCGATACCGATGGAAGCGCCGATAGCAGCCAGACCCATCATCATTGCAGCAGCGATGTACAGCAGGTCCATGTTCAAGTTTTCCATGAGGATCTCCAGTTATTTAGATGTAATTGATTGTATAAAAAGGATTATTTGAGTTGCATCAACCATGGTCTTCCTGCGCCATCGACAGATAGACGATGGTCAGAACCATGAAAATGAATGCCTGCAAAGTGATGATCAGGATGTGGAAAATTGCCCAAGGCACGGACAGGATCCACTGTGACCACCAGGGTAACAAACCAGCAATCAGGATAAAGATCAGTTCGCCAGCATACATGTTGCCGAACAGTCGAAGACCCAGAGAAACAGGTTTGGAAATCAGCGTAACAGTTTCCAGGATGAGGTTAACCGGGATGGCCGCCGGGTGGTTGAAAGGCTGAAGCGTCAGCTCCTTCACAAACCCGCCGATACCCTTGACCTTGATGCTGTAATACAGGATCAAGAAGAACACGCCCAAAGCCATGGACATGGTGATGTTAACGTCAGCAGAGGGAACCACACGCAGATAGGGAATACCCATCAATTGTGCAGCGTGAGGGATAAAGTCAACGGGGATCAGATCCATGAAGTTCATCAGGAAGATCCACACAAACACCGTCAGCCCCAAAGGTGCGATGACCTTGTTGCGACCGTGAAAGATGTCTTTGACGTTACCATTCACAAACTCGACCAGCATCTCCACAAAGCACTGCAGCTTACCCGGCACCCCGCTGGTAGCGTTAACGGCTACTTTGCGGAACAGCAGGATAAACAGGGCGCCTAGCACGACGGAAAATACCATTGAGTCGATATTGACCGTCCAGAACCCGGACCCGACTTGAAGGTGGGTCAGGTGGTGGGAGATATATCCCTGAGGAGTCAGGACTTCTCCGGTTGCAGACATGAGTTTTCCTAATAGTGGTTGTTAAGCGTGAATGAAACCATCCACTGTACAACGAGGGCGAGGATATAAGTGGCGAAAAACGAGACGGTAACGACCTCGACTCCCGCACCAAACATCAGGGCGAATAGACCTGTTGTAGAAATGAGCTTAATCCCTGCCCCACCATAAAAGTCCCGCAAAACCAGGCCCACACTCTCGGTTGTCACCTTGCGGCGCAGCACCCAGACAGTAAACAAGGCTTGAGGAACCCAGTACATCCCCCCTCCGTAGAGGGCGGAATAACCGGCGCTGGCACCAGTCAGGTAAAACCAGACGGCACTCATCGCCAGGATCAGGATGAGCTGACAAACGAGCATAACCAAGGCCAGTGTCAAACCTTCCAAGGCTATTTTCTGCTTCACCAACCTACCCCTGAACATTACAGAACTGTAAAAAATCGGGATCCGAAGACCCCATGTTAACAGCTCTTAAAGCCGGTCAAATTATACCCTTGAGGGCAGCTATTGCAATATGACAAAAATCCTTAATTTTTGCGGCTTTCCGCGGCAAATCAGGGTTATGGTCATATCAAAAGGAATGGATGTTTTATTACTACAAAAAGCGTAAAAATCACGATTCCGACACGCCAAAATAGCCCAATATACGGTCCAAATCGGACAAATTCTCGTAACTTATTACTAACTTCCCGCTATCCCGCTTGCCAGGCTGAAGTTGCACCTGATTGCCAATTTTTTCTGCCAGTTGGCGCTCCAGGTAGCCGATCTGCGGATCACGGGCCGGTTCGACCCTGGCTTTTGCCGGTTCGAGCGCTTTTTGCACCAGCTTCTCGGTATCGCGTACGGTCAGCCCCTTCTGGGCAACCAGCTTGGCCAGTTCAGACTGGGCCTGGCCGCTCAGAGCCAGCAGGGCACGGGCATGGCCCATGTCGAGGTCGCCATGCTCGACGAAACGCTTCACGTCGTCGTTGAGCTGGTTGAGACGCAACAGGTTGGTCACCGTGGTGCGGGACTTGCCCACCGCCTCGGCCACCTGCTGGTGGGTGAGTTCAAATTCGGTCAGCAGTCTTTGTAGAGCGACCGCCTCTTCGATGGCATTGAGGTCTTCCCGCTGAATATTCTCAATCAGCGCGATGGCGACGGCAGCCTCGTCGGGTACATCCTTGACGATGCAGGGCACCACCTCGAGCCGCGCCAGCTGGGACGCGCGCCAGCGCCGTTCACCGGCGATGATTTCGAAGGATTGCTCGCCGAGAGGGCGTACCACGATGGGCTGGATCACCCCCTGGGCGCGGATGGAATTGGCAAGCTCTTCCAGTGCATCCTGGGACATATCCTTGCGGGGCTGGTACTTGCCGGACTGCAACCACTCCACCGGCAGCTTGCGCAGCTCGCCCTGATTGGTGGGGGCCATGGCCTCTTCAGTACGTTGATCGCTCATCACCTGTTTCTGGCGGGCAGCCGTGCTGGTACTGAGCAGGGCATCCAGCCCCTTGCCCAGTCCACGTTTTTTCGGAGTCATATGCTCTCTCGGTCTGCGATGGTCGCCTGACGTTCCTGCTCCTGGCGGCGCAGGATCTCGCCAGCCAGTGCCAGGTAGGCCTTGGCGCCCACCGATGATTTGTCATAGTGCATGGCCGGGGCACCGAAACTCGGGGCCTCAGCCAGTCTAACATTGCGGGGAATGATGGTGCGGTAGACTTTGTCGCCAAAGTGCTGTTTTAGCTGATCGGACACATCATTGGCCAACCGGTTGCGGTGATCGAACATGGTGCGCAGCACCCCTTCGATCTTGAGCTCCGGATTGACCACGGCGGCCAGCTTGCTGATGGTGTCGACCAGGGCGGTGAGCCCCTCCAGCGCGTAATATTCGCACTGCATGGGCACCAGCACGGAGTCGGCGGCGGCCATGGCGTTCACGGTCAGCATGTTGAGAGAGGGCGGGCAGTCGATGAAGACGTAGTCGTATTTGTCCCGCACCGAGGCCAGCGCATTGCGCAGGCGGATTTCGCGGGCGAAAAATTCCATCAGACGGATTTCGGCCGCGGTCACGTCGGCGTTGGCGGCGATCAGGTGATAACCCCCGGTAGTTTCGGGGATGATCACTTCGCTGATGGGGGCATCCTCGATCAGCAACTCATAAGCGGTGCGCTCGACGTCATACTTGTCGACACCGCTGCCCATGGTGGCATTGCCCTGCGGATCCAGATCGATCACCAGCACCTTGCGCCGGGTGGCAGCCATGGAGGCGGCCAGATTCACACAGGTGGTGGTTTTACCCACTCCACCCTTCTGGTTGGCTATGGCGATGACTTTTCCCACACGATCCCCTAAATGAAACTGCGACCCTATTCGGGCTGGATATGTTTGAATTCCAGCAGATGACGTTCGCCTTCCAGCTCCGGCACCCGCAACTCATGACAGGCTACCAGACGGATATTGGCAGGCAACTGGGCCAGCTCCTGCTCGGGATATTGTCCCTTGAGTGCCAGGAAGCAGCCCTGTTCTGACGGCAGGTGGTGACACCAGCTCAGCATGTCCTCCAGCGAGGCAAATGCCCGACTCAGTACACCATCAAATCCCACCTCGGGTTGATACTCTTCAACCCGGGATTTGACCGGCGTCACATTGGTCAGCCCCAGCTCCTGGATCACCTGACGGATGAAGTTGATCCGCTTGCCCAGACTGTCGAGCAGGACGAACTGCTTGTCCGGATTGATGATCGCCAGCGGCAATCCCGGCAGGCCAGGACCTGTCCCCACGTCGATGAAGCGCTCACCGTGCAAGTGGGGGCTTACCACCAGGCTATCGAGGATATGCTTGACCAGCATGGCGTCCGGATCTCGCACCGAGGTGAGATTGTAAGCCTTGTTCCACTTGTGCAGCAACTCGACCAACTGCACCAGTTGGCTCTTTTGGGTATCGGTGATAACAATTCCGGCCTGCATGAGCAGGCCGTTCAATCTTTCCAGCATATTTTCCAACGGTAAGAATCCTCAGGCGGTTTTACGCAGCAGGCCGTGTTTTTTCAGGTGAACCAGCAGGATGGAGATGGCCGCCGGGGTGATGCCGGAGATGCGGGAAGCCTGACCAATGGTCTGCGGTTTGGCATCGTTCAGCTTGGCTTTCACCTCGTTGGAGAGGCCATTCACATCGCGATAGTCCAGATCCAGCGGCAGCAAGGTGTTCTCGTTGCGCAGCTGCTTCTCCACTTCATCGTGCTGACGCTCGATGTAACCGGCGTACTTGATCTGGATCTCAACCTGTTCGGCCGCGGCAGGATCGGTCACGGAGGGGCCGACACCTTCGATGGCCATCAGCGCATCATAGGTCACCTCGGGGCGACGCAGCAGCTCTTCCAGACTCTGTTCGCGGGTCAGCGGGGTGTTGACCAGGGCGTTGACCGCTTCCAGTGACGGATGTTGCGGGTGGATCCAGGTTGAACGCATGCGCTGACGCTCCAGCTCGACCTGTTCCATCTTGGCGTTGAATTTGCTCCAGCGCTCGTCATCCACCAGACCCAGCTCGCGACCGATGGCTGTCAGGCGGATATCGGCGTTGTCTTCCCGCAGCAGCAGGCGATATTCGGCGCGGCTGGTGAACATGCGGTAAGGCTCGCGGGTCCCCAGGGTGGAGAGATCATCCATCATCACGCCCATGTAGGCCTGATCCCGACGCGGGTTCCAGGGATCCTTGTCCTGGGCACGCAGTGCCGCGTTCAGGCCGGCCATCAGGCCTTGTGCCGCCGCCTCTTCGTAACCGGTCGTGCCGTTGATCTGGCCGGCAAAGAACAGATTTGGAATGCACTTGCTCTCCATGTTGGCCTTGAGATCCCGCGGATCGAAGAAATCATATTCGATGGCATAGCCGGGGCGGGTGATGTGGGCGTTCTCGAAGCCGCGCACGGAACGGACGATCTGCACCTGCACGTCAAACGGCAAGCTGGTGGAGATCCCGTTTGGGTAAAGCTCGTGGGTGGTCAGGCCTTCCGGTTCGACGAAGATCTGGTGCGCCGTCTTGTCGGCGAAACGGGTGATCTTGTCTTCTATCGACGGGCAGTAGCGCGGGCCAATTCCTTCGATCACCCCGGCGTACATGGGGCTGCGATCCAGGTTATTGCGGATCACATCGTGGGTGCGCTCATTGGTATGGGTAACGTAGCAAGGCACCTGACGGGGATGCAGGCTGGCATCGCCAATAAACGAGAAGACCGGACGAGGATCGTCGCCGTGCTGCTCCTGCATGACGGAGAAATCGACGCTGCGGGCATCGATGCGCGGCGGGGTGCCCGTCTTGAGGCGATCGATGCGCAGCGGCAGTTCACGCAGGCGCTGGGCCAGGGTGATCGAGGGCGGATCCCCGGCACGACCGCCCTTGTAGTTTTCCATCCCGATGTGGATCAAACCGTTCAGGAAGGTACCGACCGTCAGCACCACAGTCTTGCCGCTGATGCGGATCCCGCTCTGGGTGACCACACCGGCAACACGATCCCCGTCCATGATCAGATCGTCACAGGCTTGCTGGAAGATCTTCAGGTTCGGGTAGTTCTCCAGCATCTGGCGAACAACGGCCTTGTAGAGCAGGCGATCCGCCTGGGCACGAGTGGCTCTTACCGCCGGGCCCTTGGAGGAGTTTAGGGTGCGGAACTGGATCCCGCCAAGATCGATGGCACGCGCCATGATCCCGCCGAGTGCGTCAACTTCCCTGACCAGGTGTCCCTTGCCGATCCCGCCTATCGCCGGATTACAGGACATGTGTCCCAGCGTATCGATATTGTGGGTCAGCAACAGGGTGTTCATGCCCATACGGGCTGCCGCTGTTGCTGCTTCGGTTCCGGCATGACCGCCACCGACGACGATCACATCAAATTGTTCATGGTATTGCATTGGGATCACCTTGATCTGCACGCCTGAAGATCTTTATTTGCCTGGGCTAAAGGGCGGAACATTCTATCTGTTTCGCGTCCTGAGGGGAACGTCTACTTAACGTTCAGTATGAAGGGAGGATCCACTAATTAGATCTTAAGGATCTTTAGATCGATCTTTTACTGGATCTCTTATTAGGATCCGCCCTTTCTGTTGATAAGCACTTTTTGATCATAAAGATCATTAATTTAAGGACGATCCTAGCTTGTGGAAAAGCTTGGATCCAGGCCCGGTGAACGAGGGGATAACCAGGACTTTTATACACAGAGGTCTGTCAGTCAGGATCTAATACATGGATAACTATAGGTTTTGCAGAGCTTTACACCGTAGTTATACACATTACCCCTGGGCGTTGTGGGTAACCTTGTAGAACAACTCCCCCGGATCAATCTGTTAATAACATGGTGGATAGTCGATCTGGGGATAAGTGGGGAGATCAAGCTTTTTTTCAGGATCTCCCGCACGCTGATCAGGCGATCATCGTCATCCAGTCGCGGATCCACACTTCTGCGGCATCTTCGGGGATCTCGTGTTGGGTCACATCGATGTCGAGTCGCTCGCCAATCCGGCTGGCTCCGCACTCGGCCAGCAGCCGATCCAGCGTCTTGCCACCCTGGCAAAAGGTGTCATAACTGCTGTCACCAAGGGCGATCACGCCATATTTCAATGAATTAAGATCCGGATGCTGCTCGGCAAGATCCTTGGCGAAGGGTTGCAGGTTGTCGGGCACATCCCCGGCACCATGGGTGGAAGTGACCACCAGCAGGATGGATCCCGCATCATCCAGCACCTCTGCCAGCTTGGCCGGGTTGTGGATCCGGGTCTGGTGGCCAGCCTGTTCCAGCAGGTTGGCGACGTGGTCTGCGACATATTCGGCGGCGCCCAGCATGGAGCCGACGACGAGATTGAGTTTGGCCATGGAATGGATCCTGATTTCAGACAAAGAAACGGAAAGCCGGATTCTACCGCCAAAGGGTGTGGATAAATATGGATAAAGCTTGGGGATAATGGATCCAGTCAGATAATGTCACCGGATCCATCCTGCCGATCTTTTTTCTGCTTCTTTATATTCCTCTCCATTTTCTTCTCCGCTCATAGCTCTCCTGATGGCTCCCATCTCCCGCGAAATCCTGCCAACGATGCAGCTAGATAACAATGTAGATGCAAATGATTAGCAATTGTTGAATCGATTCGATCACGGCTCCTGTAGTAGGATTGCGCTGCTTTATTCGCCCATGGAACAGGGTGATGTCGTGACAAACGACCACAAATAACAATTAAAACAACATAACTTATTGATAAACGAGACTTTAATATGATTGCGCAAAAATACACTACAGGACCCGGCAAGAAGGGCGCCTTCGGCGTCCTTTCGCTCTCCGGTTTGCTCGTCTCCCTGCCGCTGATGGCCGAACAAACCACCGCTGAGCTGCCCAAAGCCAGTGAAACCATGGTGGTGACCGGTACGGCCATGAAGGTGGAAGTGCCGATGGCCGAGACCCCTCGCGCCGTCTCCGTGGTTAATCGCGAGGAGCTGGATCAGCACGCCGTGTTGCAGCTGGATGAAGCGATTCGCTACCGTTCCGGCGTATTGACCGGCCTCTATGGCTCAGACAACAACACCGACTGGTTCAAGGTGCGTGGCTTCGATGCCGCCTCTTATCTGGATGGCAACCGCTTGTTTGGCACCGGCTACTACGTCTGGACGCCGGAACCGTTTGGTCTGGAGAGTGTGGAAGTGCTGAAGGGGCCAGCCTCGATCCTTTACGGTGAGGCGCCTCCGGGCGGGGTGATCAATGCCATCAGCAAGCGGCCGACCGCCACGCCGCAAGGGCAGGTGGATCTGCAGCTTGGCAGCCGGGATCATCGTCAGGTCGGGGTGGACGTCTCTGACGCGCTCTCCGACAACAGCCGCTACCGCATGGTTGCTCTTTATAAAGAGCGTGATGGTGTGCTCACCGGCACCTACAACGATCGGGTTTATCTGGCGCCGAGCGTCACCTTCGATCTTTCGGATCGTACCAGCCTGACCCTGCTGGCCAGTTTCCTGCACGACGAAGGGGTCCCGACCAACGGCTTCTTCCCGGTCTATGGCACCCTGAATACGTCAGGTGGCCAGATTGATCCCTCCACCAACCTGAGCCAGCCGGATTACGATCGCAACCGCAATACCCAGATCTCCACCGGTTACGAGCTGGCCCACCAGCTCAACCAGACCTGGGAGTTCAAGCAGAACGTCCGTTTCAACTATAACGATCTGCTGCTGCGCCAGACCTATATCTTCCCGACCTATGAAGGCACAACTGCCAGTCGTGGCCTGGTTTACCGTGATGGCAATACCAAGAGTGCCACCATGGATAACCAGATGGTGGGCTACTGGAACACCGACAGCACCGAGCAGACCTTGCTGCTGGGGGTGGATCTGCAGCGTCACGTCAATGAAGGGGTCGAGGCCGACAACTACGCCATGGGCTCCATCAATACCATGAACCCGGATTACAGCGGCTTCCCCGGTTTTGATGAGTCGACCGCCACTCACCAGAAGAGCAGCAAGGGCCAGAGCGGCCTCTATGCCCAGCACCAGATCCGCTGGGACGATCGCTGGTTGCTGACTGCCGGTGGCCGTTTTGACTATGTGGAGACCCACAACACCAATACCAGCAAGGACGAGCGCCAGTACGATCACGAGCTATCCCTCTCGGGCAGCCTGATGTATCTGGCTGACAGCGGCCTCTCTCCCTACTTTGCCTATGCCGAGTCGTTCGAGGTGCTGCCGGGGATAGATCCCAACACCAAGAGTTCCTACAAGCCGCTCAAGGGCAAGCTCTACGAGACCGGCGTGAAGTATGCGCCAGCCTTCCTCGACGGTTACATCAATCTGGCGCTGTTCGATCTGGCCCAGACCAACTCGCTGGTCTCTACCGGTTCCGGCCAGCAGACCCAGGCGGGTGAAGTGACCTCTCAGGGGGTTGAGCTGGAAGGGAGCGTGCAGGTGACCGATGCGCTGCGTCTGACCGCTGCTTATACCTACACAGATGCCAAAACCAACGACACCGGCAGTGGCGATCGCCGTGCCAGCCTGATCCCGCGCCATCAGGCCTCCTTCTGGGGTAACTACAAGGTGCAGCAAGGGGTGGCTTCGGGTCTGGAGCTGGGTACCGGTGTGCGTTATATCGGTTCCAGCGTGGGTATTGGCGCAGTGAATGCGGACTATACCCCCATCTACGGCTCTGCCGAGGTGCCGGCCCATACCGTCTGGGATGCGATGATCGGGTATGACTTTGCCAAGAACTGGCGTGCCCAGCTCAACGTCAACAACCTGCTGGGTGAAACCTACGTGGCCAGTTGTGACTACTACTGCTACTACGGCGAGCCGCGCAGCGTAGTGGGCAGCATCAACTACCGCTGGTAATCGAAGTCGGGCGGGAACCAGGTTCCCGCCCTTCTTTTCACCCGCAGTTGTTCTGATCTCTCTGGAATACCGGTCCGTTATGGAACTCTTGTCTCTGGTTTATCGCCAATATCGTTGGCCTTTTATCGCCATCACCCTGCTCAGTCTGCTCAGTGCCGTTAGCGGGATTGGCGTCATTGCTTTTATCAATCAGTCTCTTATCGAATCTATAGGTGATCCGCTACCGATCCTCGGTCAGTTGGTCGGCTTGATAGTGCTGCTGCTGGTGATCACACTCGGATCTCAGCTGGCCCTGACCACTCTCGGTCACCATTTTGTCTACCGGTTGCGCGGCCGTCTGCTCAAGCAACTGCTGGATACCGATGTCGCCCGCATCCGCCAGATTGGTCAGGGGCCGCTGCTGGCCTCCCTCTCCAGCGATATCGGCCAAATCACCATCGCCTTCGTGCGCTTGCCGGAGCTGGTGCAGGGGCTGGTGCTCACGCTGGGTTCTGCCCTTTACCTTGGCTGGCTCTCTCCTGCATTGCTCGGGGTTACTGCGCTCTGGGTCACCGTCACCATGGTGGTGGGCTGGCTGCTGGTGAACCGTGTTTATCGCCATCTCTCCCACATGCGTCAGGCCGAAGATCGGCTCTATCAGAACTATCAGGCCATCATCGCCGGCAGCAAGGAGCTGGCGCTCAACCGCGAGCGGGCTCACTTCGTCTATCACCAGCTCTATGAGCAAAATGCCCGTGACTACCGCCAGCAGATCATTCGCGCCGACACCTATCACCTGAGCGCGGTGAACTGGTCGAATATCATGATGCTGGGGGCCATCGGTCTGGTCTTCTTTCTGGCCAACGGCCTTGGCTGGGCCAACACCAATGTGGCCGCCACCTTTGCGCTGACCCTGCTGTTCCTGCGCACCCCGCTGTTGCAGGGGATTGGCGCCCTGCCGACCCTGCTTGCCGCTCAGGTGGCCTTCGACAAGATCGCCGCCCTCAATCTGGCCGAGCCGGATGCGGACTTCCCGCTGCCGCCCGCCATCCGCCCCTGGCAGCGTATCGAGTTGGAGCAGGTGAGCTTTCACTATCAGGGGGAGGGCGGCTTTGCCGTTGGCCCCATTGATCTGGTCATCGAAAAGGGGGAGCAGATTTTCATCATCGGTGGCAATGGCTCCGGCAAGTCGACCCTGGCCATGCTGCTGACCGGCCTTTACCAGCCGGTATCGGGCCGGATCCTGCTGGATGGTGAGCCGATCACCGATCGCAACGGCTATCTGGCGCTCTTCTCCGCCATCTTCACCGACTATCACCTGTTCCAGCATCTGCTGGGGCCGGAACCCAAGGATGAGCTGGTGGCCGAGTGGCTGGAGCGGTTGCAGATGGGCAGCAAGCTCACCATTGAGGATGGCTTTATCGCCGATATCGATCTCTCTCAGGGGCAGCGCAAGCGGGTTGCCCTGCTGCTGGCGCTGGCCGAGCAGCGCGAGGTGATGCTGTTTGACGAGTGGGCCGCGGATCAGGATCCCCAGTTCCGCCGCATCTTCTATCAGGTGCTGTTGCCGCGCCTCAAGGAGATGGGCAAGACGGTGATTGCCATCAGCCACGATGATCACTACTTCCCGCTGGCCGATCGCCTGCTGGAGATGCGGCAGGGAAAACTCACCGAACTGACCGGCGCGCGCCGTGCCGCAGTGAGCCGCGATGCGATCGCCCACCTGGATTGCGAGGTGCCGGCTTGATGCCGGCACCGATGAGACTGGCGGCAAGCCAGCACAGGAATTGCTTATGTTCGAGATGAAATCAGCCAGCTTCACGGTCAATGATCGCACGCTGCTGCACCCCACCGACCTGCGTTTCGAGCAGGGACAGGTCTATGGCCTCATCGGCCACAATGGTTCGGGCAAATCGACCCTGCTCAAGCTGCTGGCCCGCCAGCAACCCTTGAGTGATGGCGAGATCCTGTTCGATGGCAAGCCGCTGCTCGACTGGGGCAACCGGGAGTTTGCCCGTCAGGTGGCCTATTTGCCCCAGCATCTGCCGAGCGCCGAGAACCTGCTCGGGCGGGAGCTGGTGGAGATGGGCCGCTACCCCTGGCGCGGCCTGCTGGGCCGGATGGGGGCGGAGGATCACCGTCAGGTCGAGCGGGCCATCGCCCTTACCTATACCGAACGCTTTGCCGATCGACTGGTGGATACCCTCTCCGGCGGCGAGCGGGGGCGGGTCTGGCTGGCGATGCTGCTGGCCCAGGAGAGCCGCTTCATCCTGCTGGACGAGCCGCTGGCCGCGCTGGATGTGGCCCATCAGGTGGAGGTGCTCACGCTGGTCAAGCAGTTGAGTCGTCAGCTAAACCTTGGGGTCATCATCGTCATTCACGACATCAATATGGCCTCCCGCTTCTGCGATCGGCTGGTGGCGCTCCACTCCGGCCGCCTGCTTACCCACGGCGAACCTGAGGGGCTCATGACCAGTGAGACCCTGCACGCCATCTATGGCATTCCGATGGAGGTCATTCGCCACCCGGCTTATGCTCATCCCATCGCCATCGTCTGACCGGGGGCATCCTTGAACCTTTTATTGAAGATGGCCCCTTGTCTCGTCAGCCTGCTGCTGGCGCTCCCGTTGCAGGCTGTACAATCATCCGCAACAAACGAGGCCACCAGCGCGCTACCCCGTATCGCCACCGTCGACTGGACCATCGCCGAGATCCTGCTGGCACTCGGGGTGACGCCGCTGGCCGTTGGGGATGCAGGCCCCTATCAGGCATGGGTCGGCGAGCCACGGCTACCTGCCGGAGTGGTGGATATCGGCCTGCGCACCCAGCCCAACCGTGAGCTGCTGGCGGAGCTCAAACCCGATCGCATCCTCATCTCGCCGCTGGCGGCCCCGCTGGCGCCAACTCTTTCCCGCATCGCGCCTGTGAGTACCATCGCCCTCTATGATGGGCAAACCGATTTGTGGCAGCGGCTGCACGAGGTGACCCTGACCCTCGCCCGTATGGTGGGCAAAACCGCCGAGGGCGAACGGCTGCTGGCCGGGCTGGATCGGGATCTCGCCAGCATGCAGGCCGGATTGCCTGCGGATCTGCCGCCCCTGCTGGTGGTGCAGTTTATCGATGAGCGCCATGTGCGGGTGTTTGGTCGCCACAGCCTGTTCGATGCGGTGATGACGCGGCTCGGGCTGCGTAATGGCTGGCAGGAGCAGACCAATGACTGGGGGTTCTCGGTGGTCAGCATCGAGCAGTTCATGACCTTGCCAACCGCGCGGCTGGTGGTGGTCGATCCCATCCCGGTAGGGGTGAGCGAACGGCTGCAGGAGCCTGGGCTGTGGCAGCATCTGCCGCTGGTACGCCAAGCCCCCGTGCTGCATCTGCCTGCGGTCTGGAGTTTTGGCGGCGTACTTGCCGCCCGCCGTTTCGCCGGTCTGCTCAGCGATGCATTGCTGCAAGATGCCCAGCGTATGGAGGTTAGCCGATGAAGCGACTGCTCACATCGCCGCTGCTGCGGCCGGTCTCGATCCTGCTGGGGTTGACCCTCTCGCTCGCGTATTGGGAGCTGGCTCGCCAGCTGCCCGGTGCGCTCTGGTGGCAGAGCCTCTTCGCCCCCAATCTGGATGATGTCAGCCAAGCGGTGGTGCATTTCAGCTGGCTACCCCGCCTGGTTGTCACCCTGCTGGCCGGGGCGGCGCTCGGGCTGGCAGGCACCCTGATGCAGCAGGTGCTGCGCAACCCGCTCGCGTCACCCACCACTCTTGGGGTGGCCTCCGGCGCCCAGCTGGCGCTGATGATGGTGACCCTGTTTGTCCCCTCCTGGTTGCTGCTGGGGCGGGAGTGGATCGCCATGGCCGGTGGCAGCCTCGCGATGGCACTGGTGTTTGCCCTGGCCTGGCGTCGTCAGCTCAATCCGGTGGTCATCGTCTTTGCCGGGCTGGTGATCAACCTCTATCTGGCGGCTATCAGCATGGGACTCTTGCTGTTCTTTCAGGAGGAGCTGAAAGGTTTGCTGGTGTGGGGCAGTGGCTCGCTAGTGCAGAACAGTTGGAGCGGGGTGAGTTACCTGTTACCCCGCCTGCTGGCAGCTGCTGCGTTGGCCGCAGTACTGGTGCGCCCGCTGGCGGTGCTGGAGCTGGATGATGCCAGCGCCCGCAGTCTGGGGGTCTCCCTGCAGCATCTGCGTTTTGCCGGACTGGGACTGGCGGTGTTTGTCACCGCTTGCGTGGTGAGCGTGGTGGGGCTGATCGGCTTTATCGGGTTGGCGGCGCCCGCCATGGTGCGGCTGCTCGGGATCCGCCAGCTCGGCCAGCGGCTGCTGTGGGCACCGATCCTCGGCGCCCTGCTGCTGGCGGCGACTGATCTGCTGTTGCAGAGTCTGAGTCGCTTCTGGCCGGTCTTGATCCCCACCGGCGCCATGACCTCCCTGCTGGGCGCGCCGCTGCTGCTTTGGCTGATCCCGCGCCTTGGCATCAAGTCGGGTACGCCAAAGGCAAACGCTGGCCTGCTGGTGGCCCGCCATCCGGCACCGGCTCGCCTTATCGGCCTGTTGCTGGTCGGGCTGCTGCTGGCCGTGGTCGCCTCCCTGCTGTTTGGTCAGGGGATGACTGGCTGGAGCTGGCCAAGCTGGCTCCGCTGGCAGGCCCAGCTGGAGTGGCGGTTGCCGCGCACTCTGGCGGCGGGGGCGGCTGGTGTGCTGCTGGCGCTGGCGGGCACCCTGTTGCAGCGGGTCAGCAACAATCCTATGGCGAGTCCGGAGCTGCTGGGGGTGAGCGGCGGCACCTTTATGGGGGTGATAGCGACGGCGCTGTTGCTGCCTGTATTGCCCCTGCCGCTGATGCTGGTCGGTGGCCTGCTCGGTGCCTTCGGCTGCCTGTTGCTGCTGGTGGTGGTCAATCGCAAGCACGGCTTCCAGCCGGAGCGGATCCTGCTCTCAGGTATTGCCATCACGGCACTGTTCGAGCCGCTGCAGGCCATCGCGCTGGCCAACGGCGACATGCGGGTGCAGCAACTGCTTTCCTGGATGTCTGGCTCCACCTATTACGTCACTCTGCCGGTGGCCTATGGGCTGATGGGGCTGGCGCTGTTGATGCTGGCTGCTTGCCTGCTCATCAGCCGCTGGCTCGATCTGCTGCCGATGGGGGAGGCGATGGCGACCGCGCTGGGCATTCGCCTCAACCGTGCCCAGCTCGTCATCCTGCTGCTGGTGGCCGTGCTCACTGCCAGCTCCACCCTGGTGGTGGGGCCGCTCTCCTTCGTCGGCCTGTTGGCGCCACACATGGCCAAGCTGATGGGGTTGGTGCGGGCACGCTGGCACCTGCTTGGGGCCGCCGCTTCCGGCGCCCTGTTGATGGTATCGGCTGACTGGGTCGGCCAGCAGATCCTCTTCCCGCAGGAGGTGCCGGTCGGGCTGGTCTCCACCCTGTTAGGGGGCGCTTACTTCATGTGGTGCCTGCGTCGCCTCTAGGTTTGCGGACAAAAAACGCACAATAAAAAGCCCGGGATGAACCCGGGCTTTTTATTGTCTGTCGTGCGGCGTTACTTGCCGATGCAGAAGCTGGAGAAGATACGGCCCAGCAGATCGTCGGAGCTGAATTCGCCGGTGATCTCGGAGATAGACTCCTGCGCCAGGCGCAGCTCTTCGGCCACCAGCTCGCCAGCTACGAACACTTCCAGCTGCTCCTTGGCCACCAGCAGGCGCTCGGCGGCGCGTTCTAGCGCATCCAGATGGCGGCGGCGGGCCATAAAGCCCCCTTCGGTGTTGCCCTGGAAGCCCATGCACTGTTTAAGGTGCTCGCGCAGGGCTGGCAGCCCCAGCTCGGTCTTGGCGGATATACGGTAGACGGCGTGGCCCTGCTCCTGGCTCGGTGCCAGATCCTCGCCGGTCAGGTCGGCCTTGTTGCGAATGACGGTGAGGCCGATGTTTTTTGGCAACCGATCAACAAATTCCGGCCAGATCTCCCGCGGGTCAACCGCGTCTGTGGTTGTGCCATCCACCATAAACAGCACCCGGTCGGCCTGTTCGATCTCGGCCCAGGCGCGTTCGATACCGATCTGCTCCACCTTGTCCTGGGTGTCGCGCAGACCGGCGGTGTCGATGATGTGCAGCGGCATGCCATCGAGATGGATATGCTCGCGCAGCACATCGCGGGTGGTGCCGGCGATCTCGGTGACGATGGCCGACTCACGGCCCGCGAGGGCATTTAGCAGGCTCGATTTGCCGGCGTTGGGACGACCGGCGATCACCACCTTCATCCCTTCCCGCAGCAGGGCGCCCTGTTTGGCTTCCCCGCGGACATCGTCCAGCTCGGACATGATGGCGTAGAGGTCGCCCGCCACCTTGCCGTCGGAGAGGAAGTCGATCTCCTCGTCCGGGAAGTCGATGGCCGCTTCCACATAGATGCGCAGCCGGATCAGGCTCTCCACCAGTTGCTGGATTTTGCTGGAGAACTGCCCCTGCAGGGAGTGCATGGCGCTGCGGGCGGCCTGTTCGCTGGAGGCTTCAATAAGGTCAGCGATAGCTTCGGCCTGGGCCAGATCCAGCTTGTCGTTGATGAAGGCGCGCTCGCTGAACTCGCCGGGGCGGGCAGGACGAATTCCGTCGATTTTCAGAATGCGGCGGATCAGCATGTCCATGATGACGGGGCCGCCGTGGCCCTGCAGCTCCAGCACATCCTCGCCGGTGAAGCTGTTGGGGGCTTTGAACAGCAGGGCTATGCCCTGATCCAGTACCTGGCCTTGCTCATCCCTGAACGGCAGATATTCGGCGTAGCGCACCCGCGGGAGCTTGCCGAGCACTATCCCGGCGACCTGTTCGGCGGCGGGGCCGGAGACCCGGACTATGCCGACGCCACCACGGCCTGGCGCGGTGGCCTGGGCCACGATCGTATCTGTTGTCATCTTGCTTGGCTCGTTTGTTCGCTGATAGGAAAACGTAGTGGGAGACATTGTAATAAAAAAGGCGGCCCGAAGGCCGCCTCTTTTGTCATCACGGGAAGATTAGCTGCGTGAATGCAGTCCTTTCTTCTCCAGCTGACGATAGATGATGGTCTGCTGGATGATGGAGATGACGTTGCTCACCAGCCAGTAGAGAGTCAGGCCAGCCGGGAACCAGAGGAACATGAAAGTGAAGATGATCGGCATGAACTGCATCACTTTCTGCTGCATCGGGTCGGTTACGGTGGTCGGGCTCATCTTCTGCAGATACCACATGGAGGCACCCATGAGGATTGGCAGCACGAAGAAGGGGTCCTTCACTGACAGGTCAGTGATCCACAGGGCAAACGGCGCGTGACGCAGTTCAACGGACTCCATCAGTGCCCAGTAAAGGGCGATGAAGATCGGCATCTGAACCAGGATCGGCAGGCAGCCACCCAGCGGGTTGACCTTCTCCTTCTTGTACAGCTCCATCATGCCCTGAGACATCTTCTGGCGGTCATCGCCGAAGCGCTCGCGCAGGGCCGCAATCTTGGGTTGCAGCATGCGCATCTTGGCCATGGAGGTGTACTGGGCCTTGGTCAGCGGGAACATGATGCCGCGCACCAGCAGGGTCAGCATGATGATGGCCAGACCCCAGTTCTGGACGAAACCGTGGAACACGGTCAGCAGCCAGTGCAGCGGTTGGGCGATGAACCACAGCCAGCCGTAGTCGACAGTCAGGTCGAGGTGGTTAGCCACCTTGGCCATCTGGTCTTGCAGCTTGGGACCGACCCACAGCTTGCTGGTCACTTCAGCCTGTTGGCCGGCAGCCACGTCAACCAGCGGCGCCTTGTAACCGATGATGGCCTGGCCTTTACCCGGGATCACACGGCTGTAGAAGCTGTTGGTATCGTCGGCATTTGGTGCCCAGGCAGAGACGAAGTAGTGCTGCAGCATGGCGACCCAACCACCCTTGGTGGTCTTGTTCAGGTCGGCATCCTTCATCTCGTCGAAGGTGTACTTCTTGTAGCGGGTATCTTCAGTGGAGAAGGCACCACCACGGTAAGCGCTGGCTACCATGGCATGACCTTCCTGATCCTTCGGCGTTGCTACGGTCTGCTTCAGCTGACCATAGAACTGCACCTGAACCGGCTCGGCAGATTTGTTGTCGATCTTGTAATCAACGCCAACGGCATAGTCGCCACGCTTGAGGATGAACTCCTTGGTGAAGACCACGCCCTTGCTGTCGGTCCAGGTCATCGGAACGACGACTTGATCCTGACCATCGGCCAGCTGATAGCTGGTCTGGGCGGCTTCATAGGTAGGACGACCTTCGGCCTGACTGTCCGGACCGTTGCGACCCACCAGACCGCTCTGGGCGATATAGAGGTGCTCAGGCTTGCTGGTCAGCAGCACGAACGGTTGGTCCTTGCCCTCTTCCAGTTTGTGAGACAGCAGTTCAGCAGACACGACGTCACCACCCTGGGTATCCAGGGTCAGCTTGAGCACGTCAGAGGAGACGGTGATCAGCTTGCGTGCGGCAGTCGCGTTGGCTTGCTCGGAAACCTGAGGAATATCACCGGTCTGACCGGCTTCAGGTACGAAATGTTCGGTTTGGGCCACGGTAGTCGGGGCCGGCTTCGGAGCCTTGTCGGACTCCCACTGTTGCCAGAGCAGAAAGCTCACGAACAGCAAACCGATCAGGAGTAGATTGCGTTGTGATTCCATAGTCTTCAGTTTCTTCGCTTTGGTTGCGGAACCGGGTCATAACCACCCTCGGATAAGGGATGGCATTTTAATAGACGTTTGCTAGCTAACCAAACGCCTTTTATGAAACCGTGAAGTCGGATGGCTTCTATCGCAAATTGGGAACAAGTTGGAGTAAAACGGCAGCGCGGCCCGAGCAGAGGGCTAATGATTAGCTGATACAGGCGTATCAGTTTGATAGCTACCCATTGCAACGGCGTGACAGAGTGCGCCATAGCTTTTCCAGTAACTTGAACAGTTCCTCGTTATCCATCTCTTTCACACCGGCCTTGGCGATCACCACGATGTCGATAGCGGGCAGCTGATGTTGTTTGAGGCGGAAACTTTCCCGGACCACCCGTTTGACACGGTTACGCCAGACGGCACGCTTGAGTGCTTTTTTGGGCACAGCGAGACCAAGACGAGAGTGTTCGAGTGAATTGGGGCAGGCGAGAAGCGTAATTTGCGGGGAAGCAGCCCGGACAGGCTCGGCGAAAACGCGTTTGAAGTGTTCGGGAGTTAACAGACGTAACTCCCGAGAGAAGGTGTGCTGGGTAGGCATTAAACTACCAGACGGGCACGACCCTTGGCACGACGAGCGGCCAGAACTTTACGACCGTTGGCAGTTGCCATGCGGGCGCGGAAACCGTGAGAGCGCTTGCGCTTCAGGTTGGACGGTTGAAAAGTACGTTTCATGATTCGATTCCGTATTTCTGTACAGTTTTGATTGTCACACTTAGCCGACGCGCCAGCTATAGCGTGTGACGACTAGCAAAAGAGGCCGAATTCTAAACAGAGTTCGGCTTTTAGTCAATCCGCCGTTCCCTCTCATCCTGCCGTGGTCTTGAAAAGGCCGCTGCCGAGCGTGAGGATCCAGAGGATCAAGGGCTCCGGATTATACTGGCAACCCGGGGTTAAACAAGGGATCCCTCAATAAAAAAGGCGGCCAGGCCGCCAAAGAGAGAGCTATTTAAGGACTTTCCGCAAGAACTCCCGGGTACGGGGATCCTTGGGATCGACCAATATCTGATCCGGCGGGCCCTGCTCGACGATCCGCCCTCCTTCCATGAAGATCACCCGATCGGCAACATCACGAGCAAATTCAATCTCATGAGTCACCACCACCATGGTCTGGTGCTGGCGGGCCAACTCTTTCATCAGTCCCAAAACCTCGTCGACCCACTCGGGATCGAGGGCCGAGGTGGGCTCGTCAAACAGGATCACCTTGGAGTGGGCCGCCATGGCGCGGCCAATGCCGACCCGTTGTTGCTGGCCGCCCGAGAGCGACGCCGGATAGGCATCCTGCTTGTCGGCGAGGCCAATGTCCTTGAGGATGCCGAGCGCTGTGGCGCGGGCCTCCGTTTTTGGTTGCTTCCAGACGGTGATCAGCCCTTCGGCGATGTTGTCGAGCGCTGTTTTGTTGGCAAAAAGGGCGTAGTTCTGGAACACAAAGGAGGCCCGCTTGCGCAGCTCGATCGCCTGCTGTTCACTGGCCTTGGCCAGATTGAGCTCGAGATCGTCGATGGCAAGGGTGCCCGCATCCGGGGTCTCCAGCAGGTTCAGGCAGCGCAACAGGGTCGATTTGCCGGTGCCGGAGGAGCCGATGATGACGACAATTTCCCCCTTTTTTACTTCCAGATCGATACCGTTGAGCACCTGATTGCCGTGATATGCCTTGGAGAGGCCGGTTAGCTTGATCATGAACGCCCTCCTTTAATAGGCACGGTTGAGACGGACTTCCAGCAGATGCTGCAAGCGGGTAAAGAAGATCACCACCACCCAGTAGATCAGCGCCACCGCCATAAAGCTCTCGAAGAACTTGAAGGAGGAGGAGGCTTCCATCTGCGCTTTGCCCATGATCTCGGCCACTCCCAGGGTGAACGCCAGCGAGGTGCTCTTGATCATGTCGATGAAGTAGTTCATCAGCGACGGGGTGGCGATGCGGGCCGCCTGCGGCAGGATGATCCGCTGCATCGCCTGATAACGGCTCATGCCGATACTGAGCGCCGCTTCCATCTGGCTTTTGTGAATGCCGAGGATGGCTGCGCGGATCGACTCAGCCATATAGGCGGCGAAGTGCAGGGTCAGACCGACGATGGCGGCGGTAAAGGCATCCATCCCCACGAAGATCGGGAACAGTTGCGGCAATCCGTAGTAGAGCAGGAACAGCTGAACGAGTAGCGGTGTACCCCGAAAGAACGAGATATAGAGCATCGCCAGCCAGTGAATCGCGGGGACGCGAAACACCCGTACTATCGCCAGGGCCAGCGAGAGTACGAGTGCCAGCACGAATCCCCACAGGGCCATTTCCATCGTGGTGCCCAGGTATTTGAGCAGGATGGGAAACAGCCCCAGCGTGTATTCGAGGTCAAATTCCATCATTTATTTGTCGGTGATGTCGGAAGCGAACCATTTCTCGGAGATCTGACGCAGGGAGCCATCCTTGCGCATGGCGGTCAGGGCCTCGTCGACCTTCTTCAGCAGTGCCTGTTTCTCCGGGGTCTTCAGGAAGGGCAGGGCGTTCTCGATAGTCTCGAACGGTGCGCCAGCCTGTTGCAGCGGCAGCTTGGACTCTTTGATCAGCTGGGCGGTGGAGACGCGGTCCATCACGAAGGCATCGATGCGACCCAGCGCGACATCCTGCTCGAAGGCGGAGTCATAGGTGCGGATATCGATCTTCTTGTTCGGGTCGTTCTTGCGCAGCAGCTCTTCGAAGTTGGAACCCAGGTTCACGGCAACGCTCTTGCCTTCCAGATCCTTGATGCCATGAATGGTGCTGTTGCCCTTGCGTACCACGATCTGGGCGCCGTCATAGACGTAAGGCTGGGAGAAGTCGTACTTCGCCTTGCGCTCGTCGGTGATGGTGATCTGGTTGGAGATGGTGTCGATGCGGCCGGTTTCCAGCATGCCGAACAGGCCGGAGAAGCTGGCAGTCACGAATTCGACCTTGTAGCCGGTGCGCTCGCCGATCTGGTTCCACATATCCACTTCAAAGCCCTGCAGCTTGTCCTGCTTGACGAAAGTGAACGGGAAATATTTGCCAGACATGCCGACCTTGATGGTCTCCTGGGCGATGGCCTGACCGGACAGGGTGGCGAGCAGGATGGCTGCGCCGGAAATCAGTTTGATGGATGTTTTCATGGTGTTTCTCTCTCTCAATGTCTTGTATTTGTAGTTGTAATAATTGGTTTGGCCCTGATGTTATTGGAATAAAATTTAAAAAATAAATGACATTTGGTTATATGAAATAACAGGAGAGAAGCACGGGATCGACCAATCCGGACGGTGGATCAAGCTGTGGGTAACTTTGGGGATGAAATCCGATCCAAAGGCGCTGGATCCTTGAAAGTCAAGGATCTTATTTGCTGGATCCACCGGGCGATGGCTGGAGATCCGGCGGCTAAAAACGTAGAATAGCCGGTCTTTAGTTAATCAATCGACAGGAGTTTAGAGTGACTGCTTCGCTATGGCAGCAGTGCCTTAACCGGCTGCAAGATGAGTTGCCCTCGGCAGAATTCAGCATGTGGATCCGGCCGCTTCAAGCGGAGTTGAGTGACAATACTCTGACCCTGTATGCACCGAATCGCTTTGTTCTGGACTGGGTACGAGACAAGTATCTCATCCGGGTTAACGGCATCATCAACGAACTCTGCGGGGTCGACGGCCCCGCCCTGCGTTTTGATATAGGCAATCGTCCCCATCCTGTTGCTGTCGCCAGAGCGCCGGTACAGGGTGCCGCGCCTGTGAATAACTTGCAGAAGAGCTGGGAAAGCAAGGCTGAAGCCAAGCCCGAGCCGAACCACAAGAGCAACACCAACGTGAACTATACCTTCGAGAATTTCGTCGAGGGTAAGTCCAACCAGTTGGCGCGTGCGGCTGCCCGTCAGGTAGCGGACAATCCGGGTGGTGCTTACAACCCGTTGTTCCTCTATGGCGGCACCGGCCTGGGTAAAACCCACCTGCTGCACGCCGTTGGCAATGCCATCAAGGAGAGTAAAAAAGATGCCAAAGTCATCTATATGCACTCCGAGCGGTTTGTTCAGGACATGGTGAAAGCGCTGCAAAACAACGCCATTGAAGAGTTCAAGCGTTACTACCGCAGCGTCGATGCCCTGCTCATCGATGACATCCAGTTCTTCGCCAACAAGGAGCGCTCCCAGGAGGAGTTCTTCCATACCTTCAATGCCTTGCTGGAAGGTAACCAGCAGATCATCCTGACCTCGGATCGCTATCCGAAGGAGATCAACGGTGTCGAGGATCGCCTCAAGTCCCGCTTCGGCTGGGGCCTGACCGTGGCGATCGAGCCGCCGGAGCTGGAGACCCGCGTCGCGATCCTGATGCGCAAGGCAGACGAGAACCAGATCCATCTGCCGGACGAAGTGGCCTTCTTCATTGCCAAACGTCTGCGATCCAACGTCCGTGAATTGGAAGGTGCCCTCAACCGGGTGATCGCCAACGCCAACTTCACCGGCCGTGCCATCAACATCGATTTCGTGCGCGAAGCGCTGCGCGACCTGTTGGCACTGCAGGAGAAGCTGGTCACCATCGACAATATCCAGAAGACGGTGGCGGAGTACTACAAGATCAAGCTGGCGGATCTGCTCTCCAAGCGTCGTTCCCGCTCCGTTGCCCGTCCGCGCCAGCTGGCGATGGCACTGGCCAAGGAGCTGACCAACCACAGTTTGCCGGAGATAGGTGATGCCTTTGGTGGCCGTGACCACACTACCGTTCTTCATGCCTGCCGCAAGATCGAGCAGCTGAAGGAGGAGAGTCACGACATCAAGGAGGACTATTCCAACCTGATCCGTACCCTTTCTTCCTGATAACGGAATCGAGTGGACAGATGCAGCGCGAATATTCCAACCTGATCCGAATCTTTTCCTCCTAATCACAACGGAGAGCACAGATGCAGCTCGAAATTAGCCGTGAGGCCCTGTTACGTCCTCTGCAACTGGTGTCCGGCGCCCTCGGCGGCCGACCGACCCTGCCGATCCTCGGCAACGTGCTGCTTGATGTCAGCAACGGTCTGCTGTCACTGACCGGTACCGATCTCGAAGTAGAGATGATCGGTCAGGTCTATCTGAACGGGGCCAGTGAAGATGGCCGCACCACAGTACCGGCGCGCAAGCTGCTGGATATCTGCCGTGGTCTGCCGGAAGGCGCCGAGATCCGTCTCAATACCGAAGGCGAGCGCCTGATCATCCGCTCCGGTCGCTCCCGCTTCAACCTCTCGACCCTGCCGGCGACCGAGTATCCGAACATCGAGGATTGGGAATCCGTGCTCGAGTTCGATATCAGCCAGCTGGAGCTGAAGAAGCTGATCGATGCGACCCAGTTCTCCATGGCCAGCCAGGACGTGCGTTACTACCTGAACGGCATGCTGTTCGAGAGTGAAGGTCACGGTCTGCGTACCGTGGCGACCGACGGTCACCGTCTGGCCACCTGCCGCCGCGAGGTGGTAGGGGAATCGCTGCCCGATCATCAAGTTATCCTGCCGCGCAAAGGGGTATTGGAGCTGGTGCGTCTGCTGGAGGCGGAAGACAAGCCGGTGCGGCTGCAGATCGGTCGCAGCAACCTGCGTGCTGCGCTGGACGGTTTCATCTTCACCTCCAAGCTGGTGGATGGCCGCTTCCCGGATTGGCGTCGTGTCATTCCGCGCAATAGCGACAAGGCCCTGATCGCCGGTCGTGAGGATCTGCGTCAGGCGTTTGCCCGCGCCGCCATCCTCTCCAACGAGAAATTCCGTGGGGTGCGTCTCAATCTGCAGGAAAACCTGCTGCGCATCACCGCCAACAACCCGGAACAGGAAGAAGCCGAAGAGCTGCTTGACGTACAATATGCCGCTGGCGAGATGGAGATCGGCTTTAACGTCTCTTATGTGCTCGACGTGCTGAATACGTTAAAATGTGACCAAATTCGGATTAGCCTGAGCGATTCCATCAGCAGTGCCATTATTGAGGATTTTGAACATCAGGATGCTCAGTACGTGGTGATGCCGATGCGGATCTAGTCGTGTCCCTGGTCAAACTCCAGCTCAGCGACTTTCGCAATATCCAGCAAGCCAGTCTCAAGCTGTCGCCCGGCCTCAACATTCTGGTCGGGTGCAATGGTAGCGGCAAGACCAGCGTGCTGGAAGCCATTCACTACCTTGGTCTGGGGCGCTCCTTTCGCACTCATTTGACCGGGCGGGTTATCCGCCAGGGGGAGAGGGCCTTTACCCTGTTTGCCCAGTGCGAGCTGGGGGGGCGTCAGGTACCGATCGGTCTTGCCAAAGACAAGAGTGGCGAGACCCAGCTCAAGATTGCCGGGGCGCAGGCCCAGCGGCTGGCCGATTTGGCGGAGTTGTTGCCGGTGCAGTTGATCCATCCCGATGGTTTCAACTTGCTGACGGGCGGGCCTCAGGCTCGCCGCGCCTGGCTCGATTGGGGCGTTTTCCATCAGGAGCCGACCTTCTTTGCCCTGTGGGGGCGAGTGCGGCGGCTGCTGAAACAGCGCAATGCGCTGCTGCGTCAGAGCACCCAGTACCGCCAGCTGGCGTTTTGGGATCAGGAGTTGGTGCGGCTGGGGGGTGAGCTGGCCGAGTTTCGCGCCAGTTATTGTCAGGCCATTACGCCCCTGATCAAGGAGATGACGGCGGATTTTCTGCCGGAATTCGATATCAGTCTCGGCTTTTACCGAGGCTGGGAGAAAGATACTCCCCTCGGCGATCTGCTGGAGGCGGGGTTTGAGCGGGATCGGGCGCTGGGCTATACCGGTGTCGGTCCACAAAAAGCCGATGTGCGCCTCAAGGCGAACGGGGTGCCCGCTCAGGATATTTTGTCCCGGGGTCAGCTGAAGTTGCTGGTCTGCGCCATGCGACTGGCCCAAGGGCTCTATTTGAATCAACATAGCAGCCGTGGCTGTATTTTTTTAATTGACGATTTTGCCTCTGAACTGGATGTCGACAAGCGCCGCTTGCTGGCCGCAAGGCTGAAGCAGTGTGCGTCCCAGGTGTTTATCACCGCCATCGACACCGGTCAGCTCGCAGACATGATGGATGCGAATGACTGCAAGTTGTTCCACGTGGAACAGGGTAAAATCTCCGAAACGTTAGAGAAGGCAGAGAGTAAGCTATGAGTGAAAATACTTACGACTCCTCGAATATCAAGGTGCTGAAGGGCCTGGATGCGGTCCGCAAGCGCCCGGGGATGTATATCGGCGATACGGATGATGGCTCGGGTCTGCACCACATGGTGTTCGAGGTCGTCGATAACTCCATTGACGAGGCGCTCGCTGGCTACTGCTCCGATATTCTGGTCAAGATCCATTCCGACGGTTCTGTCTCTGTGCGTGACAATGGCCGGGGTATCCCGGTAGACATGCACGAGGAGGAGGGCCGCTCCGCCGCAGAGGTCATCATGACTGTGCTGCACGCAGGCGGTAAGTTTGATGACAACTCCTACAAGGTATCCGGCGGCCTGCACGGCGTGGGTGTCTCCGTCGTTAACGCCCTCTCTGACAAGCTGTTGCTGACCATTCGTCGTAACGGTCACGTCTACGAGCAGACCTATCATCTGGGTGAGCCACAAGCGCCGCTCAAGCAGATTGGCGACAGCACCGGCACCGGTACCGAAGTTCGTTTCTGGCCGAGCCCTGCCATTTTCAGCGATACCCTGTTCCACTACGAGATCCTGGCCAAGCGCCTGCGCGAGCTCTCCTTCCTCAACTCCGGTGTCTCCATCCGTCTGCAAGACGAGCGTGATGGCCGCGAGGCGCATTTCTGCTACGAGGGTGGCATCAAGGCGTTCGTTGAATACCTGAACCAGAACAAGACCCCGATCCACCCGAAGGTGTTCCATTTCACCACCGAGCAGGATGGTATCGGCGTTGAAGTGGCGATGCAGTGGAACGACGCCTATCAGGAAGGGGTCTACTGCTTCACCAACAACATCCCGCAGCGGGATGGTGGTACTCACCTCGTTGGTTTCCGTACCGCGCTGACCCGTACTCTGAACTCCTATATGGACAAAGAGGACTACAGCAAGAAGGCCAAGTCTGCCGCCAGTGGCGACGACGTACGTGAAGGTCTGATTGCCGTTATCTCCGTGAAGGTGCCGGATCCCAAGTTCTCCTCCCAGACCAAGGACAAGCTGGTCTCTTCCGAAGTGAAGACCGCCGTTGAACAGGCGATGGGTGAGAAGCTTGCTGACTTCCTGCTGGAAAACCCGGGCGATGCCAAGATCGTGGTCAATAAGATCATCGATGCGGCCCGTGCCCGTGAAGCGGCCCGCAAAGCTCGCGAACTGACCCGTCGCAAAGGCGCGCTGGATATCGCCGGTCTGCCCGGCAAGCTGGCTGACTGTCAGGAAAAAGACCCGGCTCTTTCCGAACTCTACATAGTGGAAGGGGACTCTGCTGGCGGTTCCGCCAAGCAGGGTCGCAACCGTAAGAACCAGGCCATCCTGCCGCTCAAGGGCAAGATCCTGAACGTGGAGAAGGCCCGTTTCGACAAGATGATCTCCTCGCAAGAGGTGGGCACCCTGATCACCGCACTGGGTTGCGGTATCGGTCGCGACGAGTACAACCCGGACAAGCTGCGTTATCACAACATCATCATCATGACCGATGCGGACGTCGATGGTGCGCACATCCGAACCCTGCTGCTGACCTTCTTCTATCGTCAGATGCCGGAAATCATCGAACGTGGCTACGTCTACATCGCCCAGCCGCCGCTCTACAAGGTTAAGAAGGGCAAGCAGGAGCAGTACCTGAAAGACGAAGACGCGCTGCTGCAGTACCAGACCGCCATGGCGCTGGACGGTGCTACCCTGCACGTCAACGAGTCTGCCCCGGCTATCGGTGGCGAGGCACTGGAGCGCCTGGTCAACCAGCACCGCTCGGTGACTCACCTGATCACCCGCATGTCTCGTCGTGCGCCGGAAGCCGTGCTGACCCAGCTGATCTATCAGCCGGAGTTGAACGAAGCGCTGCTGAACAGCGAGAGCGATCTGCTGGCCTGGTGTCAGGGGATGGAAGCCGTGCTCAACGAGAGCAACCACGGTATCCAGTACCAGATCCAGGTTCGTCGTGATGAAGAGCGTAGCCTGTACGTTCCGCACGCCGTGGTTCGTCAGCACGGTGTCGACCGCGAATATCCGCTCAGCTACGACTTCCTGCAATCCGGTGAGTACCGTCAACTGGTCTCGCTGGGCAAGGAGATCGCCAACCTGATTGAGGAAGGTGGTTTCATCAAGCGTGGCGAGAAGGTCAAACCGGTTGCCAACTTCGTGGAAGCCGTCGAGTGGCTGATGGGCGAAGGCAAACGCGGCATCTACATCCAGCGCTATAAAGGGCTGGGAGAGATGAACCCGGACCAGCTGTGGGAAACCACCATGGATCCGGAAGCCCGCCGCATGCTGCGCGTCACCATCGACGACGCCGTAGGCGCTGACCAGCTCTTCTCCACCCTGATGGGTGATGCCGTTGAGCCACGTCGTGACTTTATCGAGACCAACGCCCTGCGCGTAGCCAACCTCGACGTCTAATCGACGCTGTCAGCTCGATATAAAAAAGCCGCTCCCTGTGAGCGGCTTTTTGCTTTTCTGGCGGAGGATGTTGCTCGTTCCACGTGGAACATTGAACCGGATTACCCCAGCAGCTCAGGTGCCGGGCAGTAGAGGCGCAGACGATGGCCATCCGGATCGAGGGCCATGCAGGTGTAGCCAAACTCCATCTTGGTCGGCGCCTGGATCAGGGTGAGCCCGCGTGCCAGCCATTCGGCAGACAGGCGATCGACGGCATCATCATCGGGGAGGGCGAAGGCCAGCTCTATCGCTCCGGCCGTTTGGGTCACGGCAGGTTCAACAATGGCGCTGGACCAGAGTGCCAGTCTGGCGCCTGACTCGAACACGAACATGGCAAAGGTAGGTGACTCCTCCACCGGTTCACGCCCGAACAGCTCGCGGTAGAAGAGCGCGCTGCGGGCCGGGTTGGTAACGTAGAGGATGGTGAACTGGGGGACTAACATGGTGATGCTCCTTGCTGATGAGATGGCGCATTGGCGCCGACCCCGTCAGCATGGTGCTACCTGCTGTCAGTTTCTGTCAGCAATGAATTTCGGCTGCGGGATCTGCTGGGTGGTGCGCCACTCCTTCAGCAGGCTCTCTCTGCTTTTTGGATAGCGGCAATCTTGCGGTTGCATCCGGGTGATGCGATCGACCCGAAAGTGGCGAAAGCCCTGACGCAGTTCGCACCAGGCCACCAGTACCCGTACCTGTTCGAAGTAGCCGAGGGCAAAGGGCCAGACGGTGCGCTCAGAGGCCTCATCCTTGAGATCGCGATAGAGCAGGGTCACCTTGCGTTGCTGGCGGATGGCGCTGCGCAGCGGGGCTTCATCGGTGAGGCTGTCGCTGCGGGAGGTGCCGATCAGCAGGGCATTGCTCTGGAGCTGCTGGCGATAGTCGGCGGGCAGCACGGCTTCTATTTTGGCCAGCGCACTGCTGGCCGATGCACTCAAGGATCCGTCACCATGGGCGACTACCCAGCGTGACCCCAGCACCAGCGCATCCAGCTCCTCTTCACTGAACATCAATGGCGGCAGCATGAAGCCGGGACGCAGCACATAGCCGATCCCCGGTTCGCCCTCGATATGGGCACCTTGCGCCTGCAGGGTGGCGATATCCCGATAGAGGGTGCGCAGGCTGATGCCAAGCTGGCTGGCCAGTTCCGCGCCTGTGATGGCGTAGCGGTGGCCGCGCAGCAGCTGGAGCAGGGTCAGCAGGCGTTCGGAACGGGACATGGAGTGACTCCTCGGGATCTCTGGTTAGCCTGCCATAGCGGAGTGAGCGGGTATAGAGGATGTCATCAGACATTGTTGCCACGAAAAGATCGTCGCCACTCGCTGGGGGAGATGGCAAAGCGGGTGCGGAAGTGATTGCGCAGAGAGGTGGCACTCTTGAAGCCAACCAGCTCGGCAATGCGGTCGATAGAATGACCGCTTACCTCCAGCAACTCCTGACTACGCCGGAGCCGCTCCGCCAGCAGCCATTCACCCACCGAGAGGCCGGTAGCCTGATGAAAGCGGCGGGTAAAGGTGCGTCGGCTCATCAGGGTATGGGCTGCCAGAGAGTCCAGGGTATGGGGCTCTGCCAGATGAGCACGCAGGTGATCGAGCAACTGGTTCATCCGGACATCGCGGGTGGAGGCGGGTACCGGCTGCTCGATAAACTGGGCCTGGCCCCCTTCCCGGTGGGGCGGGATCACTAGCCGCCGCGCCACCTTGTTGGCGATGGCTGAGCCGTGGTACTGGCGCACCAGATAGAGGCAGCAGTCCAGCCCGGCGGCAGTGCCTGCCGAGGTGACCAGCCCATCGTCATCCACATAGAGGGCGTTGGTATCAAGCTGCACGCAGGGAAAGCGGTGGCAGAAATCCTGCTCATACTCCCAGTGGGTCGATGCTTTGCGACCATTAAGTAGTCCGGCGTAGGCGAGCACATAGGTGCCAAGACAGAGCCCGACCAGTCGGGCGCCTCTGGCTCTGGCGGCAATCAGGGCATCGAGCAACGCAGCGGGTGGCCGTGCTGCCGGGTCGTGCCAGAAGGGGATAACGATGATCTCCGCCTCGGCCAGCACCTCCAGCCCATGGGGCGCCTGAATGGTGAAGCCTTGCGCCGAGTGTGCGTGGCGGTTGCCATCACCGCAGCAGATCTTGAGCTCGAACAGCGGCTGGCCCGGCAGGATATCGCCGAAGATGAGGCAGGGAACGGCGCAGTGAAAAGGGCTGAAGTGATCGAAGGTCACCACGGCAACGATCGGGGTGGGCATTATGTTGGCTCCTCTCTGTGCGCAGACCACTCATCATAAGCGTCTGACAGTGAAAGCCGAAGGGCCATGTCTGGCATGGCCCCCCTGCGGGTCACAGTGATATCGCCTCGCCATCTTGCGGCACCCGTACCCGATCCGTCATGCCCCGTTTCGCCAGATAGTTGCGCAGCTCCTGGCGTGACAGCACGGCGTGGTTGACCGCCTCCATATGGCTGGCGATCAGCGTGGCTTGCGGTGCCGCCTGATATACGGCGGCGACATCCTCCTTGCCCATGATGATGGAACCGAGTCCGGGCACCTGTGCATCGCCGCAGTTGAGGATGATGACCTCAGGCTGATGCTGTTGCAGGGCTTGCTCGACCGTGGGATGCCAGATGGTATCACCGGCCAGATAGAGGCACTGCTCATCGGGGTGGGAGAAGACCACGCCGCATACCTCTCCCATGCGCTCGCCCAGTACCGCCATCAACTGGTCGCTGCCGTGCTGGCCACCGGTCTGCTGCAGGCGAATGCCGGCAAACTCGGGCTGGTCGCTCAGCAGGCGCACATCCTCAAATCCACTGGCACGAATGGCATCAGCATCTTTCTGATGTTGCACCAAGAGCGGCAGATGCTTGGGGATCCGGGCTCTGGCGGCATCATCCCAGTGGTCGGGATGGTCGTGGGTGACGATAACGGCGTCCACATCGACCAGCTCATCGATCGGTAGCGGCAGCTCGACCAGCGGATTGCGCAGATGGCTGTTGGCGGTGCCCTCAAAGCCGGGGAAGGCTCCCTTGGCCGAGAGCATGGGGTCGATCAGAAAGCGGGTGCCGGCATAGTTGAGCAGCAGGGTGGCGTTGCGAACCTGGGTAATCTTCATGGGATGGCTCCATGTTGGCTGGTGGATATGCAACCAATTATGGGGCGCTAAGCGAGTTGCCATCAGTGGCCCACGGGTCGATTATCATCACTATCGGGCCAAGAGGTTGATTTTCTACAGGTCGGCGCGGCCATTTAAAAAATTTGAAAAAATCCCCTTGAAAGGAAAAAGTGATCCCCTATATAGGTAACAAGGCCGGAACGCTCGACAGAGGTTTCGACCAGGCGCCCGTCCATAAGGAGGGCAAACAATCCGTTATCGCTCACAAGAGGGTAATACTATGCGTTCTATCGACTTTTCTCCGCTCTATCGTTCTGCCATCGGTTTCGATCGTCTGGCCAATCTCATCGAATCTGCGGCCAGCAATGGCAATGCCGGTTATCCCCCCTACAACATCGAGCAGTTGGGTGACAACGACTACCGCATCAGCATGGCGGTGGCGGGCTTTACCCAGGAAGAGCTGGAGCTGAGCTTCCAGGAAAATCTGCTGACGGTGAAGGGCAACAAGCAGGCCGACACCGGGCGCAACTATCTCTATCAGGGGATTGCCGAACGTGGTTTCGAGCGTCGCTTCCAGCTGGCCGACTATGTGCGGGTGAAAGGGGCCGACCTGAAAAACGGCTTGCTGCACATCGAGCTGGTGCGTGAAGTGCCCGAGGCGATGAAGCCGCGCAAGATTGAGATCAACGGCTGATAGCCTGAATTCACTGAAATTTTAAAATTTCCCGGGTGCCGATGACGGGCCTGTGGAGAGTTGAACCTGTTGCTTATTAGAAGGATAGGATTATGCGTAACCTCGATTTTTCTCATCTCTATTCCAACGCTGTCGGCTTCGAGCGGATGGCCCGTGAGCTGGAAGGTTTGTTCGAGCAGAAGACCACCGCTTACCCCCCGTACAACATTGAAAAGCGCGATCAGGATGGCTATCGCATCACGGTCGCCGTGGCTGGCTTCGAGCGCGAAGAGCTGGAGCTGGAGACCGAAAACGGCACCCTCAAGGTGAAGGGGCGCAAAGGGGCTGCGGCCGGTGAGCGTCAGTTCCTCCATCAGGGAATTGCCGAGCGTGACTTCGAGCTCGCCTTCAAGCTGAGCCAGCACGTGGAAGTGCAGGGTGCCAAGCTGGAGCATGGTCTGCTGACCATCGATCTGGCCCGCGAACTGCCGGAGGCGCTCAAGCCCCGCGCCATCCCCATCGGTAAACCCGAGCAGCTGGCGCTGCCCGGCTAAGCAAACCGGATCGCGATAAACAATAAAGGCCTGCATCTGCAGGCCTTTCTGTTTTTGGCTGGCCGGACTGACTTAGCCGGCGTAGAGGGCGTTGATCTCGTCGGCCAGAATGGCGATGCCACTGCGCACCAGCTCCTCGCTCTGGGAGTAGTTGAGGCGGATGCACTCCTGGCTGTGGCGCCACTCGGGGTCATCGATACCGGGGAAGAAGTAGTGCCCCGGCACGATCAGCAGGTTCTTCGCCTTCAGTCGCTCGTACAGCTCCTGACAGTGGATCGGCAAGCCTTCAAACCAGAGCCAGAGGAAGAGGGCCCCTTCCGGTTTATGAATGTGAAAGCGCGGGTCGGGGATCGCTTCGCGCAGCAGCTGCACCGCCAGCTCTGCCTTTTGCTGATAGAAGGGTTTCACCACCTGTTCGCTGAGGGTGATGATATCGCCGCTCTCGATCATCGGGATGGTGATGGCGGGCCCCAGACTGCCCGGCGCCAGATTGATGATGCCGCTCAGGTTGGTGATGGCCTGGATGATCTTCTCGTCGGCGATGACGATGCCGCAGCGGGTGCCCGGCAGGCCCAGCTTGGAGAGGCTCATGCAGAGGATTGTGTTGGCGTTCCAGAACGGCTTGGCTTCGCTGAAGATGATGCCCGGGAAGGGGACGCCGTAGGCGTTGTCGATCAGCAGCGGGATTCCCTTGTCGCGGGCGATCTGATCGAGATGTTCGATCTCTTCATCGGTCAGCACATTGCCGGTGGGGTTGGTTGGGCGGGAGACGCAGATCACCCCGATATCGTCGCCCACCTGCAGGCTCTCGAAATCCACGTGGTATTTGAACTGGCCATCGGGCAGCTTCTCGATGGTGGGCTTGTAGGCTACGAAGTAGTCGTCGGCCAGCGCTGAGTCGGCATAGCCGATGTATTCGGGGGCGAGCGGGAACAGCACCTTCTTCTTGCGGCCATCGGCAAATTCGCCAGCCAGCAGGTTGAACAGGTAGAAGAAGGCATTCTGACTGCCGTTGGTCAGGGCGATATTGCGGGCCGAGATATCCCATCCCAGCTCCTTGCTGAGCAGGGCGGCCAGCGCTTTGGTGAACCTGTCTTTGCCCTGGGGGCCGTCGTAGTTGGCCATCGCTTTGACCAGCTCGCCGTTGTCGAGCAGGCTCTTGGCCTCGGCCTGAAAGCGTTCCAGCATGGCGGGGATGGGGGCCGGATTGCCGCCACCCAGCATGATGGCGTCCGGATTGGTCAGCCCCTGATTGAGGTCATCCATGAGTTGGGTAATACCGGCGTGGCGAGTGAACTTCTCGCCGAACAAGGAAAATTCCATTCAGTGACAGATCCAGATTTGAGTTACGGGGATGTAGCACCATAGCTCAGTTTAAAAGCGGGTGTCGATCAAAAAGATGGGACGTTCCACGTGAAACATGGTGCAAAAATCAAGCGTGGTTAAAAGCACCAACTGTTGGTTTAAAAATGACCGAGCGGAATGCATTTTGCGACTCAATTTGGTATCGAGATATAGTTAATTTAAACAAAATCATCATGTTATGAATTGCGTGAGGATTGGCACAACTATTGGAATAGCTATCTGGTCATCTCAACCATACCGGAGCAAACCAGATGAAAAGCCTGATCGCTACCCTGATTGTGAGTGTCCTGAGCCTGAACGTGATGGCCAACGAAAACCCGTGGCCCGAGCTGGAGAGTGCCCAGCTGGAGCAAGATGTGCAGAGCGAGTTGCAACAGGCATCCCACGCCGTGATGCAGGATGCGCTGCACAATCTCAAGCCGCTGGCGCTGGATACCCTGGTGGTGGAGGCGAGCCAGGCTGTGGCGACTCACCCCGAGAGTTGAGGTAGCGCAGGGGGGTCTGTCCCGTATGTTGTTTGAAGAAGCTGATGAAGGCGCTGTCGCTGGAGAACTCCAGCGCAGCGGCAATCCGGCTGATGGGCTCGCTTTCTGCCAGCAGCTCCATGGCGCGCAACAGCCGCCACTGCTGACGCCACGCCTGATAGCTCATGCCGGTCTCCCGCATGAAGATGCGGCCAATGGTCTTGTCACTGGCACCCACCCGTTCGGCCAGCCGGTTGAGCCGATCGGGCAGTGCATCCCCCCGCTTCAACTGCTGTAGCCAGTCGCCCAGTCTGGGATCGGTCGGCAGCGGCAACTGCCACGACTCCCGTGGCGCCTGCCCCAACTCCTCCATAAACAGTGCCACCGTCCGTTGCTGCTGCTCTTGCGGTTTGTCCCACGGCCAGAGCGCCATCCGTTCGATCAGTTCGTGCAGCAGCGGATTGACCGCCAGCACCTCCACCGTGCCGGGCAACTCGGGGTGTGGTTGGAAGTAGAGGGAGCGGTAGGCCACCACACCGCGCATCAAGATCCTGTGTTCGGTGCCTGCAGGCAGCCAGGCGGCGCGGGTGGGCGGCAGCAGGCAGACCCGACCTTCCAGCTCCATGGTCATGCAGCCGGATTGGGCGAACAGCAGCTGATGGCGCTGATGTTGATGCTGGCCCGAGTCGTGCCAGCCGAGGGCGGAGGCAATGCCGATCACGCTGCCCGTCAGCTGGTCGGGGTCAAAAGGGTGATCGGGAAGAATAAAGGCCATATGTCCGATTTTTGATGTTTATAGTCCTGCTTATTGTAATCAGACAATCGGCATCTCTCTAGAATGGCGACCTCTTGTGAAGGAGGTTTGTCATGAACAACAAGTTGCCACCGCTCTGGCTGGTGGTGGGATTGATGATGTTTCCCCAAATAGTGGAGACCATCTACAGCCCGGTCCTGACCCACATCGCCAGCCAGTTTCAGGTGAGCGAAGGGCAGGCATCCCAGACCCTGTCGCTCTATTTTCTGGCGTTTGCGGTGGGCGTGGTCTGCTGGGGGCGGCTCTGCGATCTGATCGGGCGGCGTCCCGCCATGCTGGCGGGTCTGCTCACCTATGGTGTCGGCACCCTGCTGGCGCTGTTGGCCAACCAGTTTGAAACCCTGCTGCTGGCCCGGATCATCTCGGCCTTTGGCGCTGCGGTGGGATCCGTGGTGACCCAGACCATGCTGCGCGATAGCTATCAGGGGAGCGATCTGGCGCGGGTCTTCTCGGTGATGGGCATTGCGCTCTCACTCAGTCCGGTGCTGGGGCTGCTCAGTGGCAGTCAGCTGGCGAGCTGGTTTGGCTATCTCGGGGTGTTCAGCGGTCTGCTGATACTGGCGGTAGGCTTGCTGCTGGTGACCTGCTGGCAGTTGCCGGAAACCCGTCCGGCCACCACCCGGCAAGTCGAACTCTGGCCGCTGGCGTGCCGGATGATGAAGGATGGTGGGCTCTGGCGCAGTGCCATGCTGGTCGCCTTGTTCAACACCATGCTGTTTGGCTACTACAGTCTGGCCCCATTCCTGTTTGCCGGATTGGGATTGAGCACCGGCGAGTTTGGCTATTCGGGGATCTTGCTGGCGCTGGCGACTCTGCTCGGCAGCCTGCTCAACAAGCATCTGCTGGGGAGAGGGTGGCTGCCGTCCTCTCTGGTCAGACTGGCTTGCGCTCTGGCGCTGGTTGCCGGGCTGCTGGTATGGGTGACTCAGGGCAACCTCTGGTTCCTGTTGCCCATGATGGGAATCGTGGTGGCCTATGGGGTGGCGATCCCCAATGTGCTGAGTCAGGCGCTGCTGGCCTATCGCGAGGTGGCGGGCAGTGCCGGCGCCCTGTTCGGGCTTGGCTACTACCTGCTGCTCAGTCTGGGGTTGGCGGTGGCGGCCGGATTGCAGGATCTCGGCCTGTTGCTGAGTGGCTGCGGTCTGCTGGCGCTGATTTGCTGCGGGCGCCGTTCCACGTGAAACATCAGTTGCCGATAAAGCGGTAGCCGATACCTGATTCGGTCTCGATAAGCGTCGGTTGCTGGGGGTTATCCCCCAGCTTTTTGCGCAGGCTGGCGATGACGATGCGCAGGTAGTGGGTGTCCTCCTTGTGGCTCGGCCCCCAGATGTCGTTGAGCAGCTGGGTCTGCATCACCAGCTTGCCGGGGTGGCACACCAGCGCCTGCAACAGGGCGAACTCCTTGCGAGAGAGGGGGATCTCCTCCTCCTTCATGGTCACCTTGTGGCTGCTGACATCAAGCGTCAGGCCGCATTGGGGGAAGTGGCGCCGCTCGCCGCTGCTGACGCCAGCCCGCTGGCGCAACAGCACGCGAATGCGAGCCATCATCTCGCCGATGCCGAACGGCTTGCTCATGTAGTCGTTGGCGCCGGCATCCAGCAGCCGCACCTTCTCCTGCTCCGAATCGCGGGCCGACAACACCAGCACAGGATTGGGGTGATGCTCGCGAATGGCCTGCAATACCTGAATACCATCGCCATCCGGTAGACCGAGATCGAGGATCACCAGATCGGGATTGAGGTGGCGATACTGCTCCAGCCCTTCATTGACCCCCACCGCCTCACTCACCTGATGCCCCTCGGCAATCAGGCTGATCCGCAGAAAGCGACGGATCGCCGCTTCATCATCTATGACCAGAATGTGCGCCATCTAACCTCCAGAGGTGAATGGTGGGAGGGGCTGAGTGACCCGAGCTGGCGGTCAGCCATCAGACCTCCGGTGAATTGAGGGCTAGCGGCAGAGAGATGCGCATGCAGGTGCCGTTGCCATTGGGGCCGGAGAAGGCCCAAATCTTGCCGCCGTGGGCCTCTATCATAGCGCGGGAAATGGCGAGGCCAAGCCCGGTGCCACGGCTGCCGCAATCGCCCACCGGCTGGGTGTAGAAGAGATTGAAGATCTTCTCCCGATCCGACTCGGCGATACCGACCCCGATATCGATGATGTCGATGATGAGGTCGGGTTCGGCCACCATCACCTTGAACTCGATGGGGGTGCCAGCCGGCGAGTAGCGGGAGGCGTTGTCGAGGATATTGACCAGCACCTGCTCGATCAGGGCGCCGTGCACATAGAGCTGGGGCACATGCTGATCGAAATGGACCAGCAGCTTGTGCTGGCGCCAGGAGGATTCGAGCCGCTTGCGGGCGCTCTCCACCAGATCCGCCAGATCGACCCAGTCCCGTTTCAGCTGGAAGTCGGGGGAGCCGATACGAGTCATATCCAGCAGATTTTGCACATAGCTGTGGAGGCGGCGCGCCTCCTCCTGCACCGAGTGGAGCAGTTCGTCGCGGTCTTCGGCGGGGATCCGGTCACCATATTCCAGCAGGGTGCTGCCAGCCCCCATGATGGTCGCCAGCGGCGTCTTCAAATCGTGGGAGACCGAGGAGAGCAGGGCGGCGCGCATCCGGTCGGTCTCCGCTTGCAACTGACTGTCGGCCAGCCGCTCGTTGAGGTCGATCCGCGCCAGCGCGGCGCGAATATCGGTGAGCAGCGCCTGCAGCTGATGCTCGGCGGAGGAGGAGAGCGGATTGGCCAGCGTTATGCCGATCACCAGATCGTCGCTGAGATGGTGATACTGGGCCTCGGCAGCATTGAGGGTGGCGGTGTGGGCTCCGGCGCTCTGCTTCTGGGCCAGACACCAGTCGATGGCCGCCTTGTCGGTCTGGCCGGGCCTGTGCTTCTCGTTGCCGAGCCGATCGTTGAACTCTTTGTCGATCACCACGGTCGGCTGGCCGAGCGCCAGTGAAATGGCCTGGGCACCTTGTCTGAGCACCTCCTCCGGGCTGCTGGCAGTGGCCAGCCCCTGACTGAGGGAGAGCAGGGCATTGCCCAGCTGCTGGGTCTCGCGCAGACCGATCAGCTGTTGCCGCTGGCGGGAGGCGAGGCGTCCCGCGGTCATGCCGACGATAAGCAGCACAAACAGGGTGAGCAGGTCGCTGTGGTTGGCAACGCTCAGGGAGAAGTAGGGGGCGGTGAAGAGCAGATTGTGGGCGATAAAGCCCAGCACCGCCGCCAGTGTGGCGGGCACTAGACTGGTGGTGAGGGCTGTCGCCAGCACCCCCAGTACAAAGATGAGCGGCAACGCTGCTGGCGGCAGCCAGTAGGAGAGGCCCCAGGCGGCGGCCGAGGTGATCCCCATGATGGTCACCGCCAGCAGGCTGTGGTGAATATCCTTCGGGGTCGGGACGCGCATCCCCACTTCGGGCTTCTGCTTCTCGGTATCGACCAGGGTGATCTCCAGCCCCTGTGCCTGCTTGAGCAGGTGCTGCACCAGCGAGCGACGCCACGGCGCCTTGTGCGGTTTGCCGAGCAGCAGTTGGGAGACCTGCTGCTGTTCGGCGGTCTCCAGCAGGGTGTTGGCGACCGCCGGGCTGGATAGCGTCAGCACCTTGGCACCGAGGTGGGAGGCGAGCGCCAGCGCCTGCTCCACATCGGCCGAGCGGCGGCCATTGCTGTCGACATGCACTACCAGCCAGGGGAGTTGGCGGCGCTGGGCAAAGCGGTGACCGTAGCGCACCAGGGCCGCGCCGTGCTGATCGCCGAGGCAGACCATCAGCTTGCCCCGCAGCGGCAGTGTGGTCTTGCCGGCGGCCTGCCACTGCAATTGCAGATCCCCCTCCACATGGCTGGCGGCAGTCTGCATCGCCAGCTCCCGCAATGCGGTGAGGTTGTTGAGGGAGAAGAAGGATTGCAGTGCCGCCTTGGCCTGATGGGGCACATAGACCTTGCCCTCCTTGAGGCGGCCGAGCAGCTCCTTGGGGGGCAGGTCGATCAGCACCAGACTGTCGGCTTCCAGCAGCACCTGATCGGGCAGGGTCTCTTTCACCCTGACCCCGGTCAGCTGCCACACCAGATCGTTGAGGCTCTCCAGATGCTGCACGTTGAGGGTGGTGTAGACGTCAATCCCGGCGTTCAGCAGCTCCTCCACATCCTGCCAGCGCTTCTCGTGGCGGCTGCCGGGGGCGTTGCTGTGGGCCAGCTCGTCCACCACGGCGATGGCCGGTTTGCGGGCGAGCAGGCCGTCGAGATCCATCTCTTCCAGTCGCTGCTGGCGGTGCATGTGGATCTTGCGCGGCATGATGGCGAGCTTGTCGAGCAGGGCCAGGGTCTCCTGCCGGCCATGGGTCTCCACCACGCCGATCAGGATGTCGACCCCCTCTTTGGCCTGTTCCCGCACCGCCTGCAGCATGGCGTAGGTCTTGCCCACGCCGGGAGCGGCCCCGAGAAACACCTTCAGCTTGCCCTTGTGCTCCTGTTCCAGGCTCGCCAGCAGGGCGTCGGCCCTTACCTCATCACGCATCCCCATGCTCCTGCATCAGATTCGCCAGCAGGGCGTCGGCGCTTGCTACATCAGCCATTGTTATCCCTATCGAGCCAACCGCCCGTTTCGAAAATCGAGGTCATCACCAAACCGGAATGGGCGCCATCAGGCGCCCTTTTTATGATCCAGTTGCAGATTCAGCTGGAGAATGTTGACCACCTGCGGGCCAAGGATACCAGCTTGTGTGGCCGACTTGACCAGCTCCGTCAGTTGGGCGGGATCCAGTCCACGTTCTTTGGCGACGCGGTCGACCTGAGCCAGCACCGCATCCAGTGGCAGGTGGGGATCGAGGCCAGAGGCGGAGCGGGTCAGCATGGCGGGGGAGCTGGTTCCCGGCTGTGCCTTGGCGGCCTGTTCGGCAAACTCAGCCCGCAGCGGTGAGCTCATCCCCAGATTGCTGGCGCTGCCGCCTATGGTGTTGAAGTCGCTGGCGGAGGGACGGGGATGGAAATAGTCAGCCCGCTCGAATTTCTGCCCCAGCAGGGCGCTGCCGATGAGCTGTTGTTTGCTGTCGGTCAGCTGGCTGCCGTTGGCCTGCCAGGGGAAGAGCAGCTGGGCCAGCCCGGTCACCGCCAGCGGATAACCCACTCCCAGCAGCAGGGTCAGGGTCAACAGGGTTCTGATTGCTATCATGATTCTCTTGCTCCAAATGGATGGCAGGGGATGCGGGTCTGACCCGCATCCCGATTATGTCGTTACACCAGACCCAGGCCGGTAATGACCAGATCGATCAGCTTGATGCCGATAAACGGCACCAGCAGGCCACCGACACCGTAGATCAGCAGGTTGCGGCGCAGCAGGCTGGCGGCCGAGCCTTTCAGGTCGACACCACGCAGTGCCAGCGGCACCAGCGCCACAATGATCAGGGCGTTGAAGATGATGGCCGACAGGATGGCGCTCTGCGGGCTGCCCAGCTGCATCAGGTTCAGTGCCCCCAGTTGCGGGTAGGCGGCGATGAACAGGGCTGGCAGGATGGCGAAGTACTTGGCCACGTCGTTGGCGATGGAGAAGGTGGTCAGGGCGCCACGGGTCACCAGCAACTGTTTGCCGACCAGCACCACATCCAGCAGCTTGGTGGGGTTGGAGTCGAGATCCACCAGATTGCCCGCCTCCTTGGCGGCCTGGGTGCCCTCGTTCATGGCCAGACCCACGTCAGCCTGCGCCAGTGCGGGCGCATCGTTGGCGCCGTCACCGCACATGGCGACCAGACGGCCATCGGCCTGCTCCTGCCGGATGTAGGCGAGCTTCTTCTCCGGCGTCGCTTCGGCGATGAAGTCATCCACCCCGGCTTCGGCGGCGATGGCGGCGGCGGTTTTCGGGTTGTCGCCGGTGATCATCACGGTGCGGATCCCCATGTGGCGCAGGATCTGGAAGCGAGCCTTGATACCGGGCTTGATGATGTCCTTGAGGTAGACCACCCCCAGCAGTTTCTCCTGAGTGCAGACCAGCAGCGGAGTCCCACCCTGACGGGCGATGCTGTCGACTGACTTGAGCACCAGCTCAGGTACCGCCTTGCGGTCGAGGCTGAGGTAGTTCAGCACGGCATCTACCGCCCCCTTGCGATATTGATGACCGTTGCGATCCAGTCCGCTCAGCCGGGTTTCGGCGCTGAAGGGGATTACCTTGTCGCTCTCCAGCTGGCTCGGCTTGGCCATGCTCTTGCTGGCCAGAGTCAGGATGGATTTGCCCTCCGGGGTGTTGTCACCCAGCGAGGCCAGCATGGCGGCTTGTGCCAGCAGGGCGGGGTCGACGCCCGGTGCCGGGATCAACTCGTCGGCCATCCGGTTGCCGAAGGTGATGGTGCCGGTCTTGTCCAGCAGCAGGGTGCGCACGTCACCGGCCGCTTCGACGGCACGGCCAGACTTGGCGATGACGTTCAGCTTCACCAATCGATCCATACCGGCAATACCGATGGCGGAGAGCAGGCCACCGATGGTGGTCGGGATCAGGGTGATGAAGAGGGCGATCAGGTAGAGGCGCGGTACCTGGGTGCCGTTGTAGTCGAGGAACCAGGGCAGGGTGGCGACCACCAACAGGAAGATCAGGGTCAGGCCCACCAGCAGGGCGTCGAGCGCCATCTCGTTGGGGGTCTTCTGGCGCTTGGCCCCTTCCACCAGTGCGATCATCCGATCCAGCGTACTTTCGCCCGGATTGTTGCTGACGCGCACCCAGATCTCGTCGGAGACGACCGTCGTGTTGCCGGTCACGCCGCTGCGGTCGGTGCCCGACTCGCGGATGACGGGGGCGGATTCACCGGTGATGGCCGCCTCGTTGACCGAGGCGATACCGGCGACCACTTCGCCATCGGCCGGGATCATCTCGCCGCTGCGTACCAGCACCAGGTCCCCCTTCATCAGGCTGGTGGCGGGTACCCATTCGCCCTGACCATCTTTTGCATTAGCTACCCGGCGGGCCTTGAGCTGGCTCATGCCCGCCTTCAGGCTGTCGGCGCGAGCCTTGCCGCGTCCCTCGGCCAGGGTTTCCGCGAAGTTGGCAAACCAGAGGGTCAGCCAGAGCCAGGCGGTCAGCTGCCAGGCCAGCGAGGGGGCGACGCCGGAGAAAGGCTGCCCCAGCAGGGACTCCACGGTCGCCATGACTGCGGCCAGCCAGAGGGTGAACAGGATGGGACTGCCAAACAGCGCCTTGGGATTGAAGCGATAGAGGGCCTCAACCATTGCCTGGATGATTTGTGATTTCTGTTTTTTGCCCTTCACCAACATGGTGTCAGTGCTCATTGCAGTGGACTTGCTCATTGGAAAGCTCCCAGCATCAGATAGTTGGCCATTGGCATCCGGATGGTGATCGACAGGGTCAGGTTCATCAGAATGCTCCTCCGATCAGACTCAGATGTTCGGCCACCGGGCCCAGTGCCAGCACCGGCAGGAAGGAGAGGCCACCTATCAGCAGGACGGTGATGATCAGCAGGGTAACGAACAGCGGGCCGCTGATGGGGAAGTCCCCTTCGCTTGTCTCCTGACGGGGCGCGCGGGCCAGCTGACCGGCGATGGCCAGTACCGGAATGATGTAGCCGAAGCGACCGAGCAGCATGGCCAGACCGATGGCGATGCACTGCCAGTTGTCACCGGCGGCAAAACCGGCGAAGGCGGAGCCGTTGTTGCCGGCAGCCGAGGCGTAGGCATAGATGAGGCGTGACAGACCGTGCGGGCCATCATGGCCGATGATGGTGCTGGCATCCGGCATCAGCAGGGTGACACCACCGATCACCAAAACACCGACCGGCATGACCAGCATGCTGGCGACGACCCACTTCATCTCGGTGATACCGAGCCGTTTGCCCAGATAGGTCGGGGTGCGTCCTATCATCAGGCCGCACAGGAACACGGTCAGCAGTACGAACAGCATCATGCCGTAGATACCGGAGCCGACCCCGCCGAAGATGACCTCACCCAGCAGCATGTTGATCATGCCCACCATGCCGCCGAGCGGAGTAAAGCTGTCGTGCATAGCGTTGACGGCACCGTTGGAGGCGGCAGTAGTCGCCACTTCCCAGATGCTGGAGAGCACAGGGCCGAAGCGGCTCTCCTTGCCTTCCCAGTTGCCAGCCATGTTGCTGGCGTCAGTGGTGAGCTGGGCGAGGGCGGGATCCGGTTTCAGCTCCTGGGAGAGGGAGACGAAGAGCCCCAGCACCAGCATGAGGGTCATGGCACCGAGAATGGCGCGACTGTGGGCCATATCCTTCACATAGCGGCCCAGAGTAAAGACCATGGCGGCGGCGATGGTGAGCAGGGCGACCATCTCCAGCCAGTTGGATAGGGCGGTCGGGTTCTCGAACGGGTGGGCGGAGTTGATGCCGAAGAAGCCACCGCCGTTGGAGCCGAGCTGCTTTATGGCAATTTGTGAAGCTGCCGGGCCGAGGGGCAGCAGCTGCTCCTGACCTTCCACACCGTGGAACGGCAGATAGGCGGAGAGGCTTTGCGGCACCCCTTGCCACACCAGCACCAGCGCCATGATCAGCGCGATGGGCAGCAGCACATAGAGGCAGAAACGCACCAGATCCTGCCAGAAGTTGCCAAGGTTGATGGTCTGCTGGCGGGCGATACCGCGGAACAGGGCAATGGCGACGGCGGCGCCCGTCCCTGCGGAGACGAAGTTCTGGGTGGTCAGGCCCACCATCTGGCTGAAGTAGGAGAGGCTGGCCTCACCGGAATAGGCTTGCCAGTTGGTGTTGGTCATAAAGCTGACTGCGGTGTTGAAGGCGAGTTGCCAGCTCAGACCCGGCAGTTGTTGCGGGTTGAGGGGCAGCAACCCCTGCGCCATCAGGATCAGGAACAGCAGACCGAAACCGGCGCCGTTGAAGGCCAGCAGGCTGAGGGCGTAGGACTTCCAGTCCTGCTCCCGCCCATCGGTGCCACAGCAAGCCAGTGTGGCGCGCTCGACCGGTGCCAACCAGCGGATTTTGCCTTCAAATACCCGGTAGATGTAGTTACCCAGCAGCGGTGCCGGCAGCAGAACCAGCAGCACGAAGGCCACCGGATAGATTATTTCTTGCCACATGTTCTAGTTCCTCACTCGTGGTCACGGTGCGTCAGGGCACGCATTGGATTGCTCACGAGGCTCGGCAGTTTGCTGGCCACCGGGTAGATAATTTCTTGCTGCATATAGGTAGTCCCTCACTCGTGACTGCGCGTGAGTGCGCGCATCAGATAGGCCATCAAGGCGAGGACGAGCAGCAGATATAGCCAATTCATATCGACTCCATTGAGATAATTAGCTGCGAGAGCCGATGTAAGACCATATCGACTCTGTTGGTGTCATTGACGCTGGAAAGGGTATGTAAAACAGGCGTAAAGGCGCCATAAAGCGCCATGTGGCAGGCGTAAAATCGGCGTAAAGAACGACGGATTTGCGAGAGAAATAGCGAGGAGGGATCAAAAAACCCGGCCTGAGCCGGGTTTGGGGGAAGGGGTTACATGGCTGTAGAAGCAGGCTGCTCGTGACAGGCCAACTTCAAACGTACCTATCGCATTGTCACGAACTCTTCAGCACTGGTGGGATGAGGCGTGGGAACGCAGTTGTTGAAGTTGGCCTGATAATGACAGGCCTGCTTCAAACGTGCTTATCGCATTGTCACGAACTCTTCAGCACTGGTCGGATGGATAGCCACGCAGTTGTCGAAGTCCGCCTTGGTGGCACCCATCTTCATGGCGACGCCGAAACCTTGCAGGATCTCGTCCATTGCAAAGCCGATACCGTGCAAACCGACCACCTTCTCTTCCGGGCCGACACAGACCAGCTTCATCCGGGTGGGCTGGCGATGCTGGGTCAGTGCCGAGTACATGGCGGTGAACTGGCTGCGATAGACCTTCACCTGGTCCTCGCCGTATTCGGCGATGGCTTCAGGTTCGGTCAGGCCTATGGTGCCGATGGGCGGGTGGCTGAACACCACGGTCGGCACCAGATCGTAGTTGAGGTGCTCGTTCGGCTTGTTGTTGAACAGCCGTTCGGAGAGGCGACGGCCCGCAGCGACGGCCACCGGGGTGAGCTGGATGCGACCCGTGTTGTCACCCACCGCATAGATGTTGGCGACGGCGGTGTTCTGGAACTTGTCGGTCGGGATAAAGCCCTTCTCGTCCAGCGCGATGCCTGCGGCAGCCAGATTGAGGTTGTCGGTAGCCGGTACCCGGCCGATGGCCCAGATCAGGCAGTCAACGGTGAGGTGGCGACCATCTTCCAGTTGCAGGGTCAGGCTGTTGTCAGCGTTTTTGAGCACGGCTTTGGGAATGGCGTGGATGTGCAGCTTGGGCCCTTCCTGCGCCATGATTTCGACCAGTGTCTCGTGGATCATGGGGTCGAAGTTGCGCAGCGGCGCGTGCTTGCGCACCACCAGATGGGTCTCTGAGCCGAGCGCCTGCATCACCCCTGCGATCTCGACTGCGATGTAGCCCGCACCCACTACGGCAACCCGCTTGGGTTGGCTTTGCAGATCGAAGAAACCGTCGGAGTCGATACCCAGCTCGGCACCCGGGATCGCCGGAATTTCCGGGCGGCCACCGGTAGCGATCAGGATATGATCGGCCGTGTAGTGCTCGCCATTAACCTCGATGGTGTTGCTGCTGACGAAGCGGGCGAAGCCCTTGATGACGGTGATCTGGTTCTTGCCCAGCACGTTCTGATAGGACTGGTGAATGCGGCCGATGTAGGCCTGGCGGGACTCGACCAGCTTGGCCCAGTTGAAGTGGTTGAGGGTGGTGTCAAAGCCGTAGTCGGCGCCATATTTCAGGGCATCGGCGATCTGGCCTGCATACCACATAGCCTTCTTCGGTACGCAGCCTACGTTGACGCAGGTTCCACCCAACTCTTTGGCTTCAATCAGGGCAACTTTCTTACCGTACATGGCAGCCCGGTTGGCAGAAGCAATACCGCCGCTGCCGCCGCCGATGGCGATATAGTCAAAATGCTGTGCCATTGCGAGGTTCTCCGCTCATTAAGAATGCAATCACAGCATGATGGGGATAAAGCGGCTGGCTCACAAGAGCCAGCGCTCAGTTATGTTGGATCGGCAGGCGAATATGGAACTGGGCGCCCTGGCCCGGTTCGCTGGCACAGCTGATACGGCCTTTCAGCAGTTGCACCACCAGGTTGTAGATGATGTGGGTGCCCAGACCGCTGCCGCCCTGACCCCGCTTGGAGGTGACGAAGGGATCGAAGATTCGCGGCAATATTTCGGGCGGGATGCCGCGGCCATTGTCAGAATAGTCGATAAACAGCTCCTCTCCCTGCTGTTCCACCTTGATGGTGATCTTCTTCGGTTTATCCCAGCTGTCGAACCCGTGGTTGATGGAGTTGAGGATCAGGTTCGAGTAGATCTGGGTAAAACTGCCCGGGAAGGAGAAGATCGACAGCTTGGGATCGCACTGGATATCCACTTCGCACTGGCTCTTCTTCAGTTTGTGGCCAAGCGAGACCACCACCTGATGGAGATTGTCGGCGAGGCTGAAGTTGTAGCGCGCTTCCGATGACTGGTCGACAGCCACCTGCTTGAAGCTGGCAATCAGCTCGGAGGCGCGCCGCAGGTTGCTCTGCAGTAGCTGCATCGATTCGTCGAGGTTGACGGTAAACTCGTTGAGATAGGAGCGCGACAGCTGCTTGGAGTCGATATGGGACTTGAAGTCGGCGACCCGCTCCTGCAGGTAGGAGGAGGCGGTCACGCTGATGCCGATCGGAGTGTTGATCTCGTGTGCCACCCCGGCCACCAGCGAGCCGAGGGAGGCCATCTTCTCGGACTCCACCAGGGTCTGCTGGGCCTGTTTCAGGTCGTCGTACGCCTTGCCGAGCTGGTTGTTGGCTTCACTCAGGCTGCGGGTACGCTCCACCACCTTGCCTTCCAGCTGTTCGTTGAGCTGGATAATCTCCCGCTCGACCTTTTTCAGCTGGGTGATGTCGTAGCCGAAGCCGATCTGGTACTTGAGGTTGGGACCATCGTAGAAGGGGACGAAGGTCCATTGCAGTACCAGCTCATGGGCCTGCTGGTCATGCATGATGACCTCTTTGTCAGCCAGTGAACCTTCCGCCGCCAGAATATCGTTCAGCTCTTCCCGTTGCGCCGGGCTGACAAAGAGATCCAGCCAGTTGTGCTGCAACAATTCTTGCTGGTGGTAGCCGGTCAGCAGTATGGCTGCCGGGTTGATGCTGGCGATGGTCAAATCCGGTTCCATGCAGCAGATGACCATGTTGGCGGAGTTGATCAGGGTGGCGGAGAAGTCCCGCTCCTTTTGCAGCTGTTCGACCGCCTGATGGCGGGCAACCAGCTCGTCACGCAGCCGGGTACGCATCTGGTTGAGGGTGGATACCAGGGTATCCAGCTCATCGGGTTTCTTGCGTGGCTGCGGGCGGCCTTCCAGCTCCAGCGCCATGTCGAGCCGATCGAGGTTGAACTTCTGGGCGTAGTTGGCGATGCGGTTGATGTGCCTGACCACCAGATAGTAAATGATGATCAGGATGCAAAATGAGACCACCAGGGTCTTGATGGTCTGGCTGACCATGATCAGCACCGATTTTTCGATGAGGCGCTGGTAGATCTGTTCGAGAGAGGCGGCAACGAACAGCTTGCCGACGATTTCACCCTGATAGGTGAGGTTGAATTCGCGGGAGATATCATAGCTTTCCCGCTCGACCCCCTGGGTCAGCAGCGGGACTTCGGAGTTGCCAAGCATCTCCTTGACCATCACGAACTGCATGTTGGGCAGGTTCATGATCCCTTCAATTTGCACTTTGACCTGCTCTTCATCCAGGTTCCACAAGCTGGCGGCGATGGGTTGCAGGAACGAGGCCTCGATCTGGCCGATGCTGTCTTCGATGACGGCGACATCCTTGCGGTAATCCCACGCGAGTTGCAGCGCCGTAATGATCATCGCCAATACGGTACTGCAGACCAGAATGTAGGAGAGCAGGCGATATGAGAGTCCGTTGTGGCCTACGGCCCTGGCGGTCTTGGTGAAGAGTCCTGACATGGCGTCCTTGCGGTCTGGATGTGGTGTTTTTTAGTTTAACTGCTTCATGCACTTATGTCGTCTTTCCTGCGAAGCATAAAAAAGGCCCCGATACGGGGCCTTTGCATGTGATTGATGATTAATGTCCACCGTTTGCTTTGGGCGGAATGGTTTCATCGAATACCGGCAAGGGTTTGTGCTCGGAAGCCAGATAGGTGTAGATCACCGGCAGCACGAACAGAGTGAACAGGGTGCCGATGGCAAGACCTGCCACGATGACGATACCGATACTGAAACGCTGTGCCGCACCGGCGCCAGCGGCGTAGAGCAGCGGGATCAGGCCGGCAATCATGGCGGCCGTGGTCATCAGGATCGGACGCAAACGCACCTTGGCAGCCTGCATCACGGCTTCCATCCGGTTCATGCCGCGCAGCAGCTGCTCTTCCTTAGCTACTTCACAGATCAGGATACCGTGCTTGGTAATCAGACCCACCAGGGTGATGAGGCCCACCTGGGAGTAGATGTTCATGGTCGCCAGTCCCCATGCCAGGGCAATCAAGGCCCCGCTGATGGCGAGTGGTACAGAGACCATGATGACCAGCGGGTCACGCACCGACTCGAACTGGATTGCCAGCACCAGGAAGATGATGGCCAGTGCCAGCGCGAAGGTGGCATAGAGCGCATTGCCTTCGGTGACAAACTGACGGGCTTCACCCATGAAGTCGTAACGATAGCCTTGCGGCAGCTTCTCGTCTGCGGTGGTCTGGAACCAGTTGATCGCATCACCCATGGCCACGCCCGGAGCCGGAACGGCGCCGATGGTGGCGGAGTTCAGCTGGTTGAAGTGGGGTAGGGCGCGGGGCTCGCCAACCACTTCAATACTGATCAGGCTGCCGAGCGGGATCGACTTGCCATCTGCGGCCCGCACGTAATAGCCCTTGATGGACTCCGGATTGAGACGGTATTTGCGCTCGACCTGCGGGATCACCTCGTAGGAGCGGCCATCCAGGTCGATACGGTTGACGTAACCGTCCGCCATCATGGTGCCCATGGTGATTCCGATATCCTGCATGGTGATGCCGTAGGCACCCGCCTTGTCCTTGTCGATGCGGATCTTCATGGTGGCGGAGTCGTAGTTCAGATCGAGATCCGAATAGACGAACTGACCGTTACTCTGCGCCGCTGCCAGAATTTCACCGGCCACCAGGAACAGGCTTTCGAAGCTGTTCGGGGTGGTGATGACGAACTGGATAGGCAGACCACTCGATGCACCCGGCAGTTCCGGGAACTGGAAGGTGGTGATTGCCATACCCGGGATGTCTTTCACCAGATTGGCAACCCGATCCAGCACCTCTTTCTGGCTAGCTTCACGCTGGCTCCAGGGCACCATGGAGGCGATACCGAACGCCTGGTTGGCGTTGAACACCCCCGAGAAGACCTGGGAGAAGGCGATCTCGGGCTGGTCGTCCAGGATCTTGTTCACATCCGCCATGGTGTTTTCGATGTAGTCCAGGTTGGCGTTGGACGGTGCGGTACCCAGCACGGCCATTACCCCCTTGTCCTCTGACGGTGCCAGTTCGCTCGGGATAAACTTGAACAGCAGCGGCAGGCTGGCGAAGACGATGACGGCGAACACCACGATGACGGGGCGCTTTTTCATCACGGCGTGCAGCATGCTGTCGTAGCGATCGGTCATCCGTTCCAGCAGGTGGTGGACTGTGCTCTCGAACTTGCCCGGCTGCTCGTTGGCCTTGAGCATCTTGGAACACATCATCGGGGACAGAGTCAGGGCGATGATGCCCGAGACGAACACGGCGCCAGCCAGCGTCAGGGCAAACTCCTTGAACAGGGAGCCGGTGATACCACCCATCAGGGCGATAGGCGCGTATACCGCCGCCAGGGTGACCGTCATGGCGATAACCGGCACCGCAATTTCACGGGTACCGATAATGGCGGCCCGGAACGGTTCTTCCCCCTCCTTGATATGGCGGTCGACGTTCTCCAGCACCACGATGGCGTCATCCACCACCAGACCGATCGCCAGCACCATCGCCAGCAGGGTCATCAGGTTTATCGAGAAGCCGAACATATCCATCATCATCACTACGCCGATAAGACTGAGCGGAATGGTGATGATCGGGATGATGACCGCGCGGAACGAACCGAGGAACAGGGTGATGACCACCAGAACGATGGCGGCTGCCTCCAGGATGGTCTTGATAACCTCGTGGATGGACTCGTTGATCGCCACTGTTGAGTCATACATCACGTTGAGACGCATGGTGCTCGGCATATTGCGCTCAAGGCTCGGCAGCAACGCCAGCACATCGTGGGCGATGTTGATGGGGTTGGCTGTCGGCGCAGCGTTGACCGCCATGACCACTGCTTCGCGGCCGTTGGCGCTGGCACGATAGATGTCGTGGCTCTTCTCGAGGGTCACCTTGGCAATGTCGGAAAGGCGGATCACCTTGCCGTCACGGGTAGCAACAACCAGACGCTTCAGCTCGTCGACATCCTTGACCTGGGTCTCGGCGTTGCCGTTGAACAGGGTGAAGTAACCGGTCGCCTGACCTGTCGCGGACTGATAGTTGTTGCTGTTGAGCACCGTCATCACGTCACTGGCAGTCAGGTTGAAGGCCGCCATCTTGGCCGGATCCAGCCATACCCGCAGGGCAAACTCGACACCGCCGTAGAGGTCAACCTTGGAGACCCCGCCGACAGTAAAGAGCTGCGGCTTGATAACCCGCTCCAGATAGTCGGTGATCTGGCTGGAATTGAGCTCCGGGCTGGTAAAGCCGAGGTAGAGCACCGCCGTGGTTGAACCGGTGGAGGAGGTGACCGACGGGTCTTCCGCCTCTTTCGGCAACTGGGATCGCACCGAGTTCACCTTCGCCAGGATGTCGGACAGCGCGGCGTTGGGGTCGGTGTTGAGCTTCATGTACGCAGTGATGGTGGAACTGCCCAGCTGGCTGGAGGAGGTCATGAAGTCGATGTTGTCGGCTTGCGCGACCGCCTGTTCCAGCGGCTGGGTGATGAACCCCTGGATCAGATCAGAACTGGCGCCATAGTAGCCAGTGCTGACGGTGATCACCGTGTTGGTCACCTCGGGGTATTCCCGTACCTGCATCTTGAAGATGGCCTGAAAGCCCAGCAAGGCGATCAGGAAGCTGAGCGAGATCGCCAGCACAGGCCGTTTTATAAATATGTCAGTAAATCGCATCGCAGATCTCCGCGCTTACAGCATCGGGGTTTGTGCCGGAACGGCCAGGGCGTCGTTCTCGACCACATGCACCTTGGTGTCGTTGCTCAGGCGAACCTGACCCGACAGTACGATCTGGTCACCGGCCTGGATGCCGGAGAGCACATGCACATCGTTGCCACGGCGCTCACCGGCCTTGACCACAACCTGCTTGGCTCGCAGCACTTTCACCTTGTTACCCTCTTTGTCGGTCTCTTCGCCCTCTTTGAGCACGTAGACGTTCTGACCGTAAAGGGTGAAGGAGATAGCGGTCTGCGGGATCACGATCTGATCTTTCACCGTCGGCAGAATGATGCTGGCGCGGGCGAACATACCGGAACGGAGCTGACCGTCGTTGTTCGGAATGTCTGCCTGTACCTGGATCAGGCCGCTCTGGAAGTTGACCGCAGGCTCGATGGCGGTGATATGACCGTCAAACTGGGTTTGCGGATAGGCATCCACATTGATCTTGATGGTCTGGCCCAGCTTGATTTTGGAGATATCGGTCTGGGGCACGGTGAAGCGCAGGCGCATCACGCTGGTATCCTCCAGGCGCACGATATCTGTGCCCGGCTGCAGATACTGACCGAGGAATACATTGCGCAGGCCGACCACGCCGCTAAAGGGTGCTCGCACTTCACGACGGGCAATGGTCGCCTTCAGACTCTCGATATCTGCTTCCAGTGAGCGATAGGCCGCTTCGGCTTCATCCAGCTGCTCTTTGGAGATGGAGCTGGTCTTGTAGAGGTTCTGGAAGCGATCGAACTTGGCTTTTGCCGCCGGCAGCTTGGCCTGGGAGGCGCGCAGATTGGCCCGCTCCACGGTGGAGTCCAGGCTCAGCAGCAGCTGGTCTGCCTTGACCGGTTTACCCGACTCGAAGGTGATGGCATCAATGGTGCCTGCCAGTTCGGTGGAGAGGGTCACCCCCTGATTCGGCTCGATGAAGCCGATCGCTTCGATGGTCGGTACCCAATCCTGCGCCTTGGTCACCATGGCGGTGACGGGGAACTCGGGTTCCGGCCGGTTGGCCATATATTGGGCAATCATCTTCTGTTTGAACAAATTGAAGCCGATGACGCTGCCAAACAAGGCGATCGCTATCAGCAACATAATGGCCATCCACTTTTTCATGAACAGGCTCCTGAGGTGGAAAGATTGGGGGATAAAATGGCATTCCAGCTGGCCCGGATCGCGGTTTCCAACTGCGATTCGGTCAGCGTGATGTTGTGAACCCTGCACTGCAGGGCCAGATGCATGACACTGTCCAGACTCAACACCTGCAGTGCCCGTATCGGTAAATCAATAAACAATCCTTGTTCAACGCCCTGTTCAAAAAATCGGTCCAGAGGCTCCCAGGCAGCCAGAATGACAGGATTGGTCTCCAATTCTGCTCCTAGCGGAGAGCTCTCGTACTGCAATTTGCACCGGATAGCGTTGGGTTCGTTAACAAAAATGGCATGAATATTGAGCCATAATTGGCGAAATTGTTGAAATGAAACTTTATCGATTGCTACATCTGCCATGACCATGGGCACACACTGCAAGATAGTGTGCTGGTGCAGTTGCCGGATCAGATCATCCTTGTCGCCGAAGTAGCGATAGATGGTGCCGGTGGCAACATTGGCCTTCTTGGCGACTTCCGCAATCGACAGACCATGAAAACCCCGTTCACCCAGCACCTCATGGGCCGCGTTGAAGATGCTCTCTTTTTTATCCAGAATCATCAGTGTGACTTTCGATTGAATGAACGTTCATTCATTCTAGATGGGCATCAAATCAAGTCAAGGTAGCAAGGCGATTTGCGACTGCGATCTGCCCCTTTTCGGTTGTCAGCAGGGGAATAGTGGAAGAAAAGTGCGCAATATGCTTGAAAAAACAACGAATAGTGCTTCGGTGACAGAAAAGTGTAGACAAACCGGCAACCATCATTAATAATGCGCCCCGTTCGACAGCGTAGCGCCCGTAGCTCAGCTGGATAGAGCGCTGCCCTCCGGAGGCAGAGGTCACAGGTTCGAATCCTGTCGGGCGCACCATCAAAAGTGCGTCGGTTAAACGGGCGTTGTTGTGGAACGAAAACAGCTGTGGTGGCTGTAGCTCAGTTGGTAGAGTCCCGGATTGTGATTCCGGTTGTCGTGGGTTCGAGCCCCATCAGCCACCCCATTTTACAGCTTGTCAGGTACGCGAAGGTGGCGGAATTGGTAGACGCGCTAGCTTCAGGTGTTAGTGCCCCCCGGGTGTGAGGGTTCGAGTCCCTCTCTTCGCACCATACTTGCTGTATGACGAGGATGACCATCAGGTCGTCTTTGTTTTTTTGAAGTAAACTATTTTGAAAGAAATAGCCTCGGTGATTAGCGCAGTCCGGTAGCGCATCTGGTTTGGGACCAGAGGGTCAAAGGTTCGAATCCTTTATCACCGACCACATTTAGAAAAACCTCGCTTCGGCGGGGTTTTTTGCTTTCCGGCCTCCGCTGGGCCAGCACTCTCTCCCTGTTACGTCTGTTTACACTCTATTTGGGCAGCGCGCCCCGCCTTTCGGTTATGCTTCAGCCTCGAGTCACTGACAACCGGATGTCATCGGCCCATTTCAGGCATTTTTCCATGAATAACAAAATTTCCTTTGCTTGCTCTCCCGCCCTGCTGGCTGCCTTGCTGCTGGGTGGCTGTACCATCAAGCCGCCATCCACCGATGTGATGATGGGCTCCATTGCTTCACAACCGCAGGAGGAGCGCTCTCTTTCCCCCTTGCTGACCAGCGGTGATTTTTGCGTTGCGGTGTCCCAACAGAAGGTGTTGGCACAACCTTGCAGCGGAAAAGACGATCAACTGTTCGAGTGGGATCTGGGTGAGTTGCGCCTGCAGGAGCTCTGTTTGCAAGCCAAAAACGACAGCGAAGTGATGCTGGCACCCTGTGACGGTCAGGCGCAGTGGGAGTGGCAGAAAGACAGGCTGTTCAACAGCAAGGTCTCCCGTTGCCTCGATGTGGCAGGGCGACGCCATACCCCCGGCACGCCGCTGCGGCTGGCCGAATGCTACGGTGGAGCGAACCAGAGCTTCAGCTGGCAGCGGCCCAATCCCTGGCTGGAAACACTGAAAAAACAAAGCCTCACATGGTGAGGCTTTGTTGAATCGAATGTCGGGATGAAGAGGATCAGGCTGCGCTGACGCTCTCCAGCTCGAACAGCTTCTCCAGATAGACGGCGACGCCATCTTCGTCGGAGGTGAGGGTCTGCTCATACTCCGGCAGCGCCATTTTCAGGCGGTCATGGGCGTTGCCCATCACGATGCCGCGTCCCACCATGGTCAGCATCTCGAAGTCGTTCATGCCATCGCCGAAGGCGATCGCCTCCGACATATCGAACCCGTTCTGCTCCAGCACGGCACGCACAGCATTGCCCTTGTGCACCCCGGCGTGCATCACTTCGAGACAGTCCGGCAGGGAGAAGGTGACGTTGAGCTGATCGCCATAGCGCTGGTTGAGGTGCGCCTCAATCTTCAGCAGTTTCTCGTGGTCGCCGATGTAGAACACCTTGTTGATCTGCTCTTTCGGTTCCTGTTTCAGGTCATCGACCAGGCGGTAGGTGAACCCTGACTCGTCGTGGAACTGCAGCAGCCAGGGCAGCTCTTCTTCCACCACCCAGTCATCACCCTGATAGACATTGAGGTGGATAGAGGGATCTCGCTCCAGTGCAATCAGCTCGGCGGCGATCTCGGTCGGCAGCGGCTGGTTGAAAATCAGCTGATCCTGTTTGTCATGGACCACGGCGCCATTGGAAGTAATAAGGTAGATGTCCATCCCCAGCGCATCGCGGAAGCTGCGAACGTCAACGTGATGACGGCCGGTGGCGACCACGAATTTCACACCTTGCTCTACCAGGCGGTGCAGGGTATCCCGGGTACGGGGAGAGATCTGGTGCTGCTTGTTGAGCAGAGTGCCATCGAGATCGGATACAACTACCTTGAACATCATTACCTCGGCATCGATTGAAAACAGGGGCAGTTTACCTTAGCCCGCACTGTCACCCCATTTATTTAGGGTTACAAAAAATAGCCAGCTCAGAAGCGGGCGAAAAAGTCGACCATCGCGGTCAGGGCGGGCTGGCGCTTGTCATCGGATTCGATAAACAGCTCGTGCCAGGCACCCTCGATGCGCAGCGGTTTACCCCCTTCGCACTTGGCAATGGTGCAGAAGCGATCCTGTGCGGCATTGTCCACCACGCTGTCGTTGCCAGCCTGCAGCACCAGCAGCGGGGTTTTGATGGCGCCCGCATCGGCGATGGCGGCATCGGCACCTGTGATCCCTTGATAAATCCAGTGGGCGGTGGCGCCACCCAGCTTGATCTGCGGGTGCTGCTCGTAGATTTGGCGGAAGGCCTGATAGCGGGGCTGGCTGTGAGTCAGTTCGTTATCGGCAAAGCCGTGATCCTGATAGGCGCCCTGACCGGGGCCGTAGGGAGGCTCGCCAATCCAGCCGCCGACCGTGCCTATGGTGCTCGCCAATCCCTTGGCCAGCCACTTGGGCAGACCGCCGAGATTGATGCCCAGCATGGGGGAGGAGAGCACGGCTGCCTTGATATCATCGGGCCAGCGTTCCAGATAGCGGGCCGAGATGGCGCCGCCCATGGAGTGGGCCAGCAGGAACAGCTTGGCAGGTTGGTCCGCCATGATGATCTGGTCGTGAAACTGTTTCAGATCGACCACGTAATCGTCGAACTGGTCGACATATCCCTTCTGCGGGTCATTCAGCATCCGGTCGGACATCCCCTGACCACGATGGTCGATGAGATAGAGGCTGTAGCCCTGACGCCAGAGATCCCACGCCAGCTCCTGATACTTGAGGTAGCTCTCGACCCGGCCATTGACGATCAGGATGGCGCGATCAACCTTGGCTTGCCGCAGCGCAGCATAGCGGATGGTCACCCCATCCTTGCCCTTGAACTCTCCTTCCACCGCATGCTGGCGCCAGAAGTCGGGCAGGGTTTGCTGGTAGAGGCTGGGTACATCGGCTTCGCTGGTGAGCTGATAGGTATTGGTCACGGCAAGGGCTCCGGCAGAAAACAGGGTCAGGGCCAACAAGGAAAGAGAGAGGGATTTCATCAGGCACACTCCTGTTGCCAATGGTGATAAAGGGCGGCGATATCCCCCGAGCAGAGTAGCGCCATGCAGGCTTGCAAGCGAGGCAGGGGCCAGTCCCACCACTGCATCTCTTGCAGCATGAGGATCTGCTCATCGCTGAAACGGCGGCGGATCGGTTGGGCCGGGTTGCCGCCGACTATGGTGTAAGGGGCCACATCCTTGGTCACCACGGCGCGGGTGGCGATGACGGCGCCGTCACCTATGGTGATGCCGGGCATGATCATCGCTTCCGAGCCGATCCAGACATCGTTGCCAATCCGGGTGTCTCCCTTGCGCAGAAAGCCGCTGCGGGCCCCTTCGCCAAAGGTGTCGGGGTTGAACGGGAAGGTGGAGACCCAATCCAGCCGGTGGCCCTGATTGCCCGCCAGCATGAAGGTGGCGCCCGAGCCGATGGAGCAGAATTTGCCGATGATCAGCCGATCCACCTCGCCCCAGAGGCCGCTCTCCCAGGTGTCGCGGGTCGAGCCATCGCCGAGCAGGTAACGGACGCAGTGATCCTCGAACGGTTTGCCGTGGTAGTAGCCGGAGTAGTAGCTGTAGTCGCCGGCCTCTATGTTCGGGTTGGTCAGGTGATCCCGGATGATTTGCGATTCCAGCCAGCTGCCAAAAGGGTTCTCCATCACTCCTCCTGCGGATCGTCTTGCTCGCTCTGCTGTGCCCACCCTTTGCGGGTCAGCTGCATCCGTTGCCACCACTCTTCGTCCGCCAGAATTTCACCGGCCGGGCCGAGCTGGGGGTAGAGCATCTCTTTCTCTTTGCAGAGCTGGGCATAGACAGGATAACCCCCCTCGAACAGGATGCTGTTCTGCTCCTCCAGCGTGAGCGGGCAGCCGCGTTGATAGCATCCGGCCAGCTCGCGCTGGCGCTGCGCCTCGTAGAGGATGGCGGCGGCAGCCACCGAGACGTTGAGGGATTGCACCATGCCCACCATGGGGATGACGATATGGTGGTCGGCCAGCGCCAGCGCCTCTTCACCGATGCCGTGCTTCTCCTGACCCACCAGAATGGCGGTCGGTTTGGTGTAGTCGATGGCGCGAAAATCGACGGAGCTGTCGGAGAGGTGGGTTGCCAGGATCTGCATGCCTGAAGCTTTCAGCTCGGCAACGGCTGTGCCGATATCCGGGTGCAGTTTTACATCCACCCAGTTCTGGCTGCCGCGGGCGGTGCCCTTGCGTTTGTGGATCCAGGTTTTGGGCCAGACGGCGTGTACCCGGTGGATGCCGATGGCATCGGCGGTACGCACGATGGCGGCCAGATTGTGAGGTTTGTGGACCTCTTCCATGCAGACGGTCAAATCGAGCTGACGCTGGGCCAGCATGTCGGTGATGCGCTTGAAGCGTTCGGGGGTCATGGCTTGTCTCTATAAAAGCAGCAGGCGGCTTGCGCCGCCTGTGTTCAGTTCTTCTGTCGGCTCACCTTGAGCACGTTGGGCATCACGCGGATCTTGCGCATGATGTTGGCCAGATGGATGCGGCTCTTGGTGGTGATGAGCAGGCTGACCTGATAGACCCGGCCATCCTTCTCTTCGGTGCTGATGGCGTGAATGTTGGCGCCGGTGGCGGCAATCACGTTGGCCAGCTCGGCCAGCGCACCCTGATGGTTGACGATTTCGATGCTGATACCGGTGCGGAACTCCTGTTCCTGCTCCTTGTCCACTTCCCACTGCACCGGCAGGTACTTGTCCGGCTCCTTGCTGTAGCCCTTGATGTTGCGGCAGGCTTCCTGGTGGATCACCAGACCCTTGCCCGGGCTGATGTGGGCGATAATGGCATCCCCCGGGATCGGACGGCAGCAGTTGGCGAAGGTGACCAGCATGCCGTCGGCACCCTTGATCGGCATCTTCTTGCTGCTAGTTTTGGGCTGCTCTTCCGGCGGCAGTTCATCCCCCAGCATGCGGCGCGCCACCATGACGCTCATGGCGTTGCCAAGGCCCACATCGGCCAGCAGCCCCTGCAGGTTCTCATGCTTGGTATCGGCGAGCACCTGCTTGATGCGCGGCTCGGGGATGTCTTCTATATTCTTGGCGCCCAGCGCATGGTTGAGCAGGCGGCGACCCAGCACCACCGACTCTTCGGTGCGCAGGTTCTTGAGGAACTGGCGGATCTTGGATCGTGCCTTGGTGGTCACCACAAAGTTGAGCCAGGCCGCGTTGGGGCGGGCGCCCGGCGCCGTGATGATCTCCACCGTCTGGCCCGAGTGCAGCGGGCTGCTGAGCGGGTAGGGGTGGCGGTCGACCCGCGAACCGACGCAGGCATGGCCGATATCGGTGTGCACCGTGTAGGCGAAGTCCACCGGAGTGGCGCCAGCGGGCAGCTCCATGATGCGTCCTTCCGGCGTGAACACGTAGATCTCGTCGGGGAAGAGGTCGGTCTTAACCCCTTCGATAAATTCAAACGAGCTGCCGGCGCTCTGCTGCAATTCCAGCAGGCTCTGCATCCAGCGCTGGGCGCGGATCTGGGCAGTGGTGCCCGAACTGTCGCCATCCTGCTTGTAGGCCCAGTGGGCGGCAACCCCTTTGTCGGCCATCTGATCCATGAACTCGGTGCGAATTTGCACCTCGACCGGTACCCCGTGCGGCCCCACCAGCGAGGTGTGCAGCGACTGGTAGCCGTTGGTCTTGGGGATGGCGATGTAATCCTTGAAGCGGCCGGGGCGCGGTTTGTAGAGGCTGTGCATCTGTCCCAGCACCCGGTAACAGGTATCTATGTCCTTCACCTTGACACGAAAGGCGTAGATATCCATTACCTCATGAAATTGCAGCTCTTTTTTCTCCATCTTGTTGTAGATGGAGAACAGATTCTTCTCGCGGCCACTGACCTGATGCTCGATCCCCGCCTCCTTCAGGCGACCGCTGATTTCGCTCTGGATGGAGTCGATGATCTCGCGGCGATTGCCACGAGCGCGGCGCACCGATTCGCGCAGTACGCGGGATCGCATCGGATAGAGCGCCTCGAAACCCAGCTCTTCCAGCTCGTTCTTCATGGTGTGAATACCGAGGCGGTTGGCGATGGGGGCGAAGATTTCGAGGGTTTCCCGGGCGATGCGGCGGCGCTTGTCAGGGCGCAGCGAGCCTAGCGTGCGCATGTTGTGAGTGCGGTCGGCCAGCTTGATCAGAATGACCCGGATATCCTGGGTCATCGCCATCACCATCTTGCGGAAGTTCTCGGCCTGCGCCTCTTTGCGATCGCGAAATTTCAGCTTGTCGAGCTTGGAGACCCCGGCCACCAGTTCTGCAACCGCATTGCCGAATTGTTCGGCCAGATCGGCCTTGGTGACAGAGGTGTCTTCGATGACGTCGTGCAGCACGGCGGCCATCAGGGTTTCATGATCGAGGCGCATGTCACCCAGGATTCGGGCAACGGCAACGGGGTGGGTGATATAGGGTTCGCCACTGGAACGCATCTGACCCTGGTGGGCATCACGGGCCACCACATAGGCTTGCTTGAGCTTCTCAACCTGCTCTGGCGGCAGGTAGGAACTGGCTATTTCTTTAAGGTTTTCAAATAAATACAAGACAGTCCCCGCAGCGGTGAAACGGCAATTCGTGGAATTGAGGGTATAGCCCTGAGTTTGCGAGGTTTTCGAGCGGTTGTAAATGGGGATGAACAGTCGGCACCCGGGAGGGTGCCAACCGGAGGAATAACTTAACCGCGGCCTTCGGCGATGGCAGCAACGGCAGCCAGCTCGGCGGCTTCCTGCTCTTGCTGTTCGTAGCGGTCCTGGGTGTCCATCACTTGATTGTTCACCAGACCCAGCTCGATCTCACGCAGGGCGATCACAGTCGGCTTGTCGTTCTCTTCGTCGACCAGGGGATCTTTGCCTTGTACCGCGATTTGACGAGCGCGGCGCGCGGCGACCAGCACCAGGTCAAAACGGTTACCTACCTGTTTTACAGCATCTTCTACAGTAACGCGTGCCATGCAGGACTCCAGTGTTTGGGCTTTCTGTATTTAGAAAAGCAGTGTTTAAAAATGACGCAAAAGTTTACTTGTTTTTGGCTTACTCTGCCAGTAGCTGTTGCAGCAAGTTTTTTTGAGCCTGTTGCTGGTGACGCATCTCCAGCCGTTGGCACTCAATAATGGACCTGAGCTGGAACAGCGCCTGCTCGAAGTCTTCATTGATAATGACATAGTCATACTCTTCGTAGTGCACCATTTCGGCAATGGCTTTCGCCATCCGGCCGGCAATCACTTCGGCGCTGTCCTGACCGCGCCCAATCAGGCGGCGTTCCAGCTCTTCGCGGCTGGGGGGCAGGATGAAGATGGATTTGGTCGGCATCTGCTCGCGGATCTGGCGGGCACCTTGCCAGTCGATGTCGAGGAATACGTCGATCCCCTTGGCCAGACAGGCTTCGATGGCGGCGCGGGAGGTGCCGTAGTAGTTGCCGAACACTTCGGCCCACTCCAGAAAATCACCGCGTTCGATCAGCGCCTTGAACTCTTCCACCTGAACGAAGTGGTAGTGCACGCCGTGCTCTTCGCCCGGGCGGGTGGCGCGAGTGGTGTGGGAAACCGACAGCTGCATCTTGCCAGCTTGATTGTGGTTGGTCAGCAAGGCATTGAGCAGACTGGATTTACCAGCGCCGCTCGGAGAAGAGATGATATAGAGAGTGCCTTGTTGCGCCATATTATTACCTTTAATCGAAACCGCTGTTTTGGTTGTAGCAGAGACCGCCGTCTTGTGCCCGAAAGGGAGACAGCCAAACGCAAAACGCGGAAAATTCTTGAGTCAGGAGGATGTAAAGGCGGCGAATTTTACCAGAATGCGGCGAATAAAAAAACGGCCGGAATCATATTCCAGCCGATCAAAGTATTCGTAGCTTGCTGCGGGAGCGTAACCCACATCAGCCTGCATTGTGCCTTTGGCTGAGGGCAGAGGCTATCAGGTTATCCCTGCCTGATGGCTCGGAATTCCCGAGGTGCCCTGTCACTACGGCAGCTGACGATCGGCACAGAGCCGATCGAAGGCGGCGATCACCTGCTCGCTGGTGATTTTTCGCATGGCCTCCGGGTCTTTGAGACGGGTGCGCCAGCTCAATTCGGCCAGCGGCTTGCCGGTCTCCTGCTCAATCAGGGTCTGATAGACGCTGACGACATAATCCCGGCAGAGATAGGGGCCGGTGCGCGCCGGATTGTGGTGGGCATAGAGGCTGACCACCGGCGTGCCGACAATGGTGGCCATATGGGTGGGGCCTGTGTCGGGGGCCAGCACCAGACTCGCCTCACCAATCAGCGCCAGCAGCTGCTTGAGGTTGGTCTGGCCAACCAGATCGACTGGTTTGCTTTGGCTGAGTTGCCGGATATCGGCAGCCAGATCCCGCTCCAGCTTGGCCGGCCCGCCACAGAGATAGACCTGAAAGCCCTTGCTGGCGGCGTGATCCGCCAGCGCGGCATAGCCTGCGGCCGTCCAGTTCTTGAACGCCTTGCTGGCGGCGGCGCAGATCAGCAGGGTCGGTTTGCCGCCAATCTTCTCCCTTGCCCAAGCCTGATGCTCGGCGCTGATGGGCAACTGCCAATCCGGGGTCAGATCCTGGATGCCGAGCTCTTTGGCGAAAGCGAGGAAACCGTCCAGCACGTGGGGAGAGGCAGGCGAAGGCACCTTGTGGTTGGTGAACAGCCACTGGCCGTCGTTGGCCCGTTCCCGATCAAACCCGAGTTTGACCTTGGCGCTGATGCCGAGGGTGGCGATGCTGGCTCGCATCGCTGCCTGCAGGTGGAGCAGGGCATCGAATTTGCGCCCCTTGAGGGTATGCCAGAGATCGCGATAGCCGCGCCACCCCTTGCTCTTGTCGAAGGGGATTACTTCGACGCCGTGCAGATCAGCAAACAGGGTTGCCTCGATTTTGCCGGTGATCCAGGTGATGCGGGTTTGTGGCCACTCCCGCTGGATGACGCGCACCAGCGCCAGTGCGTGGCAGCAATCCCCGATGGCGGAGAGCCGCAGGATGCAGATGGAGGAGGGGGGCGTTTGAAATAGCGGCATGTTGTGGCGCACGACTGGCAAAAAGGGTGGATGGCATTATGCAAACTCCCCTCTGGATTGTAAAATTGCGCACAATCGTCAGCCGGGATAGGCCGGGCCCAGCGCCATGACCTGTCTCTGCACGTTGTTGATTAAAGGCCACTATTGCGGGCATGCCAGAGCGGCAGCCTCATCGCCAATTGAAAAATTGCGATCCATGACCCACCGAGCGGGATCTCCACGATGCGAGTACAGACCGAACACAACCAGATCTGCTGGTATGCCGAAGGGGCCTTTCGCGACCCTTCTCCCCAGTTATTCGATCCTGCCTGGTGGCAGAACAACCGTCAGGTGGTGGGAACCTCCATCGGACGGGGAGTGACCTGGTTCGTCAAGGATGAGTCCCGCCATCTGGTGCTGCGCCACTACTATCGTGGCGGCATGGTGGGCAAGGTGGTGCGGGATCGTTTCTGGTTCGAAGGGGTCGAGTCGAGCCGCGCCATGGCCGAATACACCCTGCTGGCCAAGCTGTGCGGGCTGGGGCTGCCGGTGCCGCGTCCGTTTGGTGCCCGCATGGTCAAACAGGGACCCTTCTATCGTGCCGATATCCTGATCGAGCGAATTCGCGGTGCCAAGGATATGGTGGCGTTGCTCAAGCAGGGGCCGGTAGCGACCGAGGTGTGGCACAAGATAGGTCAGACAGTGCGTCAGCTGCACGATGCCGGGGTCTATCACGCCGATCTCAACAGCCACAACCTGCTGCTCGATAAAGAGGGCAAGGTGTGGGTGATCGATTTTGACAAGGGGGCGATCCGCTCCCCCGGCGAATGGCAGAAGGCCAATCTGGAACGCTTGCTCCGTTCATTCAATAAAGAGTCTCAACTGCACACCAGTTTCCACTTCGTACCGGAGAACTGGCAGACCTTGATGAACGGGTATCAGGGAAAAGCGATCTGACCCTGTTGCTCGGCGTGAACGCCAATGTTACTTATTGAGCAGGTATTCAGATCCTGTTTCGAGGCGCCCCATGGAAATGCTCAAGACACCTTTGGTCGATGTGACTGCCCGGCTTGATCCGGGTCTGCTGTCTGATGCCATGGCGCTGCTGGAGGCGGGGATCTGGAGCTGGTCAGCCCAACATGGACTGCAGCGTGATCCCTCCTGCCTGCGCCTGTTGGGATTGGGAGAGTGCTGGCCGGATGATCTCGGCTGGCTGGATCGGGTTCATCCCGACGATGTTGCCCTGCTGGAAGATGCCCTGCTCGCCTGCCAGAGCGGCCGCAGCAGCGGTCTGCGCCTCGAATACCGCATTCTGCATCATCACGGTCACTACATCCGGCTGGAAGAGCGGATGCGTCGTGATGAGCGGGGTTATCTGCTGGGGGTCGTCCGTCACCTCGATCCCGCTGCCGTGCTGGTGGAGGAGCGACATGGCACCGATCCGCTGACCGGACTGGAGAGCCGTGGCCGTTTCGAGCAACTGCTTGAAGAGCGGCTGGCGACCGAGAGCGGCACTTTCAGTCTGCTGCAGTTTTCGGTCGATCACATGGCCAAAATCCAACAGTTGTTTGGTGAAGCGGCTTGCGACGCCATGCTGGCCAAGCTGGCGCGTATCGTGCGCCACGAGCTGCGGCGGGAAGATCCCTTCGCCCGCTGGGATGAGGACGGTTTTATCCTGATGCTCTCCCAAACCGAGCGGATGAGTGCGCTGGAGATCGCCGAGCGGCTGCGCCTCGAGATTGCCGATGCCAGCCTGCTGTCACAGCGGCCGGTCACCGTCAGCATCGGGCTGGTGCAGAGTCAGGCTGGCGAGCAGCTCGATCATCTGCTGGCCCGGCTGGCCAGCTGTCACAGTCAGGCCAGACGGGAGCACAACACCGTCGTCGGCTGAGTGAGGTCAGGGTTGGCCGCTTTTGTCACGCTGGCAGACCCAGAGCGAGGCCAGCATCAGCAGGCCGCCGATGGTCAGTCGGGTCAGATCAGTATCCTTGCCCCAGAGCAGCAGATTGACCAGCAAGCCGGCCGGAATGAGCGCATTGTTCATGATGGCCAGCACCCCGCTGGTGACCAGCGTCGCCCCCTTGTTCCAGAGGAAGTAGCCGAGGCCGGAGGCACCTACCCCCAGCCAGAGCAGAATGCCCCACTGCAACCCTGACGTTGGGTATTGTGGCTTGCCCAGCAGCCACCAGGCGGGCAATGCGATCATCAGCGCCCCCAGATAGAAGCAGCCGAACACCGCCAGTTGCGGTGGTTGCTCCGCCTCCCGCGCCAGCAGTACCTTGTAGCCCACCTGACCCAGCGCGAAACAGAGGTTGGCCCCCTGCACCACCAGAAATCCCAGCACATAACTTTCGGTCAGGCCGTCGAAGCGGATGACGGCTGCCCCGATCACCGCCAGCAGGGCGCCCCACAGATAGGTGGGCTTGAAGCGCCCTTCCAGCAGGTCGTGGAGCAGGGTGACGTAGATGGGGGTGAAGATGGTAAAGACCAGCACTTCCGGCACTGTCAGCAGCAGGAAGGAGTGGTAGTAGAAAAGATACATGATGCCGAGCTGGATGGCGCCCAGCGCCATCAGCTTGGCCGCCAGATCGGGGCGCAGCCAGCGGCGGCGCAGGAAGGGCAGAAACACCAGACTGGCGAGGGCGATGCGGGTCAGCACCGAGAAGTAGGCATCCACCTGACCGGCGAGGTAGACCCCGATCAGGCTGAAGGAGAATGACCAGAGCAGGGTGACCCCTATCAAGTAGTTCATGTGTTTGATTTATCGTCAGTTGTCAATTTTAAGGGGGCTATGATGGCCGAGATGGAAGCGGCAATCCAGCGTTTATGGGCGCGATTGCCACAGGTCGGAGCATTTTCCTTTACCGCCAGCAATGGCGAGGGGTCGGCGACCGACTGGAGTGGTCGGGGCGAGGGGCGTGTGCAGGTGACCGATCATCAGGGGGGGTGGCTGTATAACGAGCAGGGTCGCTACACCACGCCTCATGGCAAGGAACTCGCCATGCACAACCGCTTCTGGTGGCAGCGTAGCGAGCGGGGGATCCGTCTCTCCCATCTGCGTTATGAGGCGCCGGTCGAACTGTTCGAGCTGCTGCCGCAGGGGGATGGCCGCTGGCTGACCGCCGAACCCCATCTGTGCGGGGCGGATCACTACAGCGCCGAGTTGACCGAGATCGACGGCGGTTTTCTGCTGAGCTGGCAGATCACCGGGCCGCGCAAGAACGAGCGACTCAGCTATCGCTATCTGATCTGACGCCGGCTGGCAGGCATAAAAAAACCGGCGCAGAGCGCCGGTAGCGGGGGACAAATCGGAGGTTTTTTAAAACAGTCCCAAAACAGGAGAGATAGACTCTCGTCACACATTCAGAGATGGACTTCAGGCATTCAGGGCATAGCTCAGCATGGCTTGCAGCTTGCTATCGAAGAACCAGGGCAGCAGTACCATCAGCAGGCCCAGGATCCCGGCCAGTCGCTGGCGATACTGCCAGCCGGCAATCAGAACCAGACCACCGCACAGTGTGGTCAGGATGCCTGACATAGGGAGACCTCGCGCTGCATGCGACGCTGTTGCGCCCACTGGTTCATGGCGACCGAGCCGAGGATCAGGGCCAGAGCAACACCTGTGGTGGGATGGATCTGCTCGCCGAGGAACAGGGCACCCAGCATCACGCCGAACAGCGGTACCAGATAGTTGCTGAAGGAGGCGAACGTCGGGCCGGCCTTCTGGATCAGCGCCATGTAGAGGAAGTAGACCAGACCGGTACAGAGGGTACCCAGCACGGTGATCGCGCTCAGGGCCTGGGTGCTCGGCAGGGTCAGGCTGCCGAGATCAACCATGAAGGGGGCGACCAGCAGCAACTGGATTGCCGAGGAGATCAGGATATTGCGGGCGACCACGACCGGATGGTCTTTGGCGAAGCGCTTGATCATCAGCAGACCGATGGCGAAACAGCTGGCACCCAGCAGGATGGCCATGGCACCGAGCAGACCGGCGTTCATGCCCTGGGAGAGTTTCGGCCAGAACAGTGTGAGTACACCGGCAAAGCCGATGATCACGGAAAGCAGACCGGTTTTGGTGATTCTTTCACCAGAAATAAACAGCGGTGCAGCCAGAATGGTCACAAACGGGATACAACCCATGACCACGGCGGCGATGGCGCTATCCACATACTGTTGGCCCCAGGCGACCATGATGAAGGGGATGGTGGCATCCAGCAGGGCGATCAGCATATAGGTGCGCCACGGGGTGTGCTCACTCTTGAGCCGCATGAACAGGCAGAGCAGACCCAGGGTCAGGCTGCCGCACAGGGCACGACCGGCAGCCACCAGAATGGGGGGCAACTCGGCAACGGCCTGGTGCATGAAAATGAATTGGGAACCCCACAGCAGGCCAATGGCCAGCAATAACAGATAGCTACGCATTTGAATCTCCGATGTATTAAGCCAGCGCATTCTAGGCAATCTGTTACTATGGTAAAAATGAATTGTTGGCATTTAACTATGGCTAATATCGATGGATAGCTCGCTCGCCCGTCTCGACCTCAACCTGCTCGCCGTATTCGACATGCTGATGCAGGAGCGCAATGTCACCCGTGCCGCCGAACGGCTGCATCTCTCCCAATCCACCGTCAGTCACGCCTTGGGGCGGCTGCGAGTGGCGCTGGATGACCCGCTGTTTGTGATGAGTCGGCGCGAAATGATGCCGACCGAGCGAGCCAAGGCGCTGGCCGGTCCGGTGCGGCAGGCGCTGGCGATGCTGGAGCAGGGATTGCGGCAGGCCAAGGGGTTTGATCCCGCTACCGCACGGCGGATTTTCCGGATCGCCACCCCGGGCTCGGTGGAGCACGGGCTGGTGCCGGTGCTGGTGGAGAGGCTCCATCGGCAGGCCCCTCACTGTCGGCTTGAGGTGTGTGAGCTGGCGGACAGCGACTACGAGCGGGAGCTGGAGAAGGGGGAGCTGGATCTGGTGATTGGTTTCGCCGGGGCGAATCATCTCTCACCCCGCTTGTGGCGGGAGGAGTGGTTCAACAACCCGCTGGTCTGCCTGTCGCCGCTTGGCAGCGAATTGCCCGATGTGCTGACTCCGGTCGAGCTGGTGAGCCGTCCCCACATCCATACCTCCAGTTGGGGTCACAGTCAGGCGATGGTGGAGCTCTGGCTGGCCCGCTTCGGGGTGGAGCGGGAGCTGGGCGTGCGGTTGCCGAGCTTTATGGCGGTGCCGCCGCTGATGGCGACCGGCCGCTATCTGGTGGTGGTGCCCGAGATGATCGGACGCCACTTCTGCCGCTACTACCCGCTGCGGATGCACCAGCTCGACCCCGCTATCCCCATCGTCTACCTGATGGCGGGGCACCCGCTGACCGCCCATGACGAGGCGATCGGCTGGTTCAAGAGCCTGCTGCACCAGCTGGTGTTCGACCTCTACGGCGACGATGCGCTCGGTACTCCCGCTCAACGGATGCTGGCGAAGTAGTCGAGTCCCATGGCGCCTTTCACCTCCGCCAAGACCTCATCGGTGATGATGCGGGCCTGCTCGGTGCCCTGATAGAGCAGCTCCAGCAGCATCTTCTTGTCGGCGATAGCCGCGGCCCGGCGCTCCCGCATCGGGGCGAGCAGGGTCTGCAGGCAGTCGTTGAGCACCTGTTTGCAGCGCATGTCCCCCAGTCCGCCGCGCCGGTAGTGCGCCTTCATCTCGGCGACCAGCGCCTTGTCGGGGTGAAAAGCATCGAGATAGGCGAACACCGTATTTCCCTCCACCTGACCCGGATCGCTCACCTTGAGGTGGTTGGGGTCGGTATACATGGCGAACACCGCCTGTTTGACCTCTTCCGCCGACATGCCGAGTTCTATGGTGTTGCCGAGGGATTTGGACATCTTGGCCTTGCCGTCGATGCCGGGTAGGCGGCCGGTGTCGCTCAGGATCGGCTGGCATTCGGTCAGCACCTCTTTGCCTACCAGCGAGTTGAAGCGGCGGACGATTTCGTTGGTCTGCTCCAGCATCGGCAGCTGATCTTCCCCGACCGGCACATGGCTGGCGCGAAAGGCGGTGATGTCGACGGCCTGACTCACCGGATAGACCAGAAAACCGGCTGGCAGCGTGCGTTCGAACCCTTTCTGCTGGATCTCCGCCTTGACGGTGGGATTGCGCTCCAGCCGGGCGACGCTGACCAGATTGAGGTAGTAGCAGGTGAGCTCGGCGAGGGCGGGCAGGGCGCTTTGCAGACAGAAGGTTGTCTTGGCCGGGTCGAGGCCGACCGCCAGATAGTCGGCCATTACCTCCAGCACATTGTCGGTCACCTTGGCCGGGTTGTGGCCGTTGTCGGTCAGCGCCTGCAGATCGGCGATCATCACGAATTGACGGTAGTGGTGCTGGGCCTCGACGCGCTGGCGCAGCGAGCCGACATAGTGGCCGATGTGCAGTTTGCCGGTGGGACGATCGCCAGTCAGGATTACGGGGTTGTGCATGTCACTCTCTCCAGTTGGGTGAGCCGGGAGGCGACAAAGGGATAAAAACAGTTGACCGCCTCTCGGCGGTCACGGTGTTTTCTTTGGGAAATTTACAATAGAAACGCGGTGCCGCCTGTTTAGGAGCAGCACCACCAGTAGTTGTGATTTAATGCGGTCATATTCATAGCAAATCAAACTACGCCGGTTTCATTACTTCTGCAAGGGGACGACCAGCAGATCGCAGGGCACCGTATTCATCAGCTGACGGGCGCTGGAGGTGAGCAGGCTCCAGAAGCTCTGGCGATGGCCGCACACCAGCAGGTCGATCTCGTACTCCTTGACTGCCTGATTGACCCGCTCGCTCAGATCGCCGCAGATCACCAGCTTCTTCTCGATGGGATAGTCCACCGAGGCCAGAAATGCCTCCAGCTTCTCTTTCGCTTCGGCAATCACCTGATCCTGCACGTTGTCGATGTCGATATCGATCATCTCGGTGTAGAGATCCTTGAGGTCCACATCGACATGGATAACCGACAGCTTGGCGCCGTTGGAGCGGGCTCTGTCCACCGCCTTGTCGATCACCTTGCGGTTGTCTTCAGAGAGGTCGATCGCGGCCAGAATATGCTTGTAATAGGTTGTTCCACTCATGGGGGTTCTCCTTACCGATCCTTCAGCCCACTATACCAATCTCTGCTGAAACTAAAATGGTGCCTCAGGCACAGTTTTGGGATTTAAATGAGTTTAATGACGTGTGACACAGGGTCAGCCACTCAGTTATTAACCACTATTTGCCTATAAATTAAACAAGAGTTTGACGCCGGTCACACCCCTCGGCTTGCCGATCAGGGGGGAGAGGCATAGGATGGGCCCGTGCTTCGCAATGAACACAAAACAACAAAAAGCATCTGAATACCGCTTTGGGGAGCCACGTGCTCCCTTTTGTTTTTCTGCCTCAATTCCCGCGGCTTTTCTGACTGATAGCGATCCGGCATCAAGTTAATCTCTTTCGATTTGGTTATGCTGTAGCCAGTTTCTTTGGAGGCCTTCCCATGATCATTCATCCCCAGATTCAAGGTTGTGTTGCCCGCAACTGTCATCCCATCGGCTGTCGCGCCGCAGTGCAGCAGCAGATCGAACGTATCAAGGCCGCTGGCCCGTTCAACGGCCCCAAGCGGGTGCTGGTGCTGGGTGCCTCCTCCGGGTTTGGACTGGCGTCGCGCATTGCACTCGCCTTCGGTGCCGGTGCCGACACCATCGGCATCTCCTTCGAGCGTGGCCCTTCCGACAAAGGATTGGGCAGCGCCGGTTGGTACAACAACATCTGGTTTCGCAAGGAGGCGGAGCAGGAGGGGCGTATCGCCATCAACCTGATCGGTGATGCCTTCTCCGACGGGATGCGCCAGCAGGCCATCGATACCATCCGCCAGCAGCTGGGGCAGGTGGATCTGGTGATCTATTCGCTCGCGAGCGGCATCCGGGTGCTGCCCGATGGCACGCAAGTGCGCTCGGTGCTCAAGACCACCGGCCAGCCGTTCAGCGGTTGGGGGTTGGATCTGGAGAGCGATACCCTGGTGCAGCAGTCGCTGGCGCCCGCCACGCCGGAGGAGATCCGCGATACCGTCACTGTGATGGGGGGCGAGGATTGGCAGCTCTGGATGCAGGCGTTGCAGCAGGCGGATTGTCTCGCCCCTGGTGCGCAAACCGTGGCCTACTCCTATATCGGCCCAGAATCCACCTATCCCCTCTATCGGGATGGCACCATCGGTTATGCCAAGGAGCATCTGCACGCCACCGCCGAGACCATCAACCTGCAACTAGCCGAGATTGGCGGTCACGCCTGGGTGTCGGTCTGCAAGGCGCTGGTGACAAAGGCGAGCGCCTATATTCCTGTGCTGCCGGTCTATCTCGGCTTGCTGATGGGGGTGATGAAGGAGCGCGGTGTGCACGAAGGCTGCATCGAGCAGATGCAGCGACTGTTTGCCGCCAAGATGTACGGGGCCAATGGGGTGGTGGCCGATGGCAACCGGCTGATCCGGATGGATGACCACGAGCTGGACCCGGCCATTCAGGCCGCCGTTTCGGCACTCTGGCCCAAGGTGACGCCGGAGAATTTCCACGGGCTGGGGGACTTTGCCGGGCTGCGGCAGGATTTCATGCAGCTCAATGGCTTCGAGCTGCCGGGCGTCGATTATGCAGCGCCGGTGGATGTCGCCTCCCTTGGCGAGCTGACCCCCTGAGCTGAAAGAAACGGGATCTCCCTCTCGTTGGCGGGTTGATTCGCGGCGGGAGTGTGGCGACAATCGATACCAAATCACTGAGGAGAAACAAGATGCTGGCCCAAGCCATGATCGAGAAGTTGAACGAGCAGATTAACCTGGAGTTCTACTCCTCCAATCTCTATCTGCAGATGAGCGCCTGGTGCGAAGACAAGGGCTTTGAAGGGGCGGCGACCTTCCTGCGCCAGCACGCGGTTGAGGAGCGCCAGCACATGGAGCGTCTGTTCACCTACGTGAGCGAGACCGGCGCCATGCCCAAGCTGGGTGCCATCGATGCCCCTCCCCACGAGTTCAAGTCGCTGGGCGACGTGTTCCGTACCACCCTGGAGCACGAGTACCACATCACCAAGTGCATCAATGGACTGGCTCACGTGGCCTTCACCACTCAGGACTACTCCACTTTCAACTTCCTGCAGTGGTATGTGGCCGAGCAGCATGAAGAGGAGAAGCTGTTCAAGAGCATCGTCGACCGTCTGGGTCTGGTGGGTGAAGATGGCAAAGGGCTCTACTTCATCGACAAGGAGCTGGCCGAACTGGCCAAGGGCGCCCCGGCCAGCATCATGGACAGCAACGCCTGATAGTCGTGGACACTTAGTGTTCAGCCAGTACAATAACGGCCCTTTTAAGGGCCGTTGTTTATTCTGGTGGGCAGCCACTATGGTTCTGTTCCGCCAGAGGCAATCTCGGTTCTGGCCAGGTGCCATTTCTATTTTTGATAAGTGAGTGATGATGAAGCAGGTCGATGTGGTGGTGATCGGGGCCGGTGCGGCCGGATTGATGTGTGCAGCGCAGGCGGGCTACCGTGGCCGCTCCGTGCTGGTGCTCGACAACGCCAAGAAGCCGGGCCGCAAGATCCTCATCAGTGGCGGTGGTCGCTGTAACTTCACCAACCATCAGGCGGGTGCTCACGCCTACCTGTCGGAGAATCCCCACTTCAGCAAGTCGGCGCTGGCCCGCTACACCCAGCAGGACTTTATCGATCTGGTGGACCGCCACGGGGTCAACTATCACGAGCGCACCCTGGGGCAGCTGTTTTGTCTCGAGAGTGCCAAGGATATCGTCGATGTGCTGCTCACCGAATGTGACTGGGCCGGTGTGACCCTGCAGTTCCAGACCGAGATCCTCACCGTCAGCAAACAGGATGAGGGTTTCGTGCTGACCACCAGCAAGGGTGAGATCGGCTGCCACTCGCTGGTGGTGGCGACCGGCGGTCTCTCCATGCCCAAGCTGGGGGCGACCCCCTATGGCTTCAAGCTGGCGGAGCAGTTCGGTCTCAAGGTGCTGCCGACCCGTGCCGGTCTGGTGCCCTTTACCCTCCATCAGGCAGAGAAAGAGGCCTTCGCCGATCTGGCGGGCATCAGCCTGCCGGTAGCGGTGACCGCCGAGGATGGCACCCGCTTCAAGGAGGCGATGCTGTTCACCCATCGCGGCCTCTCCGGCCCCGTTATCCTGCAGATCTCCTCCTACTGGCATGCCGGCGAGAAGATCCACATCAACCTGCTGCCGGAGCTGGATATTCCGGCCGCCCTGCGCGAGTGGGCGCAGGCTCACCCGGCGCAGGAGCTGAAAACCGTGCTGGGGCGCGAGCTGCCCAAGCGCTTCGTCGACAAGCTGGTGGAGCTGGGCCAGCTGGTCAGCAAGCCGATGCGCCAGTACAACGAGCGGGAGCTGGAAGCGGTGGCCAACCTGCTGGGTGACTGGCAGATCCTGCCCAACGGTACCGAGGGGTATCGCACCGCCGAAGTGACCCTGGGTGGCGTCGATACCAACGAGCTCTCCTCCAAGACCATGGAGGCGCGCAAGGTGCCCGGCCTCTACTTCATCGGCGAAGTGGTGGATGTGACCGGCTGGCTCGGTGGCTACAACTTCCAGTGGGCCTGGTCCTCCGGCTGGGTGGCCGGTCAGTACTGTTGATGTCACAGGGGCTGGTTTATCCGGCCCCGATTTATTGGTCAGGGTTATGGTGATCGGTCGGGTTGCCGCAAGGGGGCGCAGATGCTTGAGAATCAGATGATGTTGTTGGCGGTGTTCGAACGGGCGGCGCTGATGCTGATGACTCTCTTCTTCCTGACCCGCACCCGGCCGTTCCAGCGGCTGTTCCAGAAGCGGGATCACACCCCCGCAGAGCTGGTGCTGGTAGCCTCCATCTTCGGCCTGTTTGCGGTGTTCAGCACCTACACCGGCATTCCGGTAGAGGGGGCGCTGATCAACGTGCGGATCATCGCCATCATCTCGGGCGGCATCCTGTTCGGCCCCTGGGTCGGCATTCCGGCCGGGGTCATCTCCGGTCTGCACCGCTACCTCATCGACATGGACGGTCATACCTCTATCCCGTGTCTCATCGCCAGCATCATCGCCGGCCTGCTGGCGACCTGGCTGCACCTGCGCTGCCGCAAGTCGCGGCTCTGGCTCTACGGCATTCTGGCGGGAATGCTCTGCGAAGGGCTCACCATGTTGCTGATCTGGCTGCTGACCGAGCCCCACGAAGTCGGGGTGGAGATCGTTAACCATATCGCCTATCCGATGATCGCTGGGGCGCTCTGCATCGGCCTCATCATCAAGCTGGTGCAGGATCTGGATGACGAGAAGGAGCTGATTGCCGCCAAGCAGGCCAAGCTGGCGCTCGATATTGCCAACAAGACGCTGCCTTTCTTCCAGAACATCGATCGCCACTCCCTCAGTCAGGTGTGCGATGTGATCCGGCGCGACATCAGCGCCGATGCGGTGGCCATCACAGATACCCATGACGTGCTGGCCTATGTCGGGGTGGGCAAGGACTATTACGAGCTGGATGAGCACCACGCCATCAGCGGCATGACCCAGCAGGCGGTGCTGCTCGACCAGATCATCATCAACAACGATCTGCGCCAGTATCACCTCTCCGATTTCCACTCGGTCATCATTATTCCGCTGCGAGAAAACGGCTCGGTGAGCGGCACCCTCAAGATCTACTATCGCCGTACCCACAGCATCACCAGCTCGCTGCGGGAGATGGCGGTGGGCCTCTCCCAGCTCATCTCCACCCAGATGGAGGTGTCGCGCATCGAGCAGCTCAAGGAGATGACCCGCAAGGCGGAGTTCACCGCGCTGCAGAGCAAGATCAACCCGCACTTCCTGTTCAATGCCCTCAACGCCATCTCATCCTTGATCCGCATCCGGCCCCAGCAGGCGCGCCAGCTGATCGCCAATCTGGCGGATTACCTGCGCTACAACCTCAACAAGGGGGATGAACTCATCGACATTCAGGAGGAGCTGCAGCAGGTGCGCGACTACGTGGCCATCGAGCAGGCCCGCTTCGGCGACAAGCTGGAGGTGGTGTTCGAGGTGGACGATGTGCACATTCAGGTGCCGAGCCTGTTGTTGCAGCCGCTGGTGGAAAACGCCATCCTGCACGGCATCCAGCCCCGCAGCGCGCCGGGTCGGGTCACTATCGAGGTGAAACAGCTGGCGGGCGGCATCCGGGTATCGGTACGAGACACAGGTTACGGCATCAGTCAGGCGGTGATCGACGGGGTGGCCGCCGGTCGGGTGGAGAGCCGCAGCATCGGCCTGATGAACGTGCATCAGCGGGTCAAGCTGCTCTATGGCGATGGCCTGCATCTCAAGCGGCTGGAACCGGGTACTGAAGTGAGTTTCTATCTGCCGGATCAGGAGTCGATGCCATGCTGAGTGCCATCATGGTTGAGGATAAGTGTGTGCCGCGAGAGGTGTTGTCATGCTGAAAGCGATCATTGTGGAAGACGAATGTTTGATTCGTGAGGAGCTTGCTTCTCCTGTGCTCCTTCAGGGGGCAATGTCATGTTGAAAGCGATCATTGTGGAAGACGAGTATCTGGCTCGCGAGGAGTTGATCTATCTGGTGAATCAGCACAGCCAGATCGAGATAGTGGCGAGCTTCGAGGATGGGCTGGAGGCGTTCAAATACCTGCAGGATCACGAGGTGGATGTGGTGTTTCTGGATATCCAGATCCCTTCCATCGACGGCCTGCTGCTGGCCAAGAACCTGCACAAGTCGAGCCATCCGCCCCACATTGTCTTCGTCACCGCCTACAAGGAATTTGCGGTGGAGGCGTTCGAGCTGGAGGCGTTCGACTACATCCTCAAGCCCTACAACGAGCCCCGCATCATCAATCTGCTGCAAAAGCTCGAGCATGCGGGCAAGTCGCAGCCAGCCACCACAGGGGAGGCGAGCGGCGAGGGGAACAGCCCCCACAATCGCACCGTCAATCTGGTGAAGGGGGAGCGCATCATCGTCACCCCCTGCGAGCAGATCTACTACGCGGAAGCCGACGAGAAGCTCACCTATGTCTACACCCGCGATGATCGCTACGTGATGACCATGACCATCAGCGAGTTTGTCAGCCGGCTGCCGGCCGAGGGGTTCTTCCGTTGCCACCGCTCCTACTGCGTCAACATCAACAAGATCCGCGAAATCGTCCCCTGGTTCAACAGCACCTATCTCATCCGGCTCCATGATCTGCCGTTCGAGGTGCCGGTCAGTCGCAGCAACATCAAGGCGTTCCGTCAGCTGATGCGGCTCTGATTGTCATTCATTCCCGCCGATCTGCATTTCATGCCTTAATCGATCGGCGCGAACTGCGTCTTGCCTATAGTGGCCCCAGTTTCCTTAAGGCCATCGACCGAGACGCATCATGACCACAGAGATGAATCGCACCCGGTACCTGACACTGATCGGTACCATCATCACCCAGTTCGCACTGGGTTCCGTCTACACCTGGAGCCTGTTCAACGCCCAGCTCTCCGACAAGCTGGACGAGCCGGTGAGTCAGGTCGCTTTCGCCTTCGGCCTGCTCAGCCTCTCGCTGGCGGTCGCCTCCTCCATGGCGGGCAAGCTGCAGGAGCGGTTCGGGGTGCGTAACGTGACGCTGGGTGCTGGCGTGCTGCTCGGCATCGGCTTCTTCCTCACCGCTCACGCCAGCAATCTGGCCATGCTCTACCTCTGCGCGGGCATTCTGGTTGGTTTTGCCGACGGTACCGGCTACCTGATGACCCTCTCCAACTGCGTGAAGTGGTTCCCGGAGCGCAAGGGGCTGATCTCCGCCTGCTCCATCGGTGCCTATGGTCTCGGCAGTCTCGGTTTCAAATACATTAACCTGCTGCTGCTCTCCAGCTCCGGCCTTGAGACCACCTTCCAGCTGTGGGGGCTGATCGCCATGTCCATGGTGCTGGTGGGCGGCATGCTGATGAAGGATGCGCCCAAGCAGGCCGCTTCCGTGCAGCAGAGCGAGAGCCGTGACTTCACTCTGGCCGAGGCGATGCGCAAGCCCCAGTACTGGATGCTGGCGCTGATGTTCCTCACCGCCTGCATGAGCGGCCTCTACGTCATCGGCGTGGCCAAGGATATCGGCGAGAAGATGGTGGGTCTGCCTGCTGTCGTCGCTGCCAATGCCGTCGCCATCATTGCCATGGCCAACCTGGGTGGCCGTCTGGTGCTGGGTATCCTCTCCGACAAGATGTCCCGCATCCGGGTTATCACCATCGCCCAGCTGATTACCCTGGCGGGCATGGCGCTGCTGCTGTTCGTGCCGCTCAACGCCAACCTGTTCTTTGTGGCGGTCGCCTGTGTGGCATTCAGCTTCGGTGGCACCATCACCGTCTACCCCTCGCTGGTGAGCGACTTCTTCGGTCTCAACAACCTGACCAAGAACTACGGCGTCATCTATCTGGGCTTTGGTCTGGGCAGCATCATCGGCTCCATCGTGGCCTCCCTGTTTGGCGGCTTTATGGCGACCTTCCACCTGATCCTGGTGTTGCTGGTGGTGGCGCTGGTGCTCTCCCTCACCATCCGCCTGCCAGCACCGGTAGCGGTCGAGCGGGCCTGATAAGTCTCCCTGCCACAGCAAGCAAAAACAGAGACCCGGGCCATGCCCGGGTCTTTGCATTTCCGATGCTCGATCAGCGTGGCGCCAGTCCCAGCAGCTGGCGGGCCTGACGGCAGCTCTCTTCCACCGTTGACCACTCGTCACCGGTCACCGTGATATGGCCCATCTTGCGGCCGGGGCGGGGTTCGCCCTTGCCATAGAGGTGCAGATGCAGGCCGGGCAGCGCCAGCAGGGCGGCCCAGTCTGGCGTGCCGTTCTGCCAGAGATCCCCCAGCAGGTTGATTAACAGGGCGGGGCGCACGGCGATCTGCTCCGGCAGCGGCAGATCGCACAGGGCCCGCACCTGCAACTCGAACTGGCTGCATGCGGTGTTGTCGAGGCTGGGGTGACCCGAGTTGTGGGGGCGGGGTGCCAGCTCATTGACCAGCAATCTGCCTTCCACCAGAAAGAACTCCACCGTCAGCACCCCCACGTAATCGAGGGCTGCGATAAGCCGCTCGGCGATCCCTTTGGCTTCGCTCTCGAGCGCCGGCACATTGGCAGGGGAGCGGGTCTGATCGAGAATGCCGCTGCTGTGCCAGTTCTGCACCAGCGGCAGGGCGCTGATGGTGTCGCTCGGACTGCGGGCCAGAGTCAGGGCAAACTCCCCCTCCAGCGCCAACCGTTTTTCCAGCACGCAGGGCACACCACTGGCTGCCAGCGCCGTCGCCAGCTCATCCAGATTGTTCACTTGCCACTGCCCCTTGCCGTCGTACCCTTCGCGGGCTGTCTTGAGGATGGCGGGGAAGAGTTCGCTGGCCTGTGCGGGGATGGGCTCTTCCGGCAGTAGCGCCAGAGAGGGGGCAACCGGGATGTTGGCCCTGCGCAGAAAGGCTTTCTCCTCGCTGCGATCCTGACAGATGCGCACCGCGCTGGCGGCCGGGCGTACCGGTTTTTGTTTTTCGAGCAGCGCGAGGGTGGCGGCGGGCACGTTCTCGAACTCGCAGCTGATGGCCTCGCAGCGGTTAGCCAGCTCATGCAGGGCGGTCTGGTCATCATAGGAAGCGACAATATGGTGATCGGCGGCGGCACCGGCGATGCTGGCGGGATCGGGATCCAGCACCACCACCTTGTAGCCGAGGCGGTGGGCGGCCATCACAAAGTAGCGGCCAAGCTGACCGCCGCCGAGCATGCCGAGGGTGGCGGGGGGCAGGATCATGTCGGCTCCTCCAGTTGCAGTGCCAGCACTCGATCTTGCTCGTGGGTGCGGAAGTCGTCGAGCTGCTGCCGGTAGCGTGGGGCGTCGTCGTCTTGTGCAACGGAGAGCAGAGAGACCGCAAACAGGGCGGCGTTGGCAGCCCCCGCTTCGCCGATGGCGAAGGTGGCGACTGGCACCCCTTTGGGCATCTGCACGATGGAGAGTAGCGAGTCCATTCCCTTGAGATGGCGTGATGGGATGGGCACCCCCAGCACCGGAAGAGTGGTCTTGGCGGCGACCATGCCCGGCAGATGGGCAGCGCCACCGGCCCCGGCGATGATGGCGCGCAGTCCGCGCTCGCGGGCAGTGGCGGCATACTCGAACAGCAGATCCGGGGTGCGATGGGCCGAGACTACCTGCGCCTCGTAGGGCACGCCGTGCTCCTTGAGGATGCGGGCGGCGGCCTGCAGCACGGGCCAGTCGGAGTCGGAGCCCATTACCAGGCCGATCAGGGGAGGGGTGTTCATGTGTATTGGTTCCTTGCTGTCAAACGTTTGCTTTTGGTAAACAAAAAGAGCCGGCAAGCCGGCTCAGAATTTCTCGGGTCGCACGATTTCGACCGGTTGCAGAAAGGCGATCATGGCGTAATCGGGGTAGTAGCGACTCTGCAGGTGGGCCAGCAGCCGCTCCGCCTGCTCCCGGCTGCAGATCGCCTCCAGCCGGATGTTGCCGCTCTCGCTCCAGCTGGCATTGCGTTCGCCATGATCCCCCCTGCCGCGGGCATCTGTGATGGTGTAGCCGCGCAGCCCCTCGCGGGTGAGGGTGCGCAGCAGGGTCGGCTCCAGATTGGCTTCCGTGATGACTGTCAGCAGGGTGCGGGTCTCGGTCTGCATGTGGCTACTCCGTGAAGTGGCGGGCCCAGCTGTGGTAGAGCGGGATCCCCAGCATGATGTTGAACGGGAAGGTGACCCCCAGCACGGCGCTGAGGGAGAGCCCCGGGTTGGCCTGGGGTAGGGCGATGCGCAGGGTGGCCGGCACGGCAATATAGGAGGCGCTGGCCGCCAGGGTGGCCAGCAGAGTGAGGCCGCCGAGGGAGAGCCCCATCAGCTGGCCAGCAGCCAATCCCAGTCCCGCTGAAGCGAGCGGCATCAACAGGGCGAAGCCGAGCAGGAAGAAGCCATGCTTGCGTAAGTCCTGACTCTGGCGGGCGACGATGAGGCCCATCTCCAGCAGGAACAGCGCCAGCGCCCCCTTGAACAGGTCGACAAACAGCGGTTTGAGTGGGGCAATTCCGTCCGGCCCGGCCAGATAGCCGATGGCCATGCCGCCCAGCAGCAGGGTGACCCCTTTGCCGAGGAAGGTCTCGTGGGCCAGCATGCGCCAGCGAGTCTCGCGACTGATGCCGCGGGCCAGCACTATGCCCACCAGAATGGCCGGGATCTCCATCACCGCGAGGAAGATCGAGAGTTGGGATTCAAAGCTGATGCCCCGCTCGGTGAGCCAGTTCACCCCGACCGCAAAGGTGGCGACGCTGACCGAACCATAGTGGGCGGCGGTGGCGGCGGCATCCACCCGGTTCATCTTGAGGCGCAGCACGGCAAAGCCGAGCAGGGTCTGCACCACGCCGAGCAGGATCACCAACGCCAGTTGTGGCAGCAGAGGTTGCAGGGATTGTTGGGCCAGACCGACGCCGCCCTTGAGGCCGATGGCCAGCAGCAGAAAGAGAGAGAGGGTGTCGTAGAGGGCAGGAGGCAGTTTGAGCTCGGAGCGCACCAGACCGGCCAGCAGACCAAACAGAAAGAAGAGTACAACAACGTCCAGCATGATGGTTCGCAGGGCAGTTCAGATAATGGTTGCATGCTAGAGCCCGCAATGTTTCGATAAAATCAGATTCTCGCTGATGGTTGTTCGGTAAAAATTGATAGGGAACGGCATGCTCAACTACAAACAGCTCTACTACTTCTGGCATGTGGCACGCAGCGGCAGCGTGACGCAGGCCGCCGAACAGCTGCATCTCACGCCGCAGACCATCAGCGGTCAGGTGGCAGAGCTGGAGCAGTCCCTCGGGGTGGCGCTGTTCAACCGGGTGGGGCGGCGTCTGGTGCTGACTGCTGCGGGTCGGCAGGCGCAGGAGCAGGCGGGGGCCATTTTCTCGCTCGGTGCCGAGCTGGAGCATACCCTGCGCCACGCCAGTCAGGAGCTGACTATGCAGGTGGGGATCGCCGATTCGGTACCCCGCACCTTGGCGTTCGAGCTGCTGGCCCCCGCCATGGCGCTGGCGACTCCGTTGCGGCTGGTGTGTCACGAGGAGCGGGCCGAGCAGCTGTTCAGCGAGCTGGCCCGCCACAAGCTCGACATGGTGCTGATCGATCGCCCGCTTCCTCCCGACAGCGGCGTGCGTGGCTATAACCACGAGCTGGGGCGCAGCCCGCTGGCGCTGTTTGCCAGCCCGGAGCTGGCGGCGCGGGCGCGGGATGGCTTTCCCGCCTCGCTGGAGGGGTTGCCGTTGCTGATCCCCGGAGAGAAGTCGGCTACCCACGATCGGCTGTTGGCCTGGTATCGCCAGCAGGGTATTCATCCCCATCTGGTGGGGCAGTTTGATGACTCCACCCTTATGAAGTCGTTCGGCAAGGCGGGGATGGGGATCTTCCCGGCGCCGCTGGCGATGGCTGACGAGATTGGTCGCCTCTACGGAGTGGAGCGGATTGCGACTCTGAGCGATGTTACCCTCTCTTATTATCTGGTCTCGGCAGGGCGCCATCTCTCTCATCCCGGGGTGCAGGCGGTGATGGAGGGGGCTCAACAGCGGCTGGCGGCGCTGGCGGGTAACAAATAGAAATCTGGATGGCTATACATCCAGCTTGGCTCTGCCTATAATCCTCCCGCTTTGGCGCATCATGCTTAATAGGGAATCCGGTGAGAATCCGGAGCTGGCGCGCAGCGGTAAGGGGGAACGAAGCGACATCAGGGCACTGCCGTCAGGCGGGAAGCCGTCGCCGTAGGCTATCAGCCCCCGAGCCCGAAGACCTGCCAGAGTTCGTATTTCGGGCCGAGAGAAACCGGCCACGAAGTAGATACTTACGCGAACTTAAGGATCTCTCATGTCGAAGAAATTTCTGGCGGCTGCCCTGTTGCCGACGGCGGCGTTTGCCCAGCAGCTGACCATTCCCGTCAATCCCACCATGGTGGTGACCGCTACCCGTGTCGCCCAACCTGCCTCCAGCGTGCTTGCCCCGGTCAATGTGGTGACCCGGGACGAGATCGATCGCCTGCAAGCCCAGACCGTGACCGATGTGGTCAAGACCCTGCCCGGTGTGGAAGTGGTCAGCAATGGTGGCCGAGGCCAGCTCAGCTCGCTGCGGGTGCGTGGTGGCACCTCTTCCCAGACGCTGGTGCTGGTGGATGGGGTACGCAGTGCCTCCCTGACCGCCGGGATGACCGAACTGAACAATCTGCCACTCAATCAGGTCGAGCGGATCGAGTATATCCGCGGCCCGCGCGCCACCATCTACGGCTCCGACGCCATCGGTGGGGTGATCAACATCATTACCCGTCCCGACAAGGGGACAAATCAGCACAAGTTCAATATCGGTGCTGGTTCCCATCAACAGCGTCAGGCCGCTTTCAGTAGTGCCAGCCAGGTAGGTGAGGCGGGTCAGCTCAAGGTGGCTGGCGGTTTTGATGATGAAGAGGGTTACAACGTACACCCCTTGCCCGGCATCAACGATGGTGACCGTCACGGGCATCAGGGCTACAACGCCATGCTGGACTACCAGCAGGCGCTCGGCAGCAATTGGGATCTGTTCGGTACAACCCGCTGGTTCCGCAATGTCGCCCAGTACGACCGCTCTTCTGCGGCTTCCGCCTGGGGGCCTGCCACCCATCAGCGCAACGAGACCTGGACTGAAAACCAGAGCTATCAGCTGGGGTCGCGCTATCACGATGATCGCTATCTGAGTGAGTTGCGTGGCGCCTTCTCCAAACAGGATGCGTATGACTATCAGGACAACAGTGGCCGCGATCAGGCCAATAACCGGACCTACACCCGCCAGTACAGCCTGAACTGGGTCAACAGCTTGAAATTGAACGAGAGCTGGACGCTGGGAGGCGGGGCCGATTGGCAGAGTGATCGACTGGATGATCGCTCCCGCTCCTCCGGCGCCACATATCCGGCCGACGCCAAAGAGCGGGACAATACCGGCCTCTATGCCCTTGCCCAGTTCGACAACCAGACCTGGCAGGCCGAGCTGAGCGGCCGCAGTGATGACAACGAGCAGTTTGGTCGTCACAACACCTGGCAAACCGGCGCAGGCTGGCGTTTTGTCGAGGATTACCGCCTGAGCGCCCGCTATGGCACCGGTTTCCGCGCCCCCTCCTTTAATGACCTCTACTATCCGGGCTCTGGCAATCCCAACCTGAAGCCGGAAGAGTCGAAGAGCAGCGAGCTGATGCTGGATGGTCAAACTGCGGGTGTCGAGTGGCGGGCCACCGGTTATCGCAATGATTTCGAGCAGATGATCCAGTGGGCACCCAACAGTCAGGGGATGTGGACACCACAAAACGTTGGCAAGGCGCGCATTGAAGGGATCGAGCTGGAAGGGGAGTTTGATACCGGCTGGTTGAGTCATCGGGTCTCTGCCGAATACAAGGATCCCAAAGACAAGGTGACTGACAAGCAGTTGCAGCTGATCTCCCGCAAAGGGGCCAAGTGGGTGACTCAGGCGCAGTGGCAGCAGTTTGATGGTTCATTGAGCTGGATCTATCAGGGTGAGCGCTATGGCGATGTAGCCAACACCACAACACTTGGTGGCTACAGCGTGTGGAATCTGGCCGTTGGCTACAAGGTAACTCCGGCGCTCAAGGTATCTGGCAAGATCAACAACCTGCTGGACAAGGAGTATCAGACTGCGGTGGGTTATCCTGCCGATGAGCGTGCTTACTACGTGACGATGGATTACTCACTCTAAGCCGGACCCGGCCAAGCGGAAAAATCAGGGGCCCTGCCATTGGCAGGGCCTTTTCTATTGGCGGCAGGCGGGAGTATGATCGCCGCCTTGCACCAAAGGGGAGCTCAAGTGGCCAATATTCTCGTGTTTGATTCCGGTATGGGTGGCCTGACCATCTACCGCGAGATCCGCCGCGTCCTGCCGGCACACAACTATTTCTACTGCTTCGATAATGCCAACTTCCCCTATGGTGAATTGAGCGAGCCCGCCCTGATTGTTGCCTGCACCCGCTTGGTGACCACCATGGTGGCCCGTCATCATATCGATCTGGTGGTGATAGCCTGCAACACGGCCAGCACCATAGCGCTGCCGGCCCTGCGCGAGGCACTGGATATTCCCGTGGTGGGGGTGGTGCCAGCCATCAAGCCCGCAGCTGCGCAGACTCGCAACGGTTGTATCGGTCTGCTGGCTACGCCAGGCACCGTTAGCCGCGACTATACCCACGAGCTGATCGCCCAGTTTGCCCCTGGCAAGCGGGTGCTGCTCAAGGGCACCACCGAGCTGGTCATAGAAGCCGAACACAAGCTGGCGGGCCTGCCGGTCAATATGGCGTTGCTGCGCGAGGTATTGGCCGACTGGCTGGAGGGGGAAGAGCAACCGGATACGCTGGTGCTCGGTTGCACTCACTTCCCGCTACTTAATGAAGAGATTGGGCAACTGATGCCGCAATGTCAGCTTATTGACTCGGGCAGTGCCGTTGCCAAACGGGTGGCCTGGTTGCTGAGCAATGGCGGGCACGCCGCCGTGCAGCCTGTACATATAGAAGAGGTGATTGCCAGGGCTTACTGTACCCGGCTGGATGGGGAGGCCCAAAAACTGACAGCCCCCTTGCAAGCATGGGGGCTGTCATCACTGGAAGAGGTGAGGTACTGACGAGCGGTTAGACGTCAGCTTCGCTACCTTCCCTTTCCTCTTTATCACGTTTGTCATTCGCTTCACGTACCTTGAGGGTGCGCTGCTGGTACTCTTTATCATTCAAAGCGGCAATCGCCTTGGCGGCATCGGCGGCGGGCATCTCCACGAAACCGAAACCTCTGCGCTTGCCGGTTGCCTTGTCCTTCATCAACCGTACGGAAATGACCTGGCCCTGTTCGGCAAACAATTCGCGCACTGCAATCTCATTGGCGCGATAGGGCAGGTTGCCTACATATAAGGTGCAAGTCTCCTGATTGGCGATCGACTCGGCGACATTAGCCGGGGTTCGCTTCAGGAACAGCGGTACCACGAAACCGCCAATGGCCAGACCTGCTGCAAAAATCACTTCCGCTTTCAAAGAGAACTGCAGGGCCTGGGCAACCAGGTAGCCAACCACTGCCAATACCAGAGCAAGGATTGCGGCCTGCATATATACGGGAAACTTGGATAAATTCATCTTAAAAGACCTTTTGTAAATGAAAGCAAAAAAGGTGCAACACTATATTCACCTCCATGGTAACCAGCTTTCCTGATTGGCGCTACCATGGACCACTCGGGAGAGGTTATCGGCTCCAGTATGGCATTCCCAAGGTCACTGAAGGCGACATAAATGACGCTAAAATGGGAGTGAAATAACCGGATTGTGGATAACATTGTATATATACACTGAATAAGCTGTTTCTAATTGAATAATTTGAAATTTTCGTGATTTTCTTCAAAAAAAGTCTTGTCATCGCAGCGCCGCTCCCTATAATGCGCCCCTACCAGCACGGCGGAACACGCCGAACTGATGAGCCAGCTTCGTAGCGAAGTGGGCGCCGAAAGAAAAGCGAAAACAATCGCTTGACTTTCGAAGTGAGAAGCGTAATATGCGCCTCCTCAACGCGACAAGCGTGACGCTCTTTAACAATTTGA
>NZ_JBGLRB010000020.1:0-103344 GCF_041402305.1 Aeromonas sp. S12(2024)
AGTTTGAATTCGGCAGTAAATGAGCGACGTAATCTTGTCATTGAACACCTCAGGTCATGGTGGCGACTGTACCACCTAAAATGGTGTCCGGGATGATTAGACCACTACAGTTCAAGAAGGGTCTGAAATTGATATCGAAGGAAGTGCGCTCTAAAGTAGCGTAAACAAGACACCGGTTTGAGGCCGGTGTCAGGTGATAACTAGGTCTGTACAATAAATCAATCCTCACCCTCGGGTGGGGATTTTTTATTTTCAGGGGGTATTTATGATTTAAAATGTCAGAATATCTTGCGGTCGCTTATCAAATAATTGTGGCTCAAGAACAAGAGATAGAAATAAACGCGCTTATTTTTCATGACTGTGATGGCAATAAAAAATTATATATCATTAATTGTCTTGTTGAACTTAATAGTGAAAATTCTTACAAGATAGATAGAGGTAAGTCCGCTACCAATAAGACTGCAAACATGTAGATAGGGTGATGCTTCAATAATTCCATTTCGCATGGCAGATGGGCATACTATAAAAATAGTCAACAAGAAGCACATAGGGATATTGATTGTATGCTGTCTATTTATCGCATTTCTATCATCTGGCCATATGAAAAAACCATATCTATATGCCATAACTAAAAAAATGGTGATCAACAATAGGTAGTATATAACTTGAGGCAGTACATAGGTTAGTAAGCTGCTGTCACTGGCCTGAATGGGGACAAACTCAGCTCTATATATTATTTCAAATGCAATATTAACGAGTAGTATTATTATCCCATGAATGATTGTTGGGCGTTTGTAATCTCTGATTCTATATCTGGCTCGTGACTTCTTCAGGAAAAAAATACATAACAATATGGCAATAGCTAAAGCAAGATACATTTTTGTTCCCAAGTTTTGATGGTCAGAGACAAACCATGGTGAATTATAAAGACTCGCTTGTACCTATAGCAATGAGGACTTCATAAAAAAAGGAAAAGGCAGCGGAACACCGCTGCCTTTTTTGATCACCAGATAGGCTGGGTCAGGTAGGGGTTGCTCACCTTCTCGCGGCCGAAGGTGGAGCTGGGGCCGTGGCCCGGGATAAAGACGATTTCGTCACCCAGCGGCAGCAGGGTCTCGGTGATCGACTTGATCAGCGTACCGTGATCGCCACGGGGGAAGTCGGTGCGGCCGATGCTGCCGGCAAACAACACGTCGCCAACCCAGGCGAGTTTTTCGGCCTGACTCAGCAGCACGATATGACCCGGGGTGTGGCCGGGGCAGAAGTAGACCTCCAGCTCGCACTGGCCAAGCTGCACCTTGTCACCCTGCTCCAGCCAGCGATCCGGCGTGAAGGCGGGGGTATGGGCGAAGCCGAACATCTGGCTCTGCTGGGGCAGCATGTCGAGCCAGAAGGCGTCCTCCTTGTGGGGGCCGGTAATGGCGACGCCGGTCTTTTCCCGCAGAGCGGCGGCGGCACCCACATGATCCAGATGACCGTGGGTCAGCAGGATATGAGTCAGGGTCAGGCCGCGCTTGGCGATGGCAGCCAGCAGTTTTTCCGCTTCGCCGCCCGGATCGATCAGGGCCGCCTGATGGGTCTCGTCACACCAGATGAGGGAGCAGTTCTGGGCGAACTGGGTGACCGGGATCACCTCGAATTTCAACATAGAGTTCCTCTCTTGGGATGGGTCAGCCGCGCAGCGAGCTGGCATGCTGCTCGGCGAAATAGTCGAGACAGGCCTGTTTGTCACCGCGGAATACGATGCGCTCCTGCTTGTTGCCAAGCTGGTAGAGATACATGGGGTCGTAGTAGCGGGTCAGCAGCAACGTGATCCAGGCTAGATGCAGCGCGGTATCGCCGCTCTTTTCCTGCTCGGTGAGAGAGGTCTTCATCAGGGCATCCAGCTCACGATGGGCCTGATCGCCGAGGCGGCGCTTGAGACGGGCCAACGCATCGGTGAGGTAGGCGGCAAACAGCGGCCAACCGGCTTCCTGGCCATACATGGCTTGATAGCGCAGCCAGAGATCGTGCACGTAATCTTCACGGATCTGCTCGGCCCGATCGATTTGCGGAACATCCACCACCACCAGCGGCGCCTGACTCATGGCCTCATGGAGGGAGAGGGGCAGGCAGCAGCGGCCAATCAGGCGACTCTCATCTTCGACCACGAAGGCCTGCTCGCCGCGATGGCGGCGCTTGAGCAGTTCGATGGCGAGGTTGTTTTCAAAATTGATGTTGCTGGGCTGGCCGCCGGGCAGCTGACCAAACGACGAGCCCCTGTGATGGGCGTGTCCTTCCAGATCGAGTGCCTGGGCCACGTGGTCCAGCATATGGGTCTTGCCGGAACCGGTCATGCCGGTCAGCACAGTCCAGTGGCACTCGGCAGAGGCCTTGTCCTGGGTGTCGATCAGGAAGCGGCGCAGCTCCTTGTAGCCACCGGCGACGCGGGGGCGAGTCACCCCGGCATCAGCCAGCCACTGTTGTACGGTTTGCGAGCGCAGGCCGCCGCGAAAGCAGTAGAGCAGGGCATCGGGCTGCTTGCGCAACTGCGTCAGCCAGCCTTCGAGTCGTTCGGCACGCACTGCTCCCCCCACCAGCTTGTGTCCAAGCTCAATGGCGGCGGCCTGACCCTGCTTCTTGAAGCAGGTCCCCACCTGGGCGCGCTCATCGTCTGTCATCAAGGGCAGGCTGGTCGAGCAGGGGAAGGCCCCCTCCTTGAACTCGATGGGGGCGCGCACATCAATCAACGGCACATCGCCTAAAAAAATCTGGGCGTAGTCCGTGGCCAGTGGCAATTCACTCATTGGACAATCTCGATAAAACGGGAGCCCTCAAGGGGCTTGATCTGGCCGATGGGCGAGAGCGAAATGCCAGCCTCTTGCGCGATGGCGAGCAGATCGGCTTCGCTCTCTTTACCCACGGCGACCAGCAGGCCGCCGCTGGTTTGCGGATCACACATGATGTTGCGGGTGCGATCGTCCATGGCATCGAGCTTGTGGCCGTAGGAGTCGTGGTTGCGCAGGGTCCCGCCCGGGACGCAGCCCTCGGTGAGGTAGTAATCCACCTCGTCCAGCAGCGGCAGCGCCTTGAAGTCGAGACGGGCGCTGACATTGGATCCTTCGCACATCTCCAGCAGGTGACCGGCCAGACCAAAACCGGTGACGTCGGTCATGGCGTGAACCCCCGGCAGCTCGGCAAAACGCTGGCCAATCTTGTTGAGGGTGCACATGGCGTTGGGGGCCAGTTGCTCGTGTTCCGGCTTCAGCTTGCCCTTCTTCTGGGCGGTGGTGAGGATACCGATACCAAGAGGCTTGGTCAGATAGAGGGTGTCACCCACCTTGGCGGTGTCGTTCTGCTTGATGGCATCCAGAGGCACGATACCGGTTACCGCGAGGCCGAAGATGGGCTCGGGGGCATCGATACTGTGGCCACCGGCCAGCGAAATGCCCGCTTCGTGGCACACCTGACGGCCGCCATCGATCACCTGCTGGGCCACTTCGGCGGGCAGGGTATTGATGGGCCAGCCGAGGATGGCGATGGCAACGATGGGCTTGCCCCCCATGGCGTAGATATCGCTGATGGCGTTGGTGGCGGCGATGCGGCCAAAGGTGAAGGGGTCATCGACGATGGGCATGAAGAAGTCGGTGGTGGAGACAATGCCCTGACCGTTGCCGATATCGACCACGGCCGCGTCATCTTTGCTGCTGTTGCCAACGATCAGGGTCGGGTCGTTGAAGCCCGGGATCTGGCTCTTGAGAATGGTGTCGAGTACCTTGGGAGAAATTTTGCAGCCGCAGCCAGCGCCGTGGCTGTATTGGGTCAGACGAATAGAAGACATACTTACTCCTTTTATTTGCAAACAGAGCAGAGGCTCTGTGGAGCCGTCTTGGTCAATGGGCGGCCTTGTAGAGAGAATGACAAGAAGCCGCAAATATGGGTGGCCTCGGTGCCGACAGGGGCAGCGATGACTGGCAGTTATGAAGGACCGCCAGCGCAGCCCCGCCAAGGGCCACAGGACGGGGCATTATGCCACATTTGCCCCTTGGGGTTCGAACAGGAATTCACATAAACAGCAGGGAATTGCCTGCACTTGCCTGTCATCGGTCTGGATCCGGCGCTGGCTGATTGATTGCAGTACAGATGCAGCAAAGAGAACGTCAAAGAGACCAACAGCACGCAACTGCTGATCTACAACAGGAGAGCTTAGTGACCACCACACTTTTGGTTAACCACCCCATCACCACGGCGCAGTTTGCGGCGTTGTTGGCGCAGACCTCGCTGGGGGCGAGACGGCCGCTGGCGCATCCAGCCACCCTGCAGGGCATGCTGGATAACGCCAATTTGCTGATCACCGCCTGGCAGGGCGAGACCCTAGTCGGGGTGGCCCGCTCGGTGACCGATTTTCATTTTTGCTGCTACCTCTCGGATCTGGCGGTGGCCGAGTCGGTGCAGGGGCAGGGGATTGGCAAAGCCCTTATTCGCGAGACGTTTTTGCAATTGCAGCCGGGCTGCAAGCTGATCCTGCTGGCCGCACCGCAGGCGGTGGCATACTACCCCAAGCTCGGATTTAGCCAGCACCCGAGCGCCTGGGTGATGAGCAGTCTGGATGAACTGGTGCTGGATGAGTTGGCATAAGCCCGTCAACTCATCCAGACAGGGCGAGATTAGCTTATCCTGCTTGCTCCAACGCCGGTTGCCGTGACTTGCCCCAGCGGCGCAGGCGCCGTTGCAGTGGCCGCTCCAGCAGGTTGTAGCTCAACGCCGAGAGTCCGATCAGCACTGCCAGCATCAGCAAGGTTGCCACTACCCCCAGCAGCGGGTTGGTTTGGCCATACCACCACTCGGTGAGCCCCGGTGCCAGATAGTGGATGAGCTCGCAGCCAGTGAGCAGCACCAGCGCATGGAGCAGGTAGATGGAGTAGGAGAGATCCCCCAGCCAGTTGGTGAAGCGGTTATCCAGCAGGCGCAGCAGCGGGCTCTGGCGCTCCCCCTGGGCGGCTGAAATCCAGATCAGCAGCACGTAGGAGCCGATCAGCAGCAGGGTCAGTTGCGGCGTCATGGTGAACTGCATCAGCGCGAAGGGCAGCACAAAGGCGACCAGCAGTGGCAGATCATGATTCATCATGGGCGAGCCTTTCGCGGCTTTGACCCTTGGCAGCAGCCAGAGGCCGAGCACAAATTCACTTACCCCGCGCCCCACCGCCAGCGCGCCGCTGGTGACATCCAGCGTGCCGCGACTGTGTACGATAAAGGCCAGCACCGTCAGCGCCAGCAGGGGAGCGAGATGGCTCCAGCGACTGCGGGTTACCGCCAGCGGAATCAGCAGCGGGAACACTAGGTAGCTGATCCACTCTACGCTGAGCGACCAGGCGGCGAAGTTCCAGGTCAGCCCGTGATCGGTCACCACCTGCAGCAGCAGGAAGGCGCTTGGCAGCGCCTCGGCCGGGGTGAAGGGGGAACCGAAAGGCGGCATCCCTTCCCACTCCCACATCTTGAACAAGGGGCCGGCGTAGAAGCCCACCCCGTGCCGCGCCTTGTAAAGCTCCCAGCCAACCAGTAACAGCAGGGTCACCAGATAGAGGGGGTAGACGCGGGTCAGCCGCAGCCAGAGAAAGCGGCCATAGCCCACGGTGCGGGGCGTGCGGGTGAAGGCCTCCCCATAGACATGGGCCAGCACCACGCCGCTCAAAATAAAGAACAGATCGACCCAGAGGTAGCCGTTCTCGATGAGTTGGGTGTGGCCTGCGATCAGCTCCATCCACTGAGGAAAGAGCAGCAAGCGGGCATGGAACAGCACCACCATCAGGGCAGCGATGCCCCGCAGCGGCGTTAACAGCGGCAATGATTGATTCATAACGGGATCCCTTGTGATGTTCAGCTTGGCCTGACATCTATTTTGTTGTTGTGCCGTCCATCAATCCTGACGGTGCGGCTGCCCCGGCTTGGCTGCCGCAGGCGGGATCACACTACGAAAAAGAGAGTCATACGGATGTGATTTGAATCATAAATGTGCAGTTATTGTGCAAAGTAATTTAAACAGAGAAGAAGTGGGGCGCCGGCAGCAAAAGAGGAGGAGAAGGAACGCGAATAAAGCAGAGAGGGTGGTCATCGGGGCGAGCGTCAGGCTCAGGTTTATACGGCGCGATGCAAAGCAATCAGGCCCGCAAGGGGCCTGATTGATCACAAGGGGAGGGTGGTTGCCGATCAGCGGGCGCGTACCACCAGACCCTTGAGGTAGAAGCCTTCCGGATAGGCGGTACCGATAGGGTGATCAGAGGCCTGGGAGAGCAGCTCCAGGATCTGGGCATCGCGACCGGCATCGAGCGCCGCATCGGCAACGATCTTCTGGAACAGGCTCTGCTCCATCAGGCCGGAGCAAGAGTAGGTCAGCAGCACGCCACCCGGCGCCAGCAGCTGGAATGCCAGCATGTTGATGTCCTTGTAGCCTCGGCAGGCACCCAGCAGCTGGGCCTTGCTCTCGGCAAACTTGGGCGGATCCAGCACGATGACATCGAACTTCTCGCCCTTCTCGCGGTATTCACGCAGCAGCTTGAACACGTCGTGACGGACAAACTGGGTGTTGCTGGTATCCAGCCCGTTCAGCTCGGCATTCTGGCGGGCGATATCCAGCGCATTCTGGGAGAGATCGACGTTGACCACTTCCTTGGCGCCGCCCTTGAGGGCATAGACGCCAAACCCACCGGTGTAGCAGAAGCAGTTGAGGACGCGCTTGCCTTCGGTGTATTTGGCGGCAGCCTGACGGTTGTCACGCTGATCCAGATAGAAACCGGTTTTATGGCCGTTGCGAATATCCACCAGGATCTTGACGCCACCGTTCTCCTCGATGACCACCGGCTCGTTCGGGGTCTCGCCATAGATGACGCCGGTGCGCTCTTTCAGCCCTTCCTTCTTGCGCACTGCCACGTCGGAGCGCTCATAGATGCTGCACTCTGGGTAGAGGGTACGCAGTGCTTGCGTTATCAGCTCACGCTGGAACTCGGCACCGGCGGAGAGGATCTGGCACACCAGAAAATCGGCATAACGGTCGATGGTCAGACCCGGCAGGCCGTCGGATTCGGCGGCGCAGAGGCGATAGCCGGTGAGGCCCTGGCGCTTGATCAGCGGATCGCGAGACTCCTGTGCATATTTGAGACGACGGATAAAGAAGTCGAGATCGACGGTCTCATCCTTGTCGAAGGTCCAGACCCGGGCACGGATTTGGGAACTGCCTGACCAGGCGCCACGGGCGAGCCACTTGCCATCGTTGGCATAGATCTCGACGGTATCGCCGTCAATGGGGTTGCCCTGAACCCGCTCAATCCCCTTGGAGAAGATCCAGGGGTGGCGACGCAGCAGGGATTTTTCGCGGCCTTTGACGAGATAGATGGAAGCGCTCATGGATGTTTGCCGATGGTAGAAAGAAAAGGGGCCACATTCTATGTGGCCCGCAGGTAAAACTCAAACAACCCTGTGTAATGGATGGGGTTGCCCTGATCTGACACCTCATATGGTCAGAGCTTAATCCCCTTGAGTGCTTGGGTCAGTTCGCTGGCGGTGGCTTTCAGCCCTTGTGTGCCGGCTACCGAGGCGCTGGCAGACTCCTCCACCTGCGCCGCTTCATGGCGTACCTGATCCAGATTGTGGGTGATCTCGGCGGCGACCGAGCTCTGCTCTTCGCTCGAGGTAGCGATCTGGGTGCTCATCTCCAGCACCGCATCGCTATGGTTGCTCAGCTTCTCGATATCGAGCCCCACTTCGCTGATGAGCTGCTGGCTGCTGGCGGCGCGCCCCACGGTTTTCTCCATGATCTCGTTTAGCGCGCCGGTACCGGTCTGCAGCTCTTCGATCATCTGCTGGATCTCCACCGTCGCCTGCTGGGTACGGCTGGCGAGGGTACGCACCTCATCAGCTACCACCGCAAAGCCGCGACCCTGCTCACCGGCACGGGCCGCTTCGATGGCGGCGTTGAGGGCCAACAAGTTGGTCTGCTGGGAGATGGCGTTGATGACGTTGACCACCTCGTTGATCCGGTTGGCGTTGTGGGTTAGCCGCTCGACCGCGCCGGAGGCGTTGCCAATCTCGTCGGCCAGAGTACGGATCGCCTCTATGGTGCGGGCTACCCGGTTGGCGCCATTGGCTGCCTCTTCGCTCGACTGGCGGGTTTGTTGCAGGGTGTCGTTGGCATTGCGCGCCACTTCGCGAATGGCGGCTGACATCTGCTCCATGGCGGTGGCCAGTGAATCCATGTGCTGGCGCTGTGAACGCGCCATGGTCTCGCCTTCGCGGGCATGGTCACGAAACTCGTCGGCGGCCATGGTCAGCGCTTCGGCAGACTCCTCCACCAGTTTGACGATCTGGTGCTGGCGGTCGGTAAATCGGTCGATGCTGCCTGCCAGGGTGGAGAACTCGTCGCGCACCGGGAAGAAGTTGAGTCGGAAGGTGAGATCCCCGTCCGCCACGGTTTGCAACGCCTTGTTGGTGGAGTAAAGCGCTCCGGAGACAAAGGTCATCATGTAGTGGATCACCAGCGCCATCAGGGCTGCCAGCGCGCCGATGAGGAGCAGGGTCGAGCCCTGCCCCTCCCACATGGAGAGGTTGCCGGTATCGAGATCACCGGTTACGTAGCCTGCCTGACCCGCTGGCTCGCTAAAGAGGTAGTGATCTCCTTGCTGCTGCAACCCGCGGCTGCCTTGCCGGGTCAGACGCAGATCAGCAGGCAACACCAGAGTGGGCTGCTGGCTGACCAGCTGCGCCGTGGTCTCGACCCGTTGCTGCAACTGCGCTACCCGCAGGGAGATCTCCTGCTGATGGCTGGCTGCCAGCATATACCAGCTGAGAAAGGCGATGATGAAGAGAGGTAACCAGAACGCGATATGGAATTTTTCACTGATGGTGAGGTGAATGAGATAGCGGTCAACCCACCGGAATTTAACTTCTTTCATAATGGAGCTGCATCCTGCAGAGATAGAGTGTCGGGCACATTATCGTCTCGGGAATTTTTTTCTTAAGCGGAAGGTGTGAGAAATGGGAGAGCAATCGTTTGTCATTCGGGTGTGGGGGCAGGTGCAGGGGGTGGGATTTCGCTATTTCACCCGTGAGCGGGCGCTGCAACTGGGTTTGCGGGGCCATGCCTACAACCTGGAGGATGGATCGGTGGAGATCCTCATCAGTGGCCCTGCGCAGGGGGTGCAGATGATGCTGGGTTGGTTGGAGCATGGCCCGCGCACCGCCAGGGTGACCCGGATGGAGTATGAAGAGGCGCTGCCGCCCACCGGTCAGGGCTTTCACACCAACTGAAGGGGCGGAGACGAGATGGACGCTGACAAGGAAGGTCTGTTGCTGACTCAGGCAACAAGCTGGGTCGCCCGTTATCAGGAGGCGGCGCGAGCGGTGCGCGAAGAGGCCAGTGAACCGGCCGTGCATGGCTACCGTATCGCGGCGCGCCGCTTGCTGGCGCTGCTCGCCCTGTGGCGGCCACTCACCTATCATCCCGAGCTGGAGCAGCGTCTGCTGCGCTCGGTCGGGCGGCTCTCGGCGCTGCGGGATGCTCAGGTCTACGCCGAGCGTTTTGGCAAGCCGCCTGCCAGCACTGGTAATACCCACAAATCGGCCTGTCGCGTGCCCCTGTTGTCGAGGCGACTGGCCCGCTGGCTCGCGGTGGTGGCGCAGGTGCAGGATGCGCGGGCATTGGCGTTCCTCTATCAGCAGCATCTGGCCCTGCGCCTTGATGAGGCACAGAGCGCTCTCGATGAACCTATTCCCTGTGTTGGGAAATCTGCCAGCTCCCGTCAGCAACAGTTGCGCCGCTGGCATCGGCTGCGCCTCGAGATCAAGCAGGCCCGTTATGGCGTGGAACTGTTGCTGGATCTGGGGAGTGGGGATCCCGGTTGGTTGAGCACCCTGACTCACTGGCAGGAGCGACTCGGCCAGTTGCAGGATTGGCGTCAATGGCGGCGGAGGTTGCGAGCAGAGCAGGGGAACACCCGCAAGCAGACGAAACTGCGGCAGCAGTTGAAGGGGAAGATCACCGCCCGTTTGTGTCAACTGGACTGCCAGCAGGCGGAGCTGGTGGCGCTCAAATTGGCGATGCAGGCAGGCCACAACATGGATGACATGGCAAGTCGGGTGGTCAGGTATTCAGAACAAAATGTATCGCCCGCGAATCCCGGTGGTGGATAGCCCCGAGACCGCAATCTGCGGACGTCATCCGCGATCAGCATCTACAAAAACTATCCAAGCCAAACAGGTGAGATAAAAAAAGAGAGGCCGTTTGGCCTCTCTTCTCTATCTGGCTGTGGTCGCAGTCAGCGATGTGCTTACTTGACGCGCATACCCGGCTGGGCGCCTTCCTGCGGCTCCAGGATCCAGAGATCCTTGCCGCCCGGGCCTGCGGCCAGCACCATGCCTTCGGACATGCCGAAACGCATCTTGCGCGGCGCCAGGTTGGCCACCATCACGGTCAGCTTGCCTTCCAGATCTTCCGGGTTGTAGGCGGACTTGATACCGGCAAACACCTGACGGGTCTCGCCGCCGATATCCAGTTGCAGCTTGAGCAGCTTCTCGGCTTCCGGTACCGCTTCGGCCTTCTTGATCAGCGCGACGCGCAGGTCAATCTTGGCAAAATCGTCATAGGTGATGGTTTCGCTGATGGGGTCATCAGCCAGCGGGCCGCTCACTTTCGGTGCCTGCTCTTTGGCCAAGTCTTCCTTGGATGCCTCGATCATGGCTTCAATCTTCGCCGGCTCGATGCGTGAGAAGAGGGCTTTGAACGGTGCCACGGTGTGATCGACCAGCGGCATCTCGATGCCATCCCAGCTGAGGGTTTCGGCCAGGAAGGCTTCGGCACGCTCGGCCAGCAGCGGCATGACGGGCTTGAGGTAGGCCATCAGTACGCGGAACAGGTTGATACCGACGGAGCAAACAGCTTGCAGCTCGGCGTCAGCCCCTTCCTGCTTGGCGATGACCCAAGGAGCCTTGTCATCCACATAGCGGTTGGCCTTGTCGGCCAGCGCCATGATTTCGCGGATGGCACGGCTGAACTCGCGGCTCTCATAGGCTTCCGCAATAGCGGTACGGGCGTTGGCGAATTCGGCGTAGAGTTCGGGTTCGGCGCAGGTGGCAGCCAGCTTGCCGCCAAAACGCTTGGCGATAAAACCGGCGTTGCGGGAGGCGAGGTTGACCAGCTTGTTGACCACGTCAGCGTTGACCCGCTGCACGAAATCTTCGAGGTTCAAGTCCAGATCGTCGATGCGGCTGTTGAGCTTGGCGGCGTAGTAGTAACGCAGGCACTCCGGATCCAGGTGGTTCAGGTAGGTGGATGCCTTGATAAAGGTGCCCTTGGATTTGGACATCTTGGCGCCGTTGACGGTCACATAGCCGTGCACGTTGACCTTGGTCGGCTTGCGGAAGTTGGCACCTTCCAGCATGGACGGCCAGAACAGGCAGTGGAAGTAGGCGATATCCTTGCCGATGAAGTGGTAGAGCTCGGCGTCGGAGTCCGCTTTCCAGTAGCTGTCAAAGTCGATGTCGCCACGTTTGTTGCACAGGTTCTTGAAAGAGGCCATGTAACCGATGGGGGCATCCAGCCAGACGTAGAAGTACTTGCCCGGGGCGCCGGGAATTTCGAAACCGAAGTAGGGGGCGTCACGGGTGATGTCCCACTGTTGCAGGCCGCTTTCGAACCACTCCTGCATCTTGTTGGCCATCTCTTCCTGAATGGCGCCGGAGCCGCGCACCCACTCAGAGAGCCATTTTTCAAACTGCGGCAGGTCGAAGAAGAAGTGCTCGGAGTCCTTCATCACCGGAGTCGCGCCGGAGACGGCAGATTTCGGATCGATCAGCTCTGTCGGGCTGTAGGTAGCGCCGCAGCTGTCGCAGTTGTCGCCATACTGCTCCGGAGATTTGCACTTGGGGCAGGTCCCCTTGACGAAACGGTCCGGCAGGAACATGGATTTTTCCGGATCGAACAGCTGGGAGATGGTGCGGCTCTTGATAAAGCCACCATTTTTCAGGCGGCCATAGATCAGCTCCGCCAGCTCGCGGTTTTCGTCGCTGTGGGTGGAGTGATAGTTGTCAAAGCTGATGTTGAACCCGGCGAAATCAGCCTGGTGCTCCTTGGAGACAGCGGCAATCATCTCTTCCGGGGTGATCCCCATCTGCTGTGCCTTGAGCATGATCGGGGTGCCGTGGGCATCATCGGCACAGATGAAGTGCACCTGATGGCCGCGCATTCGCTGATAACGAACCCAGATATCGGCCTGGATATGTTCCAGCATGTGGCCAAGATGGATGGAGCCATTGGCATAGGGGAGGGCGCAGGTTACCAGCATTTTACGAGGATCAGTTGCCATATTACGTTCTTGATGTGCTTGTTGGGATGATAGAGTGCCGTGCATGTTACCCGAATTGGGGGTAGCCTGCCTAGGGTTGTGGCTATGCCAACCTTGGCAGCACCTGCTGTTACGATGGCAGGCAAGCCACTGATTTGTGTGCGGTAACCGTTCACCTCAAGATAATGACAAGATAATGAGGAGTTAATGGTGATTGATTCAGTAAAACAGATCCTCGCCGAATTTAAGCCAGCAGGCTGGCACAAGGATCTGGTGGATGCCGGATTCGTTCGCGAGATCATCAATCAGGGTCAGGGGCTTACTATCCGGCTGGTATTGCCGTTTGCCGGTCTCTCGCTGCTCGATCAGCTCAAAGAGAACTACGATGCCAGACTGCGCAGCGCCACCGGTGCTGCCCGTATCGACTGGGCATTGGAGATTGACGTCGCCAGCATGCCGCGGGCGCAGGGCCTCAATGCCGTGCAGGGCATTCGCAACATCATCGTGGTTGCTTCCGGCAAGGGGGGGGTGGGCAAATCCACCACCGCGGTCAACCTGGCGCTGGCCCTGCAAAAAGAGGGGGCGCGGGTCGCCATTCTCGATGCAGATATCTATGGCCCTTCCATTCCTACCATGATGGGCACCCTCACAGAGCGCCCGGTCAGCCATGACGGCAAGCTGATGGAGCCGGTGATGGCCTGCGGCCTCAAGAGCAACAGCATCGGCTATCTGGTCTCCGAGCAGGATGCCACCATCTGGCGTGGCCCGATGGCGAGCAAGGCGCTGGCGCAGATCCTCCATGAGACCCGCTGGGGCGAGGTGGATTATCTGGTGGTAGACATGCCGCCGGGCACTGGCGATATCCAGCTCACTATGGCTCAGCAGGTGCCGACTTCGGCGGCGGTGATCGTCACAACCCCGCAAGATGTGGCGCTGGCCGATGCCCGCAAGGGGATCGCCATGTTCAACAAGGTCAATGTGCCGGTGCTTGGCATCATCGAGAACATGAGTTACCACGTCTGCAGCGCCTGTGGTCACCATGAGCCGCTATTCGGTACCGGTGGCGGCCAGAAGATGGCAGAGCAGTATCAAGTGGCGCTGCTTGGCCTGCTGCCGCTGCACATCGACATCCGCCAACACATGGATGATGGCTGCCCGACGGTGTTCGGCGCACCGGAAGGGAGCCTGGCTCAGGCCTATTTGAAGCTGGCGCGTAGGGTAGGGGCTGAACTCTTTTTCAGCGCAAAACCGATTGCGACCCCCCTCTATGCCATGGCGCTGGATGAATAATCGGCGGTCGGTCACTTGAAAGGGAATTGAGGGTGGGCATGACCCACCCTTTTTTATATAATGGATCGGTTTAAACCATCCCCACTGCTCTTCTCTTTTAGGTATTTGTCATGTCTGATACTCAACATTCGTGTGTGATCATCGGTATTGCGGGCGCATCTGCGTCTGGCAAAAGTCTTATAGCCCAGACCATTTATGAAGAGCTGGTGGCCGAACTGGGCGCAGGTCAGATTGGTGTGATCACCGAAGATTGCTACTACCGTGATCAGACCCACCTGACCATGGAAGAGCGGGTCAAGACCAACTATGACCATCCCAACGCGCTGGATCACGACCTGCTGGTACAGCACCTGAGCCAGCTGGTCAAAGGTGACGCGGTTGCCATTCCCCAGTACTCCTACACCGAACACACCCGGATGAGCGAAGTGACCCCGTTTGCGCCGCGCCGGGTGATCATTCTGGAAGGGATCCTGCTGCTGACCGACAGCCGTCTGCGGGATCTGATGGACGCCTCCATCTTTATGGACACCCCGCTCGACATCTGCCTGCTGCGCCGTCTGGTGCGTGATGTGCAGGAGCGAGGCCGTACCATGGACTCCGTGCTCAAGCAGTATCAGAAGACGGTGCGTCCGATGTTCCTGCAGTTTATCGAGCCGTCCAAACAGTATGCCGATGTGATCGTGCCCCGTGGTGGCAAGAACCGCATCGCCATCGACATGCTCAAGGCGCGTATCCGCCACATGTTGATCGGTTAAGATGAAACAAGCCGGGTGATGCCCGGCTTTTTTAAAAGCACAATTTGTCAGGAGAGTCGCCCAATGCGTCTGTGTGATACCGATATTGAACGCCATCTGGATGAAGGCAAGATCGTCATTGAGCCACGGCCCGGGGTAGAGCGGATCAGTGGTGTCAGTGTCGATGTGCTGCTGGGTAACGAGTTTCGGGTGTTTCGCGATCATACCGCTCCCTATATCGACCTGAGCGGCCCGAGCAGCGAGATGGCCGATGCCATCGATCGGGTGATGAGTGACGAGATCCATATCCCCGATGGCGAAGCCTTCTACCTGCACCCGGGTCAGCTGGCGCTGGCGGTGACCTACGAATCCGTCACCCTGCCTGCCGATATCGTCGGCTGGTTGGATGGCCGCTCTTCATTGGCGCGCCTGGGTTTGATGGTGCACGTGACGGCGCACCGGATCGATCCCGGTTGGTCTGGTCGCATCGTGCTGGAGTTCTACAACGGCGGCAAACTGCCGCTGGCACTGCGCCCGAAGATGAAAATTGGCGCCTTGAACTTCGAGATGCTCTCCGGCGTCGCGGCCCGTCCCTACAACAAGCGGGAAAATGCCAAGTACAAGAGCCAGCAGGGTGCCGTTGCCAGTCGTATCAATCAGGACTGATAACTGGCAACACGGCAACGATTCAAGGGAGCACAAGGTGCTCCCTTTTTGCATCTGGAATCAAACGGATATTGGGTTGATGGTGCTGGTCGGATGAGATTGGTGAGGCCGGGACGTTTTATCACCACTTCTGCCCGTTTTTCTGTCATAAAAGCGTCATAAAAATGAAATTATTGGCTTAATTGTCAGCTATTTTTGCCCTTTCCCGCAATCATTGATGGCTTTAATTAATCGATGGCAAGCCGCATGAAGACTGGCTCTAGGATATTTTTTTCCAAAAAGCTCTTTTTTTTTATGGCTGAAATATTTCAATGATGGCTATGGTGTTGGCCGCCATCTGGCATAATCCGCCGCAACTCATAAACAGGCTTTTTTTTATGTTTGAAATGTTTAGTGGTTTGGGTTTGTGGTGGTCAATCGGTTTGGTATTGGCCGTTTTTTTTGTGCTTGCCTATGAATTTATCAACGGCTTTCACGATACCGCCAACGCGGTAGCAACGGTTATCTATACCAAGGCGATGCCAGCTCACCTGGCGGTCGTTGCATCGGGGATCTTCAACTTTTTTGGCGTCATGTTTGGTGGACTGGGTGTGGCCTATGCCATTGTCCATCTGCTGCCCATCGACCTGCTGCTTGGGATGGACTCCACCCAAGGGTTGATCATGGTCTTCTCCTTGCTGTTTTCCGCCATCGTGTGGAACCTGGGCACCTGGTTCTTCGGGATCCCGGCCTCCAGTTCACATACCTTGATCGGTTCCATTTTGGGGGTAGGCGGCGCCTATGCCTGGATCACTCATAAACCGGTGACAGAAGGGATCAACGTGGGCAAAGCGATCGACATCATGCTTTCCCTCATCATCTCTCCCACCATCGGCTTCATCATCGCGGCACTGCTGCTGCTGGCGATGAAGCGCATCTGGACCAGCAACAAGATCCACAAAACGCCGGAAGAGCGCCAGCTGGTGGATGGCAAGAAACACCCACCGTTTTGGGCGCGTCTGACCCTGGTTGCCTCGGCCATGGGGGTCAGCTTCGTTCACGGCTCCAACGATGGCCAGAAGGGCATCGGTCTGGTGATGCTGGTGCTGATCTGTATGGCGCCAGCCTATTTCGCACTGGACATGAACAGCCGCGCCTATGATCTGGACCGGACCCAGGATGCCAACCAGCGCATCATGGAGATCTACCAGCGCAACCAGTCCGCCCTCTCGGACGTCATCAACTTCTCTGCACCGGCAACGGCTCAGGAAGAGCTGATGACCCACTGTTCCGCCGATGGCGTGCTGCAGGCGATGGCCACCCTGGATGCCCGTTTGGGTGCCGTGCGTACTTATGATCAGATGAGCCTGACTGACCGCCGCGAAGTGCGTCGTCTGCTGCTTTGTATCGATGACACCGCCCGCAAAGCGGCCAAGCTGCCGCTGCCAGCCAAGGAGCTGACCGATCTGGCCAAATGGCGCAAGGATCTGACCGCGACCGCTGAATACGCACCGACCTGGGTGATCGTCTCCATCGCGCTGGCGCTTGGTTGCGGCACCATGGTGGGCTGGCGTCGTATCGTTCATACCGTGGGCGAGAAGATCGGCACCACCGGCATGACCTACAGCCAGGGCATTGCGGCCCAGATCACGGCTGCAACCTCCATCGGGGTCGCCAGTCTGACCGGTATGCCGGTGTCCACCACCCACATCCTCTCTTCTGCGGTGGCGGGGACCATGATTGCCAACAAATCCGGCCTGCAGAGCCAGACTATCAAGACCATCCTGATGGCCTGGGTGTTGACCCTGCCGTTGACCATGCTGCTTTCCGGCGGCCTGTTCATCGTCAGCCACCATCTGTTTGGTTGAGCTGCCGCGTTCATAACGCGCATCACAATGACAATGCCGCCCGGTCGAAAGATCGGGCGGCATTTTTATATGCTGGATAGGTCGTGTCTCGTGAGCGCAGGAATATGGCTTGCAGGGATGTTAGGAGCGGGTCAGAAATCCCAGCCAGATTGCGGTATTGGTTCGGGTTGATCGCCTTCGCGAGCCTTGCGCCGCGCAGCCTCGACCCGGCGTTTGCGATCCCGGCACAGGCGCATCACCTCTTGTTGCTGGGCAGGGGTCATAGTGAGCCAGTTGAAACGCTCTTCGCGATTGCGCAGGCACCCCTTGCAGTAGCCTTTGTTGTTCACTTCGCAGACCCCGATGCAGGGGCTTTGCAGCGGGAATATTTCGAGCTGTTCCATCCATCACCTCGCACATCGTGTCACCTTGTTATAACCCAGCGGATCCCCTTTGGAGAAATCCTGCTTCAAGTGATTGATGTCGTTTGCTTTCCCCCTGCAAATTTGGCATCTTCCCCGCCGAGCATGGCTCTTGGCGTTATATGAGGACATATGAACAAACACGCGTACTGGCTGACCGCCGCAGTGCTGGGACTGGCCGGTTGTGCGGGCAACTCTGACAAAGCAGAAGTGCCCAAAAAACAGACCGACAACAGATGCTTTCTTAACTGCGAGGTGCCGGAAAATCTGGGCAAGCAGTATCTGGACGGGACCTTGCCAGAGGATCTGGTGAGGGTGGAGCGGGTCAATAGCCGTGCGCGTGCCGACTACAGCAAGTTTGGCCCGCAAAGCAGACTGGTATTGGAGCGCTCCGGCAAGATGACCCGCCGTTATGGCGAGCTCTATCACCAGCTCTCCCGCTGGGTGGCGGGCGGCGGCAATCCTGCCGACATCACCCGTTACGGTATCAGCCTGGCTCAGCTGGGCGGCGCAGATCGCATGGGTAACGTGCTGTTTACCGGTTACTACTCGCCGGTGCTGGAGGTGCGCCACCGCCCGGATGCCAAGTACAAATATCCCATCTATGCCATGCCCAAATGTGGCGGTCGCTGTCCGACCCGGGCCGAGATCCATCAGGGGGCCCTGGCCAATCGCGGGCTGGAGCTGGGTTACAGCAAATCCCTTATAGACAACTTCCTGATGGATGTGCAGGGCTCGGGCTTTGTCCACTACGGGGATGACGATCGGCTGCAATATCTGGGTTACAGCGGCAAGAACGGCCACGGTTACGTCAGTATCGGCCGGGTACTGATCGACCGCGGTGAAGTGCCCAAAGAGCAGATGTCGATGAAGGCCATCAAGGAGTGGGCCAACCGTCAACCGGAGGAGACCGTCAAGGAGCTGGTGGAGCAGAACCCCTCCTATGTCTTCTTCGAGCGTCGCCCCACCAATGATGTGATCGGCGCGGCCGGTATCCCGCTGCTGCCGCTAGCGGCCGTCGCTGCCGACAAGACCCTGTTGCCGATGGGGACCCCGATCCTCGCCGAAGTTCCCTTGCTCGACAAAGAGGGCAACTGGACCGGCAAGCACCAGCTGCGCTTGTTGATTGCGCTGGATGTGGGCGGGGCGGTGAAGAAGGGGCACCTCGATCTCTACCACGGTATGGGCGAGAAGGCCGGTGTCGCAGCCGGTCACTACAAGCACTTCGGCCGGGTCTGGAAGCTGGGCCTGCACCACGGACCGACTGCCGCCCCCTGGTTGTAATCCTCTGAGGCTTTGGGCGTCTGTCATCGGCGCCCGAGCAAACCCGAGCAAAGATGAAGAGACAAAAAAAGCCGCCGGATTGCTCCGGCGGCTTTCTATTTTGTGCGAGTTGCCAGTCTGTGGCTGCGTCAGCTTTTCTGGATATCCAGCCGGATAGCGCCGACCGGTTTGCAGCAGCAGGGGAGGCACTCCCCCTGGGCGACAAATGCCAGCGGCACCGCAGGATAGTGCACCTTGCCGGCTATCAGCGGAGTGCGGCAGGCGCCGCAATAGCCGCTGCGACACTGAAATTCCACATGATGACCGTGGCGCTCCAGGGTCTCCAACACGCTTTCGCCGGGATAGGCGTGCAGCACGGCACCATCCCGGGTATGCACCCGTGGTGCCACGTCCGCATGCTGTTCGGCAGGTGCGTGCGGGGCAGGGGTCAGCGTGTTGGTGGCGTCACTCACAGCTCGAAATCACCCAGGTCGTCGGCATTGACTTCGCTGTCGATCTGACCGACCAGATAGGAGCTGACCTCTACCTCTTGCGGGGCGACCTGCACGTTGTCGGATGACAGCCAGGTGTTGATCCAGGGGATCGGGTTTTGCTTGGTGCCGGCAAAGGCTGGCTGCAGGCCGACTGCGCTCATGCGCAGGTTGGTGATGTACTCCACATACTGGCAGAGGATGTCCTTGTTCAAGCCGATCATGGAGCCGTCCTGGAACAGGTACTCGGCCCACTCTTTCTCCTGAATGGCCGCTTCCTTGAAGATCTCGAAGCAGGCTTGTTCGCACTCGGCGGCGATCTCGGCCATCTCCGGGTCATCCTGGCCGGTGCGCATCAGGTTCAGCATGTGCTGGGTGCCGGTGAGGTGCAGCGCTTCGTCGCGGGCGATCATCTTGATGATCTTGGCGTTGCCTTCCATCAGTTCACGCTCGGCGAAGGCAAAGGAGCAGGCGAAGCTGACGTAGAAGCGAATTGCTTCCAGCGCGTTGACACTCATCAGGCACAGATAAAGTTTCTTCTTGAGCTCGCGCAATGTGATGGTCACTTCGCGGCCCGCGACAGTGTGGGTCCCTTCACCGTGCAGGTTGTAGAGGGCGGTCGCTTCGATCAGGTCGTCGTAGAAGTGGCTGATGGAGCCGGCGCGCTTCAAGATCTGCTCATTGGTCACGATGTCGTCGAACACCTGGGCGGGGGTGTTGACGATATTGCGGATGATGTGGGTGTAGGAGCGAGAGTGGATGGTCTCCGAGAAGGCCCAGGTCTCAATCCAGGTTTCCAGCTCCGGAATGGAGACCAGTGGCAGCAGCGCCACGTTGGGGCTGCGGCCCTGAATGGAGTCCAGCAGAGTCTGGTACTTCAGGTTGGAGATGAAGATGTGTTGCTCGTGGGGCGGCAGGGCCTGATAGTCGATGCGATCACGGGAGACATCCACCTCTTCCGGGCGCCAGAAGAAGGAGAGCTGCTTCTCGATCAGCCGCTCGAACACTTCGTGCTTTTGTTGATCATAACGGGCTACGTTGACCGATTGGCCAAAAAACATCGGCTCTTTGAGCTGGTCGTTTTGGGTTTGGCAGAAAGTTGAATAGGCCATGGTTACCAGAATGTCTGTATGGAGAAAACAGGAGAGCGGGAGCTTGTCGCTCCCGCCCGGTTATCAGTTCTTGCCGTGACTTAGATTTTGCAAGCCCCGCCAGCGCAACCGTCATCTTGCAGATCGGTCTGGGCATCGTCTGCACCATCACGGGTGTTGTGATAGTACAGGGTCTTGAGGCCGTATTTGTAGGCGGTCAGCAAGTCCTTGAGCAGCTGTTTCATCGGGACCTTGTTGCCTTCGAAACGGGCAGGGTCGTAGTTGGTGTTGGCGGAGATCGCCTGATCCACAAACTTCTGCATGATACCGACCAGCTGCAGGTAGCCGTCAACGCTCGGTTGCTTCCAGAGCAATTCGTATTGATCTTTCAGGCGATCATACTCGGGCACCACCTGTTTGAGAATGCCATCTTTGGAGGCCTTGACCGAGACCAGGCCGCGTGGCGGCTCAATGCCGTTGGTGGCGTTGGAGATCTGGCTGGAGGTCTCGCTCGGCATCAGGGCGGTCAGGGTGGAGTTGCGCAAGCCCACGGACTTGATCTCTTCACGCAGACTTTCCCAATCCAGATGCAGAGGCTCGTTGCACAGCGCATCCAGATCCTTCTTGTAGGTGTCGATGGGCAGGATGCCCTGGGCATAGGTGGTCTCGCCAAACAGCGGGCAGGGGCCGAACTCGCGGGCCAGCTGCACGGAGGCTTTCAGCAGGTAGTACTGAATGGCCTCGAAGGTGCGGTGAGTCAGGGCCAGACCGGAGCCGTCGGAGTAGCGGGCACCGTTTTTGGCCAGGTAGTAGGCGTAGTTGATGACGCCGATCCCCAGGGTGCGACGACCCATGCTGCCCTTCTTGGCGGCGGCAATCGGGTAATCCTGATAGTCGAGCAGGGCGTCGAGGGCACGCACGGCCAGATCGGCCATCTCTTCCAGATCTTCCAGCTTCTCGATGGCACCGAGGTTGAAGGCGGAGAGGGTGCACAGGGCGATTTCGCCACTCTCGTCGTCGATGTTGTTGAGCGGCTTGGTCGGCAGCGCAATCTCGAGGCAGAGGTTGGACTGGCGTACCGGCGCCACGCTCGGGTCGAACGGGCTGTGGGTGTTGCAGTGATCCACGTTCTGGATGTAAATGCGACCTGTACCGGCACGCTCCTGCATCATCAGGGAGAAGAGGTCTACCGCTTTCAGGGTCTTCTTGCGAATGGCCGGATCCTGCTCGTACTTGACGTAGAGCTCTTCAAACTTGTCCTGATCGGCGAAGAAGGCATCGTACAGACCCGGCGCATCGGACGGGGAGAACAGGGTGATGTCACCACCCTTGATGAGGCGCTGGTACATCAGTTTGTTGATCTGCACGCCGTAGTCCATGTGACGGACACGGTTTTCTTCCACGCCGCGGTTGTTCTTCAGCACCAGCAGGCTCTCGACTTCGGTATGCCACAGCGGGTAGAACAGGGTGGCCGCACCGCCGCGCACGCCGCCCTGGGAGCAGCACTTCACGGCAGTCTGGAAGTATTTGTAGAAGGGGATGCAACCGGTGTGGAACGCTTCGCCACCACGGATGGGGCTGCCCAGACCGCGGATGCGCCCCGCGTTGATGCCGATACCGGCGCGCTGGGAAACGTAACGCACGATGGAGCTGGCGGTGGCGTTGATGGAGTCCAGGCTGTCATCGCACTCGATCAGTACGCAGGAGCTGAACTGACGGGTCGGGGTGCGCACGCCGCTCATGATCGGGGTCGGCAGGGAGATCTTGAAGGTCGAGACCGCATCATAGAAGCGCTTGATGTAGTCCAGACGGGTATCTTTCGGATACTTGGAGAAGAGGCAGGCCGCAACCAGCATATAGAGGAACTGCGGGCTCTCGTAGATCTCGCCGGTGACGCGGTTCTGGACCAGATATTTGCCTTCCAGCTGTTTGACTGCCGCGTAGGAGAAATCCATGTCGCGCCAGTGATCCAGATGGGTGTTCAGCTCTTCGAATTCGGCCTGGGTGTAGTCTTCCAGCAGGTGCTTGTCGTACTTGCCCATGTCCACCAGACGAGCCACGTGCTGGTAGAGGTGGGGCGGTTCGAACTGGCCGTAGGCCTTCTTGCGCAGGTGGAAGATGGCCAGACGGGCTGCCATGTACTGGTAGTCCGGGGTCTGCTCGGAGATGAGGTCAGCCGTCGCCTTGATGATGGTTTCGTGAATGTCGGCGGTACGGATACCGTCATAGAACTGGATGTGGGATTTGAGCTCTACCTGGGAGACCGACACGTTGTCGAGCCCTTCGGCGGCCCAGTCCAGCACGCGGTGAATTTTATCCAGATCGATGGGTTCTTTGTGTCCGTTACGCTTCGTCACAAACAAGTTCATTGGCTGATGACCTTTAGTTGATTCCCGAAAAACCATCGCACAATGACACCACCCTTGCCCGGCGATGTGCAGGTATTGGGTAGAGATTGTGCGATGAATCACAAGATGTAGTGTTATTTTAAGTTCGAGCTACAAGATAGTGAGGTCAGCCCGCCATTGCAATGTGTGGATAAGTGACGAGCTGTGGATAAATTGTGAGTCTTGCCACCTCAGTTAGTGACCGCTCACAGTGAGCGGGTTTTCATTCGTCCGCTCCGCTAAATGCAAGTCTCCCGATCGAAGATGGAAAATTTAAATAACTTTTTTTGCTTGCGAAACGGGGGGCTTTTTACTAGCAAACGGCGGCTGATTATCCCTTATGCAACAAGGGTCAAAAGCTGTCCAGTTGTCGCAGCCGCGGGCTCAGCGTGGCAAGGGCTTTGCATCAGATGACGGTGGTTTGTGGCCGCTTTGTGACGGCTGCGAGCTTGTCAAATGGGTATCCAACAGGCAGAAAGCTGCCTTTATTATCCATGAATAGAGGTGTGATGGTGGCGCAGGACGCGGGAGTGTAAAGGAAGAGATGCAAGGGGGCGGAGAGTCTCTTCGCCCCGTTATCGCATATCAGCCGGTAAGGCTGCGCGTTACGCCTTGGCCGTCAACTCATAGCGCAGCCAGTGGTGCAGGGCTTGCACTGTATCAAAGTGCAGATCGGCGCCCCATTGTGCGGGATCTTCCTCATCATTGAGATAGCCCCAGCCAGCGACCGCAGTGCGCATGCCGGCGTTGCGGCCCGCTTCGATATCCCGCACATGATCCCCCACATAGAGGCAGTGAGCCGCCTCGACCCCCAGCTTCTCACAAGCAAAGAACATGGGGGCGGGGTCGGGCTTGCGTACCGGCAGGGTGTCGGCGCTGACGGTGACGCCGCAACTGGCAAGCTCTGGCAGGGCCGCCAGCAGCGGCTCGGTGAGAAAGCCCGGCTTGTTGGTGACGATGCCCCAGGGGAGCAGTTTCTCGTCGAGCCACTCGATAAGATCCACCATTCCCTCATAGGGACGGGTACCGACGCAGAGATTGGCCGCGTAGTAGTCGAGCAGGGCATTGCGCAGGCGCGTGGCCCCCAGCTCTTCAAGCAGTTCGTCGCCGAGGCCCGCTTTCAGCAGCCCGAGCGCCCCGTGGGAGGTGGTCTGACGAATAATGTCGTCAGAGAGCGGCGCAAAGCCTTCGCTGATCAGTACATGGTTGACGGCGGCCCCCAGATCCGGGGCTGTGTCGAGCAGGGTGCCGTCCAGATCGAACAGCACACCGCGCAGGGGCAGAGGGTGAGAGGCACTCATCAACCGTGCTCCGGGCGGACAAACTCCACCATATAGTTGACGTCGACATTTTTGCCGAGCTTGAACTGGTTGGTGAGGGGGGCGTAGTGGACGCCGCTCATGTCCCGCACCAGCAGGCCAGCTGCTTCCCCCATGCGACACAGTTCGGCCGGGGTGATGAATTTTTTGTGATCGTGGGTACCCTTGGGCACCATCTTCATCAGGTATTCGGCCCCGATGATCATCATCAGATAGGATTTGGGGTTGCGGTTGATGGTGGAGACGAACACCCGACCGCCCGGGCGCACCAGGGTAGCGATGGCGCGCAGCACGGAGGCGGGGTCCGGCACATGCTCCAGCATCTCCATGCAGGTGACCACGTCATACTGGCCCGGCACTTCGGCAGCATGGGCTTCGGCGGTGATCTGGCGGTACTCGAGCTCGACACCCTGCTCCAGGGCGTGCAAGCGGGCGACGCCGAGGGGCTCCTTGCCCATGTCGATGCCGGTGACCTTGGCGCCACGGCGGGCCATGCTCTCGGAGAGAATGCCGCCACCACATCCGATATCGAGAATGCGCTTGCCAAACAGACCGCCACTTTTGTCGGTGATCCAGTCAAGGCGTACCGGATTGATTTGATGCAGGGGTTTGAATTCACCTTCCATGTCCCACCAGCGGGAGGCGATGGCTTCAAACTTGGCGATTTCTGTCAGATCGACATTGGCATCACTGTTCATTTTTCGAAGATCCTGTGGCAGGGCGCCCGCTTCTGAGTCATGGGCGCAATCTATTGTCCTGGCGGGCATTATAACGGACGGACTTTGTCACACCAGCCCGATCTGATACCCGATTTGTGGCTTAAGGTATTTGGCTCAGTGTGTTACCATGTCGCGCTGTTTAAGCCAAAGAACAACTAATTAGGGATAAGGCTTTCTATGAGCGATCTGGCCAGAGAGATCACGCCGGTCAACATCGAAGAAGAGCTCAAGAGTTCCTATCTTGATTACGCCATGAGCGTGATCGTAGGACGAGCTCTGCCGGATGTGCGTGATGGCTTGAAACCGGTTCACCGCCGCGTTCTGTTTGCTATGAACGAGTTGGGGAACGACTGGAACAAGCCCTATAAAAAATCGGCCCGTGTGGTCGGTGACGTAATCGGTAAATATCACCCGCACGGCGATAGCGCTGTGTATGACACCATTGTCCGGATGGCGCAGGATTTCTCCATGCGTTACATGCTGGTCGATGGTCAGGGCAACTTCGGTTCAGTCGACGGTGACAGCGCCGCGGCGATGCGTTATACCGAAGTGCGGATGGCCCGCATCTCCCATGAGCTGCTGGCTGATCTGGACAAAGAGACCGTGGACTGGGTGCCGAACTATGACGGCACCGAGATGATCCCGGCGGTCATGCCTACCAAGGTTCCCAACCTGCTGGTCAACGGCTCCTCCGGTATCGCGGTGGGCATGGCGACCAACATTCCGCCTCACAACCTCACCGAGATTGTCAATGGCTGCCTGGCGCTGATCGAAAACGGCGACCTCACCATTGACGAGCTGATGACCTACATCACCGGCCCGGATTTCCCCACCGGCGGCATTATCAACGGTCGTTCCGGCATCGTGCAGGCGTACCGTACCGGTCGTGGCTCCATCTATGTGCGGGCCAAAGCTGAAGTGGAAGTGGACGAGAAGACCAGTCGCGAGACCATCATCGTTCACGAGATCCCCTATCAGGTGAACAAGGCTCGACTGATCGAGAAGATCGCCGAGCTGGTCAAAGAGAAGAAGATCGAGGGCATCAGTGCCCTGCGCGATGAGTCTGACAAAGACGGCATGCGCATCGTTATCGAGATCAAGCGCGGCGAGTCCGGCGAGATTGTGCTGAACAATCTCTACAAGCACACCCAGATGCAGACCACGTTCGGCATCAACATGGTGGCGCTCGATAACAACCAGCCCAAGGTGATGAACCTTAAAGAGATCCTGGATGCGTTCCTGCTGCACCGCCGTGAAGTGGTGACTCGCCGGACCGTGTTCGAATTGCGCAAGGCGCGGGATCGGGCGCACATTTTGGAAGGTCTGGCGGTTGCGCTGGCCAACATTGATCCCATCATCGAGCTGATCCGCCACAGCGCGACCCCGGCCGACGCGAAAGCGGGCCTGATTGCCAAGGGCTGGGAACTCGGCAACGTGGCCGCCATGCTGGAAAAAGCGGGCGACGACGCGGCACGGCCAGAGTGGCTGGAGCCGGAGTTCGGTATCCGTGAAGGTCAATACTTCCTGACCGAACAGCAAGCCCAGGCCATCCTTGACCTGCGTCTGCACAAGCTGACCGGCCTCGAGCACGAGAAGATCCTGGAAGAGTACCAATCTCTGCTGGATCTGATCGCCGAGCTGCTGCACATCCTGGCGAGCCCGGCTCGTCTGATGGAAGTGATCCGCGATGAACTGCTGGCCGTGCGCGAGCAGTATGGTGACGAGCGTCGCACCGAGATCAGCATGTCCAGTGCCGAGATCAACATCGAGGATCTGATCACCCCGGCAGATGTGGTGGTTACCCTGTCTCACCAGGGCTATGTGAAGTATCAGCCGCTCTCCGACTACGAGGCCCAGCGCCGCGGTGGTCGTGGCAAGTCGGCCACCCGGATCAAGGAAGAGGACTTTGTGGAGCGTCTGCTGGTGGCCAACACCCACGACACCATTCTGTGTTTCTCCACCCGTGGCAAGGTCTACTGGCTCAAGGTTTACCAGCTGCCGGAAGCGTCCCGTGGCGCCCGTGGTCGTCCGATCATCAACCTGCTGCCGCTGGAAGAGGGTGAGCGTATCACCGCTATCCTGCCGGTGAAGGAGTATGACGCCGAGAAGTATGTGTTCTTCGCCACCGCCAACGGTACCGTGAAGAAGACCAGCCTCTCTGACTTCAGCCGTCCGCTCTCCTCCGGTATCCGCGCCATCAACCTCAAAGAGGGTGATGAGCTGATCGGGGTGGATATCACCGATGGAAGCAACGAGATCATGCTCTTCTCCGACGCGGGCAAAGTTGTTCGCTTCGCGGAAGGCTGCGGTCGCGCTGATGCCGATGTCAGCGATGACGTTGAAACCGACGACGATGCCGGTAATGACGATGATGGCAGCGACAACGGCGAAGGCACCGAAAGCAAGGGTACCTTCAAGGGCGTGCGTCCCATGGGTCGTACCGCCGCCGGTGTCCGTGGCATCAAGCTGGGCGCCGGTGACAAGGTGGTTTCCCTCATCGTTCCGCGCGGCGAAGGTGCCATCCTCACCGCCACCGAGAACGGTTACGGTAAACGGACTGCGTTGGCCGAATACCCGACCAAGAGCCGTGGTACCCAGGGCGTTATCTCCATCAAGGTGGATGAGCGTAATGGCAAGGTGATCGATGCGATCCAGGTCGAAGATACCGACCAGATCATGCTGATCACCAACGGCGGTACCCTGGTGCGTACCCGTGTTGCCGAGGTGAGTGTCATTGGCCGTAACACCGGCGGTGTCCGTCTGATCCGTACCGGTGAAGACGAGACCGTGGTTGGCCTGCAGCGCATCGCCGAGAGCGACGAAGACGAGAACGACGCTCTGGCCGTTGACGGTGAGGTATCTGAAGGTACCGATACCGCGACCGGCACTGATGCGGTCGATGCTGGGGAAGCGGGCGACGAGTAATCGTCACCAGTTACCCGAGCAATTTCTCTGAACAAAAAGAGCGACCCTGGTGGTCGCTCTTTTTATTTGTCTGCTTTTTATGACAGGCAGATGAAAGTAGGGCCGGGTGCTGGCCTGATCACTCCTGCAGCCACATTCTGGCGCTGCGGGCGGGCATGGCGACCCGTACCCACTGGCTCTGCACGTTGACTACGGCCCCTTGGTCGAGCACGTCCCGATAGTTGCGATACCAGTTCATCTCGAATTTGGCGGTATCGAGCCAATACTCCTGCTCATAGTCGCACTTGTTGATGCCGACCAGCCCCTGTTTGCCCCGCTTGAACAGCACGAAGCAGTCACCGTTGCCGATCAACTGCATCGGTTGACCCTGCACCGCATTGTGGAAGCGGATCATCCCCTTGAGATCGGCGAGCTGGTAGTAATCCTGCCAGCGCAGTCCATCCTTGGCCTGGGTCTCGCCGTGATCGGAGTAGATCAGCGGCGAGCCACCATCGCGGCCGAGCAGGTAGGCATAGGCCAGCTTCTCGTCAGTCTGGCTTAAGATCTGATAGCGGAAGCCGTCGTTGGTGGGGATGTCGTGGGTCACGGCAAAGGTGACGGCGCGACTGCCCGGTAGCGCCTGACCGTAGGCGCCCGGATCCGCCAGCAGGTTCATGCTGCCGCCATACCCCAGCGCGCCGCGCAGGGAGGCAAACAGCGGAAAGTCATAGGCTCCCTGGCCGCTGCTGTCGATGTAGGGTTTGAGGAAGCGCTCGTAATCGGTGCTGCCTGCGCCCCCTGTGGTGATCACCTCGCCAAACACGTGCATCCCCTGTTTGATTTCGGGGGTGAACACGGCATTGATCTGGTAATCGCTCATGTGCTTGACCGCATCGACCCTAAAACCCTTGATCCCCATCCCCTTGAGTGCCTTGAGATAGGACTGTTGCTGGCTTACCACCCAGTTATTGGGATCCAGATCCGGCAGCCCCTTGTCACCGGCACCACCACAGAGTCGCCAATACTGGACATGACCCGGATCGCTCCAGTCGCTGATGCACCCTTCGGGATGAAAATCCTGACCGGAGAGGAAGTTTTGTCCCAGATCGCCAAACAGTTTCTGGCGCTCGAAATAGGCCGAGTTGCTGGCGTAGCTTTGCAGCAGCTCGTTGCCGGGATAGTTGAGGTCCTGGCGTTTCCAGCTTTCGTTGGCCATGTGGTTGAGCACCACATCGGCATAGACGGCGATACCCCGCGCCTTCATGGCGGCGATCAGCTGCTCGAGATCCTGCTTGTTGCCAAGAGGGGAGTCGACAAGACGCAGATCCTGCGGCTGGTAACGAGCCCACCACTCGTTGCCTGATGACTTGAGAGGCGGCGAGATGAGTACCTGTTTGTAACCGGCCGACTTGATAAGGTCGGCTTTGGCGGTCACTTCACTGTACTTCCAGTTGAAGGCGTGCAGTATGACGTCGGAGTGCGCCAAGGGGGCGATCAGCATGCCTGCGATCGCCCATATTCCCGCTGTGTGTTTCATTATTGTGTCCCTGTTTTTATAGATGCCTGAATGGGCAACCCAGCTTTGGCGGGAACAGGGTGGGCTGCAATCCACAACCTGCAGATTTGTGACCGCTTTCAGGATGATTTCGCCGATTATGTGAGCTATTTCGGTTTTTCCTTGTCACGGCCAGTTGCCTTTTTACAACTGATTTTTTTGTCATTTCCCTGTCATTCCCAGCCGCTATCCTGCCGAGCGAGTGGTGCGTTGTTGCCATCACCTTCACCGTCAGGAGCTGCATATGACCAGTTGGATCACGTGGGAAATTTGGTGGAGCCGGGTATGGGGCGAGTCAGAGGTGCTGCAGTATAAAGAGGATGAGCACGAAGTGGCTCATGAACCCTCGCGACTGCCGGTTGAAATGGTGCAACAGGGTCGGGATCAGCGCGCAGGCTAAGGCGTTAACCTTCTCTTTACCGGGTAGCGCTTTCTTGTCGCGACATGGCTACTTCGTTGGAAAATTCTGAAAAGCGGGGTTTCCACAGGATGTGTCGCGGCAGGCCTTCCTCTCAACCTCTTGGCACACCTGATGTGTGAAGGGCGTGAACAGGGGGATTAGAAGAGCGACAGCTGCTCCCCGGGGCGGATAAACCCATCCAGTCTGAGCTGAATATGACGTTTGCCCAGATCGAGGCGCTTGCTGATGAGGCGAAAGCGCTGGGCCAGCAGATCGGCAAAGTGCCCCTCACCGCGCATGCGGGTACCGAAGGCGGTACTGTTGAGCCCGCCACCGCGGCTGGCTCGCAACTGATTCAAAATAGCTTCCTTCTGGCCCGGATAGTGGGTATCGAGCCAGTCCCCAAATAGCGGCGCCAACTCGTGGGGTAACCGCAGCAGGATGTAATCTGCGCAGCTTGCGCCTGCCTCGGCGGCTGATTTGATGATCTGCTCCAGCTCAGGTTCATTAAGCCGCGGGATCATGGGGGCGACCAGTACCCCCACTTGCACGCCAGCGTTTGCCAGCTTCTCGATCACTTTCAAGCGGCCGGCACCCGTGCTGGCGCGGGGCTCCAGCTGTCGGCGCAGGGTTTCATTCAAGGTCGTCACCGACACCATTACCTGACACAGTCCCTCTCTGGCCAGCTCGGTCAACAGATCAAGGTCGCGCAAGATCATGGCGCTCTTGGTAATGAGCCCGACCGGGTGACGGTGTGCCAGCATCACTTCCAGCAACTGCCGGGTAAGGCGATAGCGCTGCTCGATGGGTTGATAGGGGTCGGTATTGGCGCCAATGAAGATGGACTGTGGCTGATAGGCAGGTTTGGCAAACTCCCGGCGCAGCAGGTCGGCTGCATTGCGTTTGGCAAACAGCTTGCTCTCGAAATCAAGGCCAGGGGAGAGCTCCAGATAGGCATGGCTGGGTCTGGCATAGCAGTAGATGCAGCCGTGTTCGCACCCCTGATAGGGGTTGATGGAGCGACCAAAGGGGACATCCGGCGAGCTGTTGTAGCTGATGATGCTGCGTGCATCGATCTCCCGCACCTCGGTGCCAGGCACAGAATAAGTGAAGGCGGCATCCCAATCGGACGATTGCCAGCCATCATCGACCGCTTCGACAAGGGGACCGCTAAAACGGTGATCGATATTGAGGGGGCTGCCTCGTCCTGCCATGGTGTGCACCGACACTGTTTATACATACAGTTATTTTGCAGGTGAGCCGGATAAATGACAACAACTGCTGATCGACCGGGTGCAAAAAGGGTTGTCGTAGGGATCTCTTGCTTGATCGCAACGCTACATTTCGTTTACATAGACGAAATGAGAACTGGATCACGGAAATCATCATGAGCCCCACCACTTCCCGCTGGCTGTTCATCGGTCTGTTTGCGCTGGTTATCTGGCGTCTGCTTCCGCTCTCCACCGAGCAGGAGATGGCTGCCGCCAACCGTGCCTGGCGTACCGGTCATTTCGATGAGGCGACCCGGATCTGGTCGCCACTGGCGGCGCAAGGGCAACCTAGGGCGCAAGCCTTGATGGGCTGGAGCCATGAAGTGGGGCAGGGGAGCGAGCAGGATATCCACCAGGCCATCAGCCTCTATCGCCAGTCGGCGCTGGCAGGGGATCCCTTCGGCCAATATCGTCTGGCAGAGCTCTATCTGCGCGGTGTTGGGGTCAAGCGAGATCTGCGCCAAGCCTTTCACTGGATGGATCAGGCTGCCCGTAATGGTGATGTCCCGGCCATGCTGAAAGTCGGCGTCCTTCATCTGATGGGGGTCAGCGGCAGGGTCGATCTGCCTCAGGCGAAGCAGTGGCTCTATCAGGCGGCACAAAAGGGCAACAAGCTGGCGCTTCAGGTGCTGCAAGAGCTTGCGCTGGCAGAGGAGGGGAGCAGTGACTTTGACTTCAACTGGCAATCCCTGCTTGGCGAATAGTCGGCAGGCGACTCATTTGACTGTAGAAAATATCTGCAAATCCGATACAGCACGCCCGACTTCTGGTAGCATGGGTCCGTTTTGGCTTGGTTTGTCACGTTAGACATGTGGTTTACGTGTCAGGCCGTCTTCGCAAAGTGCTGTGGAGAACCAAAACATCACCTTTTTGAATCTCTTTTCCATCCCGCATGTGACCTTTGGTAGGGGTCACCACTGTATAAGGAAACACATAATGCCAATCATTACTCTGCCTGACGGCAGCCAACGTCAATTTGCCCACTCTGTTTCCGTCATGGATGTGGCTGCGGACATCGGTCCCGGTCTCGCCAAGGCGTGCATTGCCGGTCGGGTAAACGGTGAACTGGTAGATGCGTGCGAGCTGATCGAAGCCGATGCTGCGCTGGCCATCATCACCGCCAAAGACGAAGAAGGTCTGGACATCCTGCGCCACTCCTGCGCCCACTTGCTGGGTCATGCTATCAAGCAACTCTGGCCCCAGACCAAGATGGCCATCGGTCCTGTCATCGACAACGGCTTCTACTATGACGTTGATCTTGACCGTACCCTGACCGATGAAGATCTGGCTGCCCTGGAAGAGCGCATGCTGGCGCTGGTAGCCAAGGATTACGACGTCATCAAGAAGAAAGTCTCCTGGCAAGAAGCGCGCGATGTATTCGAGGCGCGCGGCGAGTCTTACAAAGTCGAAATCCTGGATCAGAACATTGCCCGTGATGACCAGCCAGGTCTCTATCATCACGAAGAGTACATCGACATGTGTCGCGGCCCGCACGTGCCCAACATGCGTCACTGCCACCACTTCAAGTTGCTGAAGATGTCCGGCGCCTACTGGCGCGGCGATTCCAACAACAAGATGCTGCAGCGTATCTACGGTACCGCCTGGGCTGACAAGAAGCAGCTCAAGGCCTATCTGCAGCGCCTGGAAGAGGCCGCCAAGCGCGACCACCGCAAGATCGGCAAGCAGCTCGACCTGTATCACATGCAGGAAGAAGCACCCGGTATGGTGTTCTGGCACAACGATGGCTGGACCATCTTCCGTGAGCTGGAAACCTTTATCCGCGGCAAGCTCAAAGAGTACGACTATCAGGAAGTGAAAGGTCCGTTTATGATGGACCGCGTCCTGTGGGAGCGTTCAGGTCACTGGGAGAAATACGCCCAGGCCATGTTCACCACCCAGTCCGAAAACCGCGAGTACGCCATCAAGCCGATGAACTGCCCGGGTCACGTCCAGATCTTCAACCAGGGTCTGAAGTCCTACCGCGATCTGCCGCTGCGTATGGCCGAGTTTGGTTCCTGCCACCGCAACGAGCCGTCCGGTTCCCTGCACGGTCTGATGCGGGTGCGCGGCTTTACTCAGGATGACGCGCACATCTTCTGTACCGAAGAGCAGATCATGGAAGAGGTCTCCGGCTGTATTCGTATGGTCTATGACGTCTACGGTACCTTTGGCTTCGAGAACATCGTGGTCAAGCTCTCCACTCGTCCCGAGCAGCGTATCGGCTCCGACGAGATGTGGGATCGCGCCGAGAAAGCGCTGGCCGAAGCGCTGGAGCTCAACGGTCTGAAGTACGATCTGCAGCCGGGTGAAGGGGCGTTCTACGGTCCCAAAATTGAATTTACCCTGCACGATTGCCTTGATCGTGCGTGGCAATGTGGTACCGTGCAGCTCGACTTTGCCCTGCCTGGTCGTCTGGGTGCCACTTATGTGGGCGAAAACAACGATCGCCATGTACCTGTGATGATCCACCGGGCCATCCTGGGTTCTATCGAGCGCTTCATCGGTATTCTGACTGAAGAGTACGCCGGTCTGTTCCCGACCTGGTTGGCACCGACTCAGGCTGTGGTCATGAATATCACGGACAATCAGGCCGATTATGCGGTGAAAGTAGCCAAAGCATTGAATGATGCGGGCCTTCGCGCAAAAGCGGACTTGAGAAATGAGAAGATTGGCTTTAAAATCCGCGAGCATACTTTGAAGCGAGTACCTTTCATGCTGGTCTGCGGCGATAAAGAAGTTGAAGCCGGTAAGATTGCAGTACGGACTCGTAAAGGGGCTGACCTGGGCACTTATCCTGTTGAAGAGTTTATCGCTCTGTTGACCCAGGAAGTTCAGACCCGCGGACAAAAGAAAGTGGAGGAATAAGCTATAAAAGGCGGAAAAAAACTGGGCAAGCAACCGCAAGCCCGCGCTCACCGGATCAATGAAGAGATCCGTCTGAAAGAAGTTCGTCTGACTGGTCTGGATGGTGAAGCCATTGGCATTACCTCCATTCAGGATGCTCTGAACTTGGCCGCAGAGGCCGGAGTTGATCTGGTAGAGATCAGTCCAAATGCTGAGCCGCCCGTTTGCCGGATCATGGATTACGGCAAATTCCTCTACGAAAAGAGCAAAACAACCAAAGAACAGAAGAAAAAGCAGAAAGTCGTCCAGGTCAAGGAAATCAAATTCCGTCCTGGCACTGACGAAGGCGACTATCAGGTAAAACTACGCAACCTGGTTCGCTTTCTGGAAGACGGGGACAAGGCTAAGGTCACCCTGCGCTTCCGTGGTCGTGAAATGGCCCACCAGGATCTTGGTATCAAGGTTCTGGAGCGCGTCAAGAACGATCTGGAAGAGTTGGCCGTAGTCGAGTCGTTCCCGAAAGTCGAAGGCCGTCAAGCTGTGATGGTCCTCGCACCTAAGAAGAAATCTTAAGGCCCACAAGAAATTGACTCATGGGGCTCGCCCCATGAGTTGGTTCGCCTTGCGATTTTGTTGTCACTCACAATGCGGAGTATGAAATGCCGAAGATGAAAACCAACCGGGGTGCTGCAAAGCGCTTCAAAAAGACTGGCTCGGGTCGCTTCAAGTGCAAGCACAACCACCTGCGTCACATCCTGACCAAGAAGAGCAGCAAGCGTAAGCGTCAGCTGGGACCGAAATTCATGGTTTCTGCTGCCGACCACAAACGTGTTGTCGCTTGTCTGCCGTACGCATAAGGGGGGATGTGAAAAATGCCAAGAGTTAAACGTGGTGTGACTGCTCGAGCTCGTCACAAGAAAGTAATGAAAGCCGCCAAAGGTTACTACGGCGCCCGTTCCCGTGTTTACCGCGTAGCGGTACAAGCGGTAACCAAAGCTGGTCAGTATGCCTACCGTGACCGTCGCCAGAAAAAGCGTCAGTTCCGTCAGCTGTGGATTGCGCGTATCAACGCTGCAGCCCGTCAGAACGGTCTGTCCTACAGCCGTCTGATCAACGGTCTGAAGAAGGCTTCTATCGAGATCGATCGCAAGATCCTGTCCGATATCGCCGTTCACGACAAAATGGCTTTCACCGCCCTGGTTGAAAAAGCTAAAGCAGCTCTGGTTTAATCCAGTTCTGTTATAAACGCTAAAAGGAGGCTCAGGCCTCCTTTTTTGTGTTTGTCATTCACGGTTTCACATTACTTTTCCCTTTCTCCCATCCATATTCTGTCCACTGTTTTACACGCGCTACAGTTTTCTCCACACAAGGCGATATGTGCGAGATGATCTGTTCTACAAAAGGCTTATATGCCAACAAACTAGATGCTAGTTCTAATATTTCAGGAGTGGCGGTGAGTCGATGAGACTCGCTTGATATAACAAAATGATTTGTAGGGAGAAAAGCCCACCTTAACTATGGTCAGCGAAGGGGCTTTTTTTGTATTATTCCCCTCTTGACCTTATTTAGCCTAAAGGCTCCTGTACCGGGAGTGGTGACGAGGAAGACATGCAACAGCTTGAAGAAGTAGTCGGCCAAGCCAGAGCCGAAATTGAGGGCGTGAGCGATATCGCTACCCTCGACGAAATCCGGGTCAAATATCTGGGTAAAAAGGGCTTTTTTACCGAGCAGATGAAGGGCCTGGGTGCCTTGTCTGCCGAAGAGCGTCCCGCCGCGGGCGCCGTGATCAACCAGGCCAAACAGCAGGTTCAGGATGCGCTGAACGAGCGTCGTGAAGCGCTCGAAGTCGCCGTGCTGAACCAGAAGCTGGCTGCCGAGACCATCGATGTCAGCCTGCCGGGCCGCCGCATCGAGAATGGTGGTCTGCATCCGGTAACCCGCACCATCGAGCGCATCGAGCGCCTGTTTGGTGAGATGGGCTTCAAGGTTGCCCGTGGTCCCGAGATTGAAGATGGCTTTCACAACTTCGATGCGCTGAATATTCCGGCTCATCACCCGGCGCGTACCGATCACGATACCTTCTACTTCAATCCTGATCTGATGCTGCGTACCCACACCTCGGGCGTGCAGATCCGCACCATGGAACATCAGCAGCCGCCGATCCGCATCATTGCACCGGGCCGCGTCTATCGTAACGACTACGACATGACCCACACCCCGATGTTCCATCAGGTTGAAGGTCTGCTGGTTGACGAGCATGCCAGCTTTACCGAGCTGAAGGGCATTCTGCACGACTTCCTGCGCAACTACTTCGAGGAAGACCTGACCATTCGCTTCCGTCCTTCCTACTTCCCGTTCACCGAGCCGAGCGCCGAAGTCGACGTGATGGGCAAGAACGGCAAGTGGCTGGAAGTGCTGGGCTGCGGCATGGTGCACCCGAACGTGCTGCGTTCGGTCGGTATCGATCCGGAAAAATACTCCGGCTTTGCCTTCGGCATGGGCGTTGAGCGCCTGACCATGCTGCGTTACGGGGTCAACGACCTGCGTGCCTTCTTCGAAAACGACCTGCGCTTCCTCAAGCAGTTCAAGTAAGGGCGAGAGAACATGAAATTCAGTAAATCCTGGGTGATGGAGTGGGTCCGCACCGAGTTGAGTGACAACGCACTGGCCGAACAGATCACCATGGCCGGTCTGGAAGTGGACGCCGTGGAAGCGGTTGCCGGCCAGTTCAACAATGTGGTGGTGGGTGAAGTGGTCGAGTGCGCCCAGCATCCGGACGCCGACAAGCTGCGGGTGACCAAGGTCAACGTGGGTGAAGCCGAGCTGCTGGACATCGTCTGTGGCGCGCCGAACTGCCGTCAGGGCTTGAAAGTGTGTGTGGCCAAAGTAGGGGCGACCCTGCCGGGTGATTTCACCATCAAGAAAGCCAAGCTGCGTGGCCAGCCGTCTCACGGCATGCTTTGCTCTTTCAGCGAGCTGGGTATCGACGTTGAAGCCGATGGCATCATCGAGCTGCCGGCCGATGCCCCCATCGGTACCGATATTCGTGACTACCTCAATCTGAACGACGTCTCCATCGACGTGGATCTGACTCCGAACCGTGCCGATTGCCTCGGTATCGCCGGTCTGGCTCGTGAAATTGGCGTGCTCAACAGCGTGGACGTGGTCGAGCCGACCTGGGCACCAGCTGTTGCTACCATTGATGCAACTTTCCCGATCCGGGTTGAAGCACCAGCTGATTGCCCCCGTTATCTGGGGCGCGTTATCAAGGGGCTGAACTTGCAGGCCCAGAGCCCGCTCTGGATGCAAGAGAAGCTGCGCCGTGGCGGCATTCGCTCCATCGACGCCATCGTCGACATCACCAACTATCTGCTGCTGGAATACGGTCAGCCGATGCACGCCTTCGATCTGGCTACCCTGGAAGGGGAGCTGGTGGTACGTCGCGCCCACGCTGACGAGCCGATGACCCTGCTCGACGGTAACGAAGTGAAGCTCAAAGAGACCACCTTGGTGATTGCCGATGCCAAAGGTCCTGCCTGCATGGCCGGTATCTTCGGCGGCAACCGCACCGGTGTATCCGAGACCACTACCGACATCTTGCTGGAGTGCGCCTTCTTCGCGCCGCTCTCCATCACCGGTCGTGCTCGCGCTTACGGTTTGCACACTGACTCTTCCCACCGCTTCGAGCGTGGGGTTGATCCCGAGCTGCAAGCCAAGGTGATGGACAGAGCCACCCGTCTGCTGTTGGACATCTGCGGCGGTGAAGCGGGTCCGGTCATCGAGGTCAAATCCGATGCCCATCTGCCCAAGGCTGCCCCCATCAAGCTGCGTCGCGCCAAGCTCGACAAGGTGATCGGTATCAGCGTGGCTGACGCTCAGGTGGTCGAGATCCTCACCCGCCTTGGCATGCAGGTGACTGTGGATGCTGACGGTTGGACTGCGCTGGCACCCTCCTGGCGTTTCGATATCGCCATCGAGGAAGACCTCATCGAGGAAGTGGCTCGCATCTACGGCTACAACAACATCCCGAACCTGAAACCCGCTGCCTCCTTGGCGATGGTGGAGCAGGCAGAAGGGCAGGTGATCCTGAAGCGCGTGCGCGACCTGCTGGTTGACCGCGGTTTCCAGGAGGCGATCACCTACAGCTTCGTCGATCCCAAGACCCAGCAAACCCTGTTCCCGCATAGCGATGCCATCGTACTGCCGAACCCGATCTCGGTCGAGATGTCCGCCATGCGTGTCTCTTTGTTCCCGGGGCTGGTGCAGGCCGTTGTTTACAACCAGAACCGTCAGCAGCCGCGTGTGCGTCTGTTTGAACAGGGTCTGCGTTTCATCAAGGATGAAAGCGCCGAGAATGGCATCCGTCAGGAGCCGATGCTGGCCGGTATCATCACTGGCAACCAGAGCGACGAGCACTGGGACATCAAAACCCGTGCAGCCGACTTCTTTGATTTGAAAGGGGATCTGGAAGCGGTGCTGGACTTGACCGCCGAAGGGGCCACCTTTACCTTCGAGCGCACCGAGCACAGCGCCCTGCACCCGGGCCAGAGCGCAGCCATCCTGCGTAATGGCGAGATCATCGGCTACATCGGCGTGATCCACCCGAGCCTCGAGAAGAAGCTGGGCCTCAAGAGCCGCGCGGTGATGTTTGAGCTGGAGCTGGACAAGCTGACCCCGGCCAAGGTGCCTGTGGCAGCCGAAGTTTCCAAGTTCCCGGCGAACCGTCGCGACATCGCCGTCGTGGTCGATTGTCAGGTTCTGGCAGGTGATGTGCTTGCGGTAATTAAAAAAGTTGGCGGAAATCAGGTAGTTGGAATAAACTTGTTTGACGTATACCAGGGTGCTGGTATGGCAGAGGACAAGAAGAGCCTGGCCATCAGTCTTGTATTGCAAGACACCCAGCGCACCCTGGAGGAGAAAGAGATTGCCGAGACCGTAGACAATGTCGTGCGGGCCCTTGGTGAAGAGTTGAATGCATCCTTGAGGGATTGATCTATGGCGCTTACCAAAGCCGACATTGCAGAGCACCTGTTCACCCAGCTCGGGATGAGCAAGCGTGAAGCCAAAGATATGGTGGAAGCCTTCTTTGAGGAAATCCGACAGGCGCTTGAGCGTGGTGAACAAGTCAAGATTTCAGGCTTCGGTAACTTTGACCTTCGTGAGAAGAATCAGCGTCCCGGACGCAACCCCAAGACGGGCGAGGATATTCCGATCAGCGCCCGCCGCGTGGTGACCTTCCGGCCTGGCCAGAAGCTCAAGGCCAGGGTAGAAAATGTTGAACCCAACGAGTGATAAAAAGCCAGGCAGATGCCTGGCTTTTGTTTTCAGATGACCAAATTCCCCGTTTTCCTTCTGGGTGCCGTATTGGCACTGCCATTGCACGCCAAGCCTTTGCAGACAACAGTGCTGCCGTTGGCGCCGGCGACCCAAGCTTATGTGAATTCACTGAGTCAGCTTTCGCTCTGCTATCCTGCGACGCTTCCTCCACCATACCTGATGGCCGAGGGGGGACTGCTCAAGGATCGTCTCGCCCGGTTGCAGGAGCTGTTTCCTGTTCCGCTGGTGCTCAAAGAGCTGCCCGATTGGCAAACATTGCGCAACGGGCTCGCAGAGGGTGACTGCGACATCATTCCCTATGTCGGAACCCGCAAGAAGGCCGTGGAGGGCATGCGGTTAAGCCGTCCGATGATGGAGACCGATGCCGCCATCCTCTACAAGGGTGAAAATCTCAAACAGGCCCGCTTTCTGGTCTACTCGGTGGCAGACTCTGCCCGCCTGCTGCACGAGCTCTATCCCCAGGCACGCATTATTTCCCTAAAAAGCGGAGAGAAGGTCTACGACGCGCTGCAGAGTGGCAAGGGTGATGCCTATCTGGGGGACTATCTGCAACTGCGCTATCTGATGCGCGAGTTTCCTGCCGATGGTTTGCGCCTGCGCCGTCTGTTTGGTGAGGATCGGATCATCAGCTATCGCTTGATGATGCGTGATCAGCCGGAGTTGGCCAATCTGGTGGACACCCTGATCCGTCATATGCCGGCGGGTACTATCTATACCGATCTGGCCCGTTATCTCGATCAGGGGTCGCTCTACGTCAACCAGCCCCACTTCAACGATACCGAGCAGGCCTGGTTATCCGGCCGCGGTCGCACCATTCGCCTGGTGGTCAATCCCGAGTTGATGCCCTATAGCGGCGTCAATGATCTGGGGGAGGCGAAGGGGTGGAGCGCGGATGTGCTGCGCTGGGTCACCCAGGAGACCGGCCTGAAATACAAGCTGGTGCCTGCCGCCAGCAAGGCGGAGGCCGTAGAAAAGCTGCGCCGTGGTGAGGCGGATATGATGGCCGGCTTGCCGGAATCCCCGGCATTGACGGATCAGTTCATTTTCAGTCGGACGATCTCCACCAACCGGTTTGCCTTGATCAGCAAGCGCAAGCTGGCTGCCGATCGCATCACCCAACTCAAGCGGCAGCGTATTCTGGTGCCGGAATCCCTCTACGATCCCTCCTTGCTCGCCCTGCTCGGTGATCAGGAGTGGGTTCGCACCGACGGCCTCGAGCAGGGGCTTGCCGCGATCAAACAGGGCAAGGCTGACGCCATGCTGAGCGAGCTATATCAGCTGCAATATCCCCAGCGTACCAACTTGCTGGAAGGGCTCGATATCGAGGAGCTGGAAGATCGCTTCAGTCTTGGCTTTGCCATCAACAAGAGTCAGACCGAACTGGCCGGGGTGATGGATCGCAACCTGATGGCACTGACCAGCACCCAGATCGACGAACTTAACCAGCGCTGGCGCCGCTTGCTCGTCGTGCAGCAGCCTGGCGTGAGCTACGCCGCCTGGTTTGGCTCCATTGCCATGGCACTGCTGATCAGCGGCATTGTCATCGGCGGGATCTGGCGCTCTCGCCAGCAACTGGCGCGGGAAGTCGCCCAGCGTCACGCCGCCGAGAAGGCGCTGGCCATCGAGAGCGAGCTGCGGGAAACCATGTTTCAGGCGTTGCCGGTGCCCGTCTATCTGCGCAACAGCCAGGGCAAGGTGATCAAATCCAATAAACAGGGGCGACGTCTGGCCCTGCGCTATTCGCAGCAGTTGATGTTGCCGCCGGTGCAGCCGCAAAAGAGCGAAGGGGAGCTGGTGCTGGGGGATCAGGTCTTCGCCTATGCCCAGCATCCGCTGCGGCTGGACAAGCAAGCACCCGCCACCGATCTTATCGCCCTGTCGGATATCAGTGTGCTGCGTGAGCAGGCCCGTTTTCTGCGTCAGGCAGAGCGCCGCCTGCGCGCCCTGACCAATACCGTGCCCGGCGTGGTGCTGCAGTTTATGTTCGAGCGGGGACGGGTAGGGGGGATCGAGTTTATCAGCCGGGGCTGTTACGAGCTGCTGGGGCTTGCGAGCCAGCAGATCCGTCGTGAGCCCAAACGGGTGCTCATTATGCTGGAGCGCGAGGATCGCCGTCGGGTAAGCCGTGAGATGTTCGCCATGCTGCAGGCAGGCAAACCCTTCGCGTTCACCATGCGCTATCACCATCCGACCAAGGGTGTGCGCTGGTTGCAGCTCTATGGCCGTGGCCGCAGTCAGCCGCAGGGTTGGCGAATTTATGCGGTGATGCAGGATGCCACTATCAGGGTCGAGCAGGATCAGGCATTGCAGCACTCCCATGAGCAGGCGCAACAGGCAGTTCTGGCCAAGGGGCGCTTTTTGGCCGCCATCAGCCATGAGATCCGCACGCCGATGAACGCGATGCTCGGCTTGCTGGAGTGGCTGGCCAGCACTCCTTTGTCGAAAGAGCAAGACTCTGCGTTGGCGCGGGTGCGTCAGGCGGGGGATGAGCTGCTCGGCCTGCTCAACGATGTGCTCGACTTTAGCCGCAACGAGAACAGCAAACTCTCCCTCTCGCCGCAGCCCACCGATTTTGCCGAGCTGTGCGAGCACGTGGCGGCAGTGCACTGGACCAAGGCGCGGGCCAAGGGGTTGCAACTGCGCCTTAAGTTGGATCCGGCTCTGCCAGCCCTGCAGACCCTCGACCCTCATCGGGTACGGCAAGTGCTCCACAACCTGCTCTCCAATGCCATCAAGTTCAGCCTGCGTGGGGAAGTGGTGCTGTGGGCCGAGGTGGTCGCATCGACCTTGCGCTTCGGTGTGGATGATCAGGGGCCGGGGATCACCGCCAAGATGCGCACCACGCTTTTTATGCCGTTCGAGCAGTTTGCCGTTGAAGGCCAGCTGCGGGCGCCGGGCACCGGTCTTGGTCTGGCGATCTGCAAGCAGCTGATCGAGCAGATGGGGGGTCTTATCGATGTCGAGGGGCGTGCCGGTGGTGGTAGCCGCTTCTATTGCGAGTTGCCCCTGAAGCGGGGGCAGCAGGAGCCGGACTGGCTGCCCAATGCGCGGCAGCTGGCACTCTCTTTACCCCACGATGAGGCGCAAGCGCTGTCGCCCTGGCTCAGTCGCTTGGGGATCGCCACCGTCAGCAACGCCGTTGATACGCTGCAAGCGGAGGTGGACGAGAAGGGGCTCTACTATTGGGCCTGGCAAGGGGAGTCCTGGGTACCCGGGACCATCATCACCCTGCTGCAACCACGCTTGACCCCTGAGCAACCGGTGGCCGGCACCCAGCCCGGGCTCGGCATGCGGGTATTGCTGGTTGAAGATCACGATGTCAATCGCGAGCTGATCAGCCTGCAACTGGGGCAACTTGGTGCCAGCGTTATCACTGCCGCCAACGGGCAGCTGGCGCTGGAGATGCTGGCGCAGCAGGAGGTGGATTTTGTGCTGACCGATCTGCAGATGCCGGTGATGAACGGGGCCGAGCTGTGCAGGCAATTGCGCCAATCCGCCCGTTGGGCCCGTCTGCCGGTCTATGTGATCACCGCAGATCTCAGTGATCAGGCGGCAAGGGAGCTGCAATCCTGCGGTTGCGATGGCCATCTGGACAAGCCGGTCGCCCTCAAGGAGCTGGCGACCTTGCTGCGCCATATTGCCAAAGAGGGGAGCAATGTTGTCGCCCCGACACCGGTCGCCTCGCTGCTGACCGATGAACTGGCCGCCCTTTATCTGAAGGCTACCCATGATGATTTGGCCGAACTTGAGCGTTGCAGCACAGAAGAAGATGAAGTTGGCGTGAATGCTGCTTTACACAAGTTGAAGGGGGCCGCCAGAATGGTAGGGGCGACTGCGTTGGTGGCGGTCATTGAAGAGTGGCAACAGGCGCCCCATCCGATGCTGCAAGCCAGATTGAACCGGGCACTGGATGAGTTCAGCCAGCAGTTTTCAAAGAGGGCTCAAGATGATCATCACTGATGAAGAATTACTGGCGTTGCTTGATTCGGAAGAGCATGAGGCGGCAGGATTTTGCCCCATTGTGCTCTATGCCCTCGACAGCACCGCCCATGAGTTGGCCAGCACCATGACATTGCCCTCCTATGTCACGCTGCACCGTACCCGACCGGATGCCTGCTGGCAGTGGGAAGGGTTGTTTGCGGCAGGTGCCATTGCCCTTTACGACCCCGCCGCTCATCAGCAGGCGGACTACTTCCCCCAGTTGCAGCAGCATGAGGGGATTTACGCGATTGGCGAGGATTGGCTGGGTGGGCTTGCCGCCAGTTATCGTGACTGGTGCAACTGGCTGGCCGCTAACAAGGTGCTGCTGCTCGAGGATCACCCGTTTCAGGGAATGCAGTTGCAACAGGCTATCGCCGGGTTGGGGCTCTCCTGTCAGTGGGTACAGGATGAATCGGCCTGTCTTGCGGCATTGTCGGCGGGCGACATCAGCCTGCTGGTGTGCGATCTCAGTCTGGTGGAGCAAGATGCCATCAGTCTGCTGATGAACCAGCCCCAGTTGCAGGAGGCCGGTCTGCCCATCGTGCTGCTTTCGGCCCATGAGCAGACGCTGATCGACGGTGCCCGCCGCCTGCTGCACGATGCCGGTTTCAACATTCTAGCTGCACTGGCCAAGCCGCTTGATTGCGACGAGCTGCTCAGGTTGCTGCGCCGACTCTATCTGGGCCCGCTGCGTCAGCAGCGCTTGAGCGGCCAGCGCCGCTCCATCCGCCGGTGGCAGGGGGAGGTGCAGGGTCAGCTTGGGCTGCTCTCCAGTCCCGCGACCCCTCATCCGGTCTGGCTGGCGGTGACCGGCTTGCCCAGCCGCTGGGAGGCGCTCAAGGAGTGGCTGACGGAGCAGTCGCGTACCCCAGCCGAACTGACCCTGCTGATCCACCGTCGTGACCACCTGCTTAGCAATGCCGATCGCTTCGCACTGGTACTACAAGCCAGTCTGGCGGGGAGCAAGCTTGCGCTGCTGCTCGATAACAGCCAGCATCTGCCATTCGATCTGCTGGAGCGTTTGCCGCTGCAAGCCTTGCTGCTAGGGCAGGGGATCTTGCCGGAGATGGAGTCCTTGACCGGTGACTCCCTGCTGGGACGCTTTATGGCCCGGGTTCGGGAGCTGGGGATCGCCGTCTATCTGGATGATCCTTATAACCTGCTCGACGTCGAGGTGTGGCGAGAGCGCGGTATGACGGGGCGCTGGTAAGCCATGCCGCGCTACCTCTGCTGGCCCATGCACCGGGAGCGCCTTGGCAAAGGACTGGAGGGCTGGCCCCATCCGCTTTCCCGGGCCGCGCTGCCACTGGCTATGGAGGTCTCCGAGGTGCCGTGCTTGCTGCGCGAGCTGCATGGGGTGCCGCCTGCCCGCATGCTGGCTGCTTACGATGCATTGAGTGAAGAGAGCATCTATCTGCGCTTTATGCGTCCGAAACGGACACCGCCACCGGAACAGGTGGCCCAATTTCTCAATTACCATCCCGAACAACAGATTTCGCTGTTGCTGACCGATCTGGCCGGTGAGCCGCTGGCTCAGGCGCAATCAATCCGCCGCCGCCTTCATCCCGATCGGGCAGAGTTCTCCTGCATCGTGGCGGATCACTTCCAGCACAAGGGGGCGGGGAGGCGCATTCTGCTGGCGCTGGCACTGCTGGCCAGGGCGGACGGGATCCGGGAGTGGACGGCGGAAGTGCTGGCCCAGAACCGCCCGATGCTGACCCTGCTCAAGCGCCTTGGTTTGCCGCTGACCCTGGTGACCGGGCGGGAGATGGTCTTTGTCAGGCTGGATCTGTCAGTACTGGATGCCTGGTTGCCCGCACCGCCAGCGGCGCCGCTTAAGACCAAGGGCGAATAGTGACACTTTTTTCCCTGTGCTAAGGTCACATTTATTGTGCGGGGATAGACGGAGCAGCTTATGGCGCAGTCATACAAACATATCGTGATCCTGACCGGCGCGGGGATCTCTGCCGAATCCGGCATCAAGACTTTTCGTGCCTGCGACGGTTTGTGGGAAGAGCACAAGGTCGAGGATGTGGCGACCCCCGAGGGGTATGCCCGGGATCCCGAACTGGTGCTGCGCTTTTACAACTCCCGCCGCAAACAGCTGCAACAGCCCCAGGTTCACCCCAATCCGGCCCACTATGCGCTGGCCCGCCTCGAGCGACTGCTGCCCGGTTCGGTGACTCTGGTCACCCAGAACATCGACAATCTGCACGAGAGCGCGGGCAGCAAGAACCTTATCCATATGCATGGGGAGCTGCTCAAGGCCCGCTGCCCCGAGTCCGGTCAGGTGATCGAGTGGCGCGGGGATCTCCATCAGGACGAGCTCTGCTCCTGCTGCCAGTTCCCCCAGCCGATGCGTCCCCATGTGGTCTGGTTTGGCGAAATGCCGCTTGGGCTGGATCGCATCTACAGCGCGCTGGCCCAGTGCGATCTCTTTATCTCCATCGGCACCTCTGGCGCAGTCTATCCTGCCGCCGGGTTTGTCCATGAAGCGGGATTGAACGGGGCGCACACCATCGAGCTCAATCTCGAACCGAGCGAGGTGGGTAGCCAGTTTGACGAAAAACGCTATGGCCCTGCCTCCCTGCTGGTGCCCGCCTATGTCGATGAGTTGCTGGAGGCGTGCGGCATTCATCAACCGAGGCAAGTCGAGGGGCACAACTGGATGGAGATGCGCGGTCCCTGAGCTACTGTGCGAAGGGACAGTTGCAATGATTCGGTGAAATCGCCACACTGGCAACCATTTAAAAAATGGGACGCAGTTGGCGCAAATTACCATGACCGCAGTAAAGCAATGGATCGCTTTTTTTCTCCTGATGCTGGCCAGTGCCAGTGCATCGGCCTCCATCCCCCTGATGACCCTGGTACTGCCAGATGGCCAGCAGGTGACCCTCGATGAGTCGGCCCTCTCCGCCTTGCCACAGACTGAATTCACCACGACTACCCCCTGGACCCAGGGCACCCACCACTATCGCGGGCCGACCCTGTCAGCCGTGCTGGCGGCGCAAGGGATCCCGGATGCCCGCAAGATCGCCGTCTCGGCCCTCAACGGTTATCAGCAGGTGGTGGATCTGGCCCTGTTCGACGGCGTGCCGCTGACCCTGGTGCGTCAGGAGGACGGCAAACCGCTGACCCGGCGTAACAAGGGGCCGCTCTGGCTGCTCATCCCGTTCACCACCTATCCCAAGCTGGACGTGCCTGCCATTCACAACTGCATGGTGTGGCAGGTGACCCGCATCGAGATCGTCGATTGATGGGGCTATCCCGCCAAAATCTGCTGTTGGTTGCGGTGTCGCTGCTGTTTCTGCTCTCGTCGGGCAGCAGCCTCTATCTGCAGTATCGGCAGGAGCAGCTGGTCGATACTTTCTACCGCAATGTCCACTGGAACATCAGCCAGGTAATGCTCGAATCCCAGCGTTTCCTCTACGACCTGCAGCTCTATCGGGCTGGCAGATTGTCGATGGAGACCCTGAGCCTCGATTACGATCTGCTGTGGAACCGGCTCGACATCTTCCTCATCAGCAGTGAAACCGCCGAGATGCGCCAGCGGCACGGGCTCGGCAAGGTGCTGGCCACCCTGTTCGAGCAGATCAAGCAGCTCGAACCCCAGATGGAGGCCGGTGCGCTGCGCGAGGGGGCTGAGCTTGCCCGTTTGCAGGAAGCGATCGCCAGCCAGACCCGTCTCATCGAACAGATAGGGGATCAGATCCTCTCCGGCCAGGAGCGGGAGCATTCGGTCAGCCAGATCCGCAACAGCCTGTTCTGGCTGCAGATCTGGCAACTGATCCTGCTACTGACCGGTGGCGCTCTGGTCGCTGCCCTCATTCGCGCCAATCTGGCGAACCGCCGGCTTGCCCTGCTCGATCCCCTGACCCTGCTTGGCAACCGCCGTGCCCTGCAGGAGCAGCTCTCTCGCGCTCTGCATGCCGATGATGTGAGCGCTTTGGTGGTGCTCGATCTCAAGCGCTTCAAGCAGGTCAATGATCTGCTGGGTTATCAGGTCGGTGATCGGCTGTTGCAGATGGTGGCCAACAAGCTGCAGCAGGCCCATGGCAGCCACGCTTACCGGCTCGGCGGAGATGAATTTGCCGTGGTGCTGACCAAGGCGAATGATGCGCTGGAAACCGCTATTCATGAGCTGGTGGATCTGCTCCATTTCGAGTTCGTGACCCGGGAGTGCAGCTTCGATCTGGCCTGTCGGCTCGGGGTCGCCAAGGCGCAGCAACAGGATGCCGCCCGGTTGCTGGATCAGGCCATCCTGGCCCTCAACCAGGCCAAGCGTAGCCAGGAGGGGGCGATCAGCTGGTTTGAGCCAGCCATGCTGCAGCAGTTGCAGTTGAGTCAGCAGCAGCTTCATCAGCTGCGAGAGTGGCTGGCAGGGCGCGAGCCTGCACCGCTGCGAGTGGCGTTGCAGGCGCTGACGGACGGACAGGGCAACGAGATGTGGCAATTGGCGCTTGAGTGGCGTGAGCTGGGGGCGCCCTGCCAGATGCGCTGGCTGCAGGAGTGCGGCGTACTGGGGCCCGTGTTGGCCCGTGTGCTGCAGGCGCACGAGGCGCAGTATGCCGATGGTCGGACACTACTGGTCCCGCTCGACAACCAGGCCCAGCTGACCCATCTACTGGCCTATCTGCCGAGGTCTTCCCGCACGCCGCTGGTGTTGCTGATACCAACGCTGCAGCCGGATGGTGTCTTGCTGGCGGGATTGCGGCAGCAGGGTTGCACTCTGGCGCTCAGAGAGATTGGCAGCACCACCTCAGCGCAGCTGGCAGCCGGCTGGCCTGTTCGCTACTGGTTGCCGCAGGGTGATGATGATGGCGAGTTGTTGCAGCCTCTGGCCAGACGATTGGGGCTGGCGCCACTGCAAGTGCTGGCAGCCAGGGAGACCCGGTCGCTGGCCTGAGGGCAAAAGCGGTATTGCACGGCAGAGATAAAACGAAACAAGGCGACCTCTGGGTCGCCTTGTTCTTTTGTTGCCCCTGAAAATCAGGGGCGGGGCGCGCAAGATTGTCTGATCACCAGGTCTGGGTCGACGGTGATCAGGTGATTCTCCACCGCTTCGCCGTTGATCCGCGCCAGCAGGCGGGTGACGGCGAGGCGCCCCAGCTCTTCTTTGGGCTGGTTGACGGTGGTGAGCGGCGGCGACATAAATTCTGCCAGTGCCACATTGTCATAGCCAACGATGGAGATATCCCGCGGGATCACCAGCCCCGCCTGATGGGCGGCACTGATGGCTCCCATCGCCATCATGTCGTTGCAGACAAAGAGGGCGGTGGGCCGCTCGGGCAATGCCAGCAGACGAGTCATCGCCTGATGGCCGCTGGCGCAGTCAAAGTCCCCCTCCTGGATCCACTCTTGATTGATCGTGAGACCTGCCTCCTGCAACGCCTGTTCAAAGCCAGCTTGGCGCTGGTTGGCGGGCGCGCGGCTGTGGGGGCCTGTGATACAGCCGATGGCGGTATGGCCCAGCTCAATCAGATGGCGGGTCGCGAGATAACCACCGTGGAAGGAGTTGTCGGCGATGAGATCCACATCCTCGCTGACCAGACCCCAATCCATCACCACCACCGGCAGGCTCTTGAGCCAGTCGAGCTGATTGAACACCTCTTGCTGTCCTTCGCTGCACATGATCAGCAGGCCATCGACCCGCTTGCGCAGCATCATCTTGAGGTAGGAGAGGGCGGTCTCGGCCTGACCCTCGGTGTTGCCCAGCATCAGGTTGTAGCCCTGCTCGAAGCAGTAACGCTCCACCCCGCGCACCACTTCGGCAAAGAAGGGGTTGCTGGAGGTAGTGACCAGCATGCCGATACTGTTGGTCTCCTTCACCTTGAGGCTGCGAGCCACCAGACTCGGGGCATAGTTGAGCTCGCGCATGGCCGCAAAGACCCGCTCACGGGTCTCCTCGGCCACGAAACGGGTCTCGTTGATGACATGGGAGACAGTGGTGGTGGAGACCTGGGCCCTCGCCGCCACCTCCTTGATATTGGCCATCAGTGCCCCTGCGCAGTCTGCTCAAGCAGGAAGGCGTCGACCTCCTGCTTGCTCGGGATGGAGCTCTGGGCGCCGAACCGGGTGACGGAGAGTGCCGCCGCCCCGTGGGCAAAGCGCACCGCGCTGTGGAAATCGGCACCCGCCAGTTCCGCCGCCAGCAGGGCGCCGTTGAAGGTATCGCCTGCGGCTGTGGTATCCACCGCCTTGACCCGAAAGCCCGGTATCAGCTGTTGCTGCTGGGCGTTGCTGCAATAGACCCCCTGGGAGCCCAGGGTGATCATCACGTCCGCAATGCCCATCTGGTGGAAGCGGGCGGCCGCCTCGCGGGCACTCGCTTCGTCGGTGACTTTGACGCCGGTCAACAGCTCCGCTTCAGTCTGGTTGGGGGTGATAAGGTCGACCAGTGCCAACAGCTCAGCGGAGAGCGGACGGGCAGGGGCGGGGTTGAGCACCACCCGGGTGCCGTGGGCGCGAGCCAGCCGTGCAGCCTCATGGACGCTCTCGAGCGGTACTTCCAGCTGCAACAGCAGGGTATGGGCGTCGGCGATCATCGCTTCGTGGTTTTTCACCACAGCCGGAGTGATGGCCCCGTTGGCTTCGGCTGAGATGCCGATGCTGTTCTCCCCCTCATCGCTCACATAGATGATGGCGATGCCGGTCGGGAGCTTGGGATCGAGCTCGACGGCGCTGACGTCGATGCCATCTTTGGCAAAGCCGCTCTTCATCTGGTGGCCGATGGCGTCATCACCGATGCGGGCGATAAAGGAGACGGGGGCACCGAGACGGGCAGCCGCAACCGCCTGATTGGCCCCCTTGCCACCGGGCACCACCTGATAGCTGTGGCCGGTCAGGGTTTCACCCGGGCGAGGAAAGTGGGGTACGCGCAGCACATGGTCTGCATTGACACTGCCCAGAACGACGAGACGATTCATGTTGACTACTCCTGATGCATCTTGGCTTGAACACAGTGATTGAGTGAGCACAAGCCGGGAGGCACCGCAATTGAGGGGGAAAAGGGGAGGCGAACCTCCCCTCGAGAACTTATTTGCTAACTACTTGCAGCGGTACCGGAATGGATTTCTCGACCGGCTGACCTTTCAGCACCTTGTCGGCAGTCTCGACGCCGATGGCACCGATCAGCGCGGGTTGCTGGGCCACGGTGGCGGCCAGTTTACCCTTGGCAACGGCGGCTTTGCCATCGTCAGTGCCGTCGAAGCCGACGATCATCACCTCTTTACCGGCAGCTTGTACCGCGCGGATGGCACCCAGCGCCATCTCGTCGTTTTGGGCGAACACTGCCTGTACGGTCGGATGGGCGGCCAGCAGGTTTTCCATGACGTTCAGACCCTTGGTGCGGTCAAAGTCGGCAGGCTGGGAAGCCAGTACCTGCAGCTTGTTGGCCGCCACGGCCAGGGCAAAACCTTCGCCACGGTCGCGGGCGGCGGAGGTACCGGCAATCCCTTCCAGCTGGATCACCTTGGCACCGGTACCCAGTTTCTCGGTGATAAAGTCACCGGCCAGCTTACCGCCCGCCACGTTGTCGGAGGCAATGTGGGCCTTGACCTCACCCTGCGCAGCGCCGCGGTCCAGGGTCAGTACCGGAATGCTGGCGCGGTTGGCCAGACGGATAGCGTTGCCGACTGCTTCGGAGTCGGTGGGGTTGATCAGGATGGCGCCGACCTTGCGCACGGTGAGATCTTCCATGTTGGAGAGCTCTTTGGCCGGGTCATTCTGGGAGTCCAGTACCACCAGCTCGTAGCCAAGCTCCTTGGCTTTGGCTTCGGCACCCTCTTTCATGGTGACGAAGAAGGGGTTGTTGAGGGTGGAGACCACCATCGCCAGGGTTTGATCGGCGGCATGGGCGGTGCCCAGCACGGACATGATGGCGGCAGCGAGCAGGGTATTGAGCTTTTTCATCATTTCATTCCTTGTGTGTGGCTTGTCTTATCAACGATTGCTTTTGTTATCGATCATCACGGCAAGCAAGATCACGCTGGCCTTGGCGATCATCTGGTAATAGGAGGATACGTCGAGCAGGTTGAGGGCGTTATTCAGGAAGCCGATGATCAAGGCACCGATCAGGGTCCCCATGATGCGGCCCTTGCCGCCCATCAGGCTGGTACCACCCAGCACCACGGCGGCGATGGCATCCAGCTCGTAACCCATGCCCGCTGTCGGCTGGGCAGAGGAGAGGCGAGAGGTAACGATAAGCCCTGCCAGCGCCGAGAGCGCGCCGCACAGACCATACACCGCCAGCTTCACCCGATCCACATTGATACCAGAGAGGCGGGTAGCCGATTCATTGCCACCCAGCGCGTAGATGTAGCGACCGAGACGGGTGTGGTTGAGCATGAACCAGGCGAGCAGGAAGACGATAGCCATCAGCCAGATGGGCACCGGCAGACCGAACAGGTAACCGGTACCGAGCCAGGCGAAATGATCGGCGCCGTCACTGAAACCGGTGGAGATGGGACGCCCCTCGGTATAGACCATGGTGATGCCGCGCAGAGCGGTCATGGTGACCAGGGTGGCGATAAATGCCTGTACCTTGCCCTTGGCAATGATGAGACCGCTGACGCCGCCCAGCAGGGCACCGGCACCCAGAGTGAGGGGCACCACCAGCCAGATTGGCAACTCCATGGCGACCATGGTGGCAGCCAGCGCACCGCACAGGGCGAGCACAGAACCGACCGACAGATCGATACCGGCGGTAAGGATAACCAGCGTCATACCGACCGCCATGATGGCGTTGACCGAGGTCTGGCGCAGGATGTTGAGCAGGTTGTCGGCGGTGAAGAAGTTGGGGCTCAGAAAGGAGACCACACCGATCAGGACCAGCAGCGCGACCAGGGATTTGTTCTCGATCCACCACGCCTTGCTCATAACGCCACGGCGGGAAAGGGTTTGGGTTGTCATTGGGATGCCTCTTGCTCTGCTTGCCACTGTTTACCGACTGCCGCCGCCATCAGCTTCTCCTGATTGGCATCGCGGGTGTTGAACTCTGCGCTGATGCGCCCTTCGTGCATCACCATGATGCGATCACTCATGCCGAGCACTTCCGGCATCTCGGAGGAGACCAGAATGATGCTCATCCCCTCCTTCTTGAACTGGTTGATCAGCTGATAAATTTCCTTTTTCGCCCCCACGTCGACGCCGCGGGTCGGCTCGTCGAGGATCAGCACCTTGGGCCGGGTCAGCAGCCCCTTGGCGATGGCCACCTTCTGCTGGTTGCCGCCGGAAAGCAGCTTTATCAGCTGATCCTGACTCGGGGTCTTGATGTTGAACAGGCGCACATAGTCGCTCACCGCCTGCCGCTCGGCCTTGCCGTCAATCTTGCCGTTGCTGATGAACTCGTCGAGGGCGCACAGACTCATGTTTTCGCGCACTGACAGCTCCAATACCAGCCCATCGCCCTTACGATCTTCAGAGATATAGGCGATGCCTGCGGCCAACCCGTCGGCCGGGCTTTTGGGCACCAGAGCATGGCCGTCAACTTGCACTTCACCGGCGCTGATGGGGCTGGCGCCATAGATAAGCTTCATCAGCTCGGTACGGCCGGAGCCCATCAGGCCGCTAAAGCCCAGAATTTCTCCCTGACGCAGGGAGAAGCTCACCCCGCGCACGCCGGGACCGGCCAGATCTTTCACCTGCAGGCTGACGGGGCCAAGCTCGCGCTCAAGACGCGGGTACTGCTCTTCCAGCCGGCGGCCCACCATCATCTCGATGATCTTGTCTTCATCCAGATCGCTCACCGCCTTCTCGCCGATCCACTTGCCATCGCGCAGCACAGTGACCCGATCGCAGATCTCGAAGATCTCCTTGAGGCGGTGGGAGATATAGACGATGCCGCAGCCTTGCTCGCGCAGCTCGCGGATAACCTTGAACAGCTGCTCGGTCTCGGTATCGGTCAGCGCATCGGTCGGCTCGTCCATGATGATGACGCTGGCATCGAACGACAGCGCCTTGGCAATCTCTACCATCTGCTGTTCGCCGATGGAGAGATCCCCGAGTCGGGTATCCGGCCCGTGTTTGACGCCAAGTCGTGCCAGCAGGCCGCTTGCCCGCTCGCGCAATTGTTTGTGGTCGATGCTGCCAAAACGGGTACGGGGTTCGCGCCCGAGGAAGATGTTGGCGGCAATCGACAGCTCCGGCAGCAGGTTCAGCTCCTGATGGATGATGCTGATCCCCTGATCCTGAGAGTCGCGGGGGCCCTTGAAGTGGACCGACTGACCGCGGTAGCTGACGCTGCCCGCATCGGCCTGATAGATGCCGGTCAGCACCTTCATCAGGGTGGATTTGCCGGCGCCATTTTCACCGAGCAGGGCCATCACCTGGCCCGGATAGACCCGCAGACCCGCTTCGTCGAGGGCGCGTACACCGGGGAAGGTCTTGACGATCCCGGTCAGCTCCAGAATGGGTGAGAGGGGGGAGGTTGTGCTCATTTGCAGCTTCCTTGAAGAGGCCTTCTTTGAAGAACGTCAGAACGCCACACCGGCGCAGAGGATCAGGTTGGCGTAGGGAGTCACCTCGCCGCTGCGCACGATCGCCTTGCTCTGGCGGGAGCGGGTTTTGAACTCCTCATGCAGGCAGTATTCGATGGCGATGGGCTTGCCCTGGGCGGCTGCGTGAGCCTCAAGCTGATCGACCAGCGCCTGATGGGCGGCGGGGCTGATCTGCTTGATCTCGCTTGCCATGATCGCTTTCTCCACCACCAGATCGGTAAGCAGGGCAGTCAGTACGGTTGCAAGGCTGGGCGTCCCCGCCATCAGCGCCAGATCGATCCGCTCCGGACCTGCCGGAATGGGCAAGCCTGCATCGCAGACGGTGATCTCGTCGGTGTGGCCCATCTGTGCCACCAGAGCACTCAGGGGAGCATTGAGCAGTACGCCTCGTTTCATACAGCACCTCATCAGGCCTTGGCCCGTCAATCTGTGAACCGCTAGGCAACCGGTTACGCAACCGGTTGCGTCATGGCGCAAAGATAGGCTTTTTACCGGGGAAGGGCCACGGCAAAACCACGGAAATGTGAAAACGATCTCAAAGGCGGGAGAAGAAGTGCAGGGGAGGAGGCAGGAAGGGTGTCAGCAGAGCCCTGGCACCCTTGTTATTTATCGAGCTATTGATTTTATGGTTAGTTGGCCAGTGCCTTGGCGACCGCCGGACGGCTCAGCATGCGCTGATAATGCTCGGCCACTTTGGGGAATTCACTGATCTCGACCCCATCGCTTTTCAGCCAGCCCGCGACCACGAACAGATAAATGTCCGCCACGCTGAACTGCTCGCCCAGCACCCAAGGGCCTGCCAGATAGTGCTGCTCAATCTGGGCAAAGCCATCGCGCATATTGCTGGCGACTTTCTGCTGCATGGCGGCAATGGCCTGCTCGTCATCCGCCCAGCGGCTGCCACGGCGACCGTGGGCGTGGGAGACATGCACGGTGGAGGCGAGGAAGCTGTTGACCTCCTGCATGCGGGCCAGCAGGAACGGATTGTCCAGCGGCGCCAGCTTGGCATCGGGGAAGCGCTGCGCCACATAGAGCAGCAGGGCCGGGGTCTCGGTCAGGGTACCTTTCTCGGTGATCAGGGCAGGCACCCGCCCTTTGGGGTTGATGGCAAGATACGCAGGGTCACGTTGCTCCCCTGCGGCGAGGTTGACGAGACGGGGTTGGAACGGGGCATTCGCTTCCAGCAGGGCAATCTGCACGGCCATGGCACAAGTGCCGGGAGCGAAATAGAGGGTCAGATCGGACATGAATACTCCTGATTGGCTCAGGCCACCCGCGATATCGGCGAAAGATTGCTTCGCGGAGCACCACGGGCAGTCATGAAAAAAGAGAGGGGGCAACGCTTGCCCCCAACCAATCTACACCCCTGAGGGGTAATGAAAAAGCGCAGAATTAATCGGCTTTGGCAGCCTTATCGATAGCTGCGGCTCATTTATGTTTCTCTCACCAATTTAGTGAATCTCGTAGCTCACTGGTTCTATATTCTTCAACTTTTTCAACGAGTTCTGCGAGTGACTCTGTAAGTTCAGCATGCCCATTATCAGGTAGATATTCTAGGAACTTTATTCTCATAGAGTCTGATGCAATAGATAAAACATCAGGATGAACTTCCCCTGCAGGAATAGTCATAAAATGAAATGGTGTGCGGCCATGAGCAAACTTAACATCTTCAAAAAGCGTTCTTATGTCTGGGTCATCTGTTCCACACCCTAAAAATAGAAATGTGTGTGTTAAGACGAGGGATTTTAAAATCTCATAGAATAGGATGTATTTCGTCCTTGCCTCAGCATAATCTTGTCGTGTAAATATAAGGTTTTCTGGATTGTTTGCTGAGCCATGAGTTTTCAATATTAGTCTGTTGTTGCCACCTAATAAATAGTTGGCCGTGTCCGGACTAGTGTGATCTTTGATTACAACAGTGCCAGAGGATACGCTAGATGCATAATTATCATAAATACAGTCAAAGTTAGGGCTGGCAACAATAGGGACATCTAGGTTATATATGTGTTCATGAATTTTTGCTGGACGGTAGCCAGCTCGCTGATATTCATGCTGAACTTTATCAATGAATGCATCTCTTGAAAGTTTCTTTTTAATTATTTCGCAGGCAGTGAGATAATCTTTATTTTTAATTAAATTTGAAATACAACCATCATCTTCGATTTCTACAGCGCAAATCTTCAAAAACTCTTCCCATGTCGATGGTCTTTTGCCATCTTTGTTGGAAGAGTTTTTAGAAACTCCAGCCCCGATCATTATTACACAACGACGCCGAGCAATCACCTCTATAAGTTCATTGCTCCAGTTTATCATGATTCTATTCTCGCAATGAATTTATCGGAAATTGAATGGAAGAACGATGCTGCCTCATAAACTCTAGTGTAATGTGCTCCAACAACACCATCTTTAGCATTTAAGTCAAATATTGGTGCATGAGCTTGTTGAGAAAGAGGGACAACACTACTTAGAGTTGGAACTTCACCCAAGTCTGCCAATTTAGGGTCCACATCAAAGAATTTACATAGTTCTGCTAATTCAAATAATTGTTTTTCCATTATTCTTTCAAATGCACCAACGGCTTGCCGTACCCCTTCTCTTTTTTTGGCTCTATATTGTTGAACTACATGGCCAGCAAAGCTCAAAGACCAGCCAACATCTTTACCCGCGATTTGAAAGTTATGCCCTTCAGATTCATAGTGTCGTTGGATAGCACCATCAAGAGCGGATTTCCAAGATGTTAGTGACTTAATTATATTCTCAACCGCCATCATGCTGAAAATATCGACGGACAATGGCATCAAAAAATAATCTACACCTAATAGAACAGACCTATTCAATGCACCGAGTGATGGTCCCATATCGATCAATACATAGTCATATTGTTCAAATCTGCTAACAAGTTCCCTAAAAGCATAAGTGGTCTGGAAACCTCTTGGCTCACCATTTCTTGTCTCAGCCCAGTCAGTAGCAAGTAAATCTTCTCTAATTGATAGTTTGGGGTCGCCGACAATTAGATCTACATTAAATCGTTCACTTCTTACAATTGTAGGTGTTTCTTTTGGATAGCCTTGCCCACGACGAATGGGTTCATAGAATGCATCTACACTATAATGTTTATTGTCCATCAAAATGGATTGCAATTTTTCTTCATCAAGTAAATATGCTGAAGCGTTGCATTGTGGGTCTGCGTCAATAACAAGAACTTTTTTATTATTTTTGATGGCTAGTGAGCCAGCAAGATTACATATTAGAGTGGTTTTTCCCACTCCACCTTTGTTATTGAAAAAGCCGATTGACTTCATATAAAAACCTTTTTCCAATGTTCATTGAAGTTATGCTGCAATCGGTAAGTGTATTCATGTTCATAGAAATCATGAGGGTATCCTACCTTTGCCTTGACTTGTAAATAGGTTACTAGCTCTAACGAGTCCGGTCACGCATTTCAATGCATGCGTGTTCACATTTATCAACTTTTGATATCTGCAGGTGGGGCCGTTGTGATTAGGCCTCGCAGAGGTGATGACGAAGAAAAGGGAGCTATTGCTCCCTTAATTCATTGATTCCGTCAGGGTACGTGAAAAGCAGACTTAACCGGCCTTTGCCACCATGGCTTTCAGCTGCAGGAAGTACTGCTCGTAGAGGCGGGAGGCATCACCCACATCAGACTGGAACTCGCCCTTGCGCTTGATCTCGTCGCTCGGGAAGACCATGGGGTTGTTGCGAAACGCCGGGGTGAGCAGGGGAATGGCATCCTTGACCGGGGTGGGGTAGCCAATCGCCTCGGCCACCTTGGCGGCCACATCGGGGCGCATCAGGAAGTTGATCAGGGCGTGGGCCTCCTTCACATGCTTGGCCTTGGCCGGGATGGCGAGGTTGTCCATCCAGAGCACGGCGCCTTCTTCGGGGTAGGTCATCTGGATGGAGGGGTATTCGCGCTGGGCGCCGTAGGCCGAGCCGTTCCACAGCATGCCGATATTGACCTCACCGGCGATAAAGGGGTCGGCCGGGTTGTCGGAGTTGAACGCCTTGACGTTGGGCATCAGCTTTTTCAGGTATTCGAACGCTTCGGCAATTTGCGCCTTGTCCTGGGTGTTGGGGCTGTAGCCCAGCTGCACCAGCGCGATATGGAACACCTCGCGGGCATCGTCCATCAGCAGCAGGCTCTCTTTCCACTCCGGTGCCCAGAGCTGCTTCCAGCTGGTAACCGGCTGCTCGATGATATCGGTGTTGGTGCCGATCCCGGTTGCGCCCCAGATATAGGGGATGGAGTAGCGGTTGTCCGGGTCGTACTCGTGGTTGAGCAGGGTAGGGTCGAGATGCTTGAAGTTGGGCAGCTGGGCGCGATCCAGCGGCTGCAACATCCCCTCTTTGGCCATTTTCGAGATGAAGTAGGTGCTGGGCACCACCACGTCATAGCCGTCGCCATGGGTTTTCAGCTTGGCGTAGAGGGTCTCGTTGGATTCGTAGGTGGAGTAGATCACCTTGATACCGGTCTCTTGCTGGAACTGCTCCAGCAGACCGTCCGGCACATATTCCGACCAGTTGTAGAAGTAGACCACCTTGTCATCGGCCGCGTGAGCGCTCTGGCTCAGCAGCGGGGCGGTGAGGGTGAGGGCGGCTGCCAGCAGGGCGCCGGCCTTGTGTTGGATTGTCATCAACAACTCCTTGGGGTTATGGGGCCTTGCGGCCCACCGTGACAGAGTTCGCCAAAGGTGGCGGGGACGAAACGGGCAGGGTCAACCCTGCCGTTTACGCAGTAACAGTTGCGCCAGCAGCACCATCCCGAGGGAGGCGACCAGCATCAGGGTGGCCAGGGCGTTGACCTCGGGGGAGACCCCCACCTTGACCATGGAGTAGATCTTGAGCGGCAGGATCTCGTAGGCCGGGCCGGTAACAAAGGAGCTCACCACCACGTCGTCCAGCGACAGGGTAAAGGAGAGCAGCCAGCCCGCCATCACCGCCGGCAGCGCCAGCGGCAGTATGATGCGGCGCAGGATGATCCACTCGCCAGCCCCCAGATCCCGCGCAGCTTCCAGCATCCGCACATCAAAACCGCACAGCCGCGAGTAGACAGTGATCACCACGAACGGCAGACAGAAGGTGATGTGGGCGATCAGCAGCGACCAGAAGCCCAGCGCAATGCCGGTGGCCACAAACAGAGTCAGGAGCGAAATTGCCATCACGATATCGGGGGACATCATCACCACGAACAGCATGCCGCTCACGTACTGCTTGCCGCGAAAGCGGTAGCGAAACAGCGCTACGGCGGTGAGGGTACCGATCAGGGTGGCTGCGGTGGCGGTGAGGGCGGCGATGGTCAGGGAGTGCTGGGCCGCCTGCATCAGGCTGGCGCTGGCAAACAGCTTCTCATACCAGCCCAGGGTAAAGCCGCGCCAGTCGATGCCATATTTCGACAGGTTGAAGGAGTTGGCGATCAGCACCCCGATGGGCACATAGAGATAGCCAAACACCAGTAGCAGAAAGAGTGCTTTCAGTGCGCGCATCATGCCAACTCCCCCTTCTTGCTGAGCAGTTTGCCCGCCCGCCAGTAGCAGTAGACCAACAGCGCCATCAGCACCGTCAGCATCACGCTGATGGCCGCACCAAAGGGCCAGTCACGGCTGTTGAGGAACTGGGTCTTGATCAGGTTGCCGATCAGCAGGTGCTTGGCGCCCCCCAGCAGATCGGAGACATAGAACATCCCCATGGCGGGCAGGAACACCAGCAGACAACCGGCGATGATGCCGGGCAGGGTGAGGGGCAAGATGATCCGCACCAGCCGCTGCCAGCCGTTGGCGCCAAGATCTCGCGCCGCCTCCAGCAAACGGCCATCCAGCTTCTCGATGCTGGAGTAGAGCGGCAGCACCATAAAGGGAAGCAGCACATAGACCAGCCCGATGATGACGGCCACCTCGGTATACATCATCTGCAGCGGCCGCTCGATAAGCCCCAGATCCAGCAGCCAGCCGTTGATCAGCCCCCGGGTACCGAGCAGCACCTTGAGCGCATAGGTGCGAATGAGAGAGTTGGTCCAGAACGGCACCACCACCAGAAACAGCAGCAGCGGGCGGATACGTGCTGGCAGATGGGCCAGCAGCCAGGCAAAGGGGTAACCCACCAGCAAGCAGATGGCAGTGGCGAGCAGCGCCAGCCAGAGGGAGTGGAGCAGCACCTCGAAATAGAGCGGGTCCAGCAAGCGGCCATAGTTGCTCAGGGTAAAGAGCGGCGCGATAAGCTCGGACTCGTCACGGGTCAGGAAGCTGACGCCGATGATCATCAGGTTGGGCAGGAAGACAAATAGCGTCAGCCAGCCCAGGATCAGCGCGATGGCCGTGTTGCGAAAGCCATTGTGGGCAAAGCTGTGCGCTACCCGCAGATTAGTGAGGCTCATAGGGCAGCACCACCTCCCAGCTGTCAACCCAGTGGATCGCCACCTCCTGACCGAGACGGTAGTCAAAATCGGGGTCATCCTCGTCGAAGAACTCGGAGATAAGCAGCTGTTTGCCACTTTCGAGCTCGATCACCGAATCCAGCGTCGCCCCCTTGTAGTTACGCTCGCGGATATTGCCCCGCAGCGCGCCACTTTGATCGTCATCCTGATCGAGAATGCGCAGATCTTCCGGGCGCAGCAGCACCAGCACCTTGTCGTCTGGCTGGAACGGCAAGGTGGTATGGAGCAGGCATTCGCGCCCCTCTACCTCCGCCTGCCAGATACCGGGCTCGCGCTGGCTGATCAGCTTGCCATCCATCACGTTGATCTCGCCGATAAAGCGTGCCACGAACAGGTTGGCTGGCGATTCGTAGATATCGCGCGGGGTGCCGCGCTGGATGATCTTGCCGCCCTCCATCACCAGGATGCGATCAGACATGGTGAGCGCCTCTTCCTGATCATGGGTAACGAAGACAAAGGTGATGCCAAGGCGACGTTGCAGCGCCTTGAGCTCGCTCTGCATCTGTTTGCGCAGCTTGTAGTCGAGCGCCGAGAGGGATTCGTCGAGCAGCAGCAGGCGCGGCTTGTTGACCACGGCGCGGGCAATGGCGACCCGTTGTTGCTGACCGCCGGAGAGCTGATCCGGGCGGCGGTTGGCCAGCTCGGTGAGCTGCACCATGGCGAGGGTCTCCTCGACCCGCTGGCGGATCTCGCTGGCCGGTACTTTCTGCATCTCGAGGCCAAAGGCGACGTTTTCAAACACCGTCATATGAGGGAAGAGCGCATAGCTCTGGAACACGGTGTTGATGTGCCTGTGTTCGGCGGGGATATGGGTGATCTCGTCACCGGCCAGATGGATGGAGCCACCATCGACCGATTCGAGCCCGGCCAGCAGGCGCAGCAGGGTGGTCTTGCCACAGCCGGAGGGGCCCAGCAGGGTAAGAAATTCACCGTCATAGATTTCAAGGTCAAGGTCACTCAGGATCACCTTGCCATCGTATTTTTTGCTGATCTTGTTCAGCGCGACAATTACCTGTGGATTGTTCATCATCCGCCAGTCTCACCCCAGCCAGTGGCCATCGTGTTGAAAGAGGGCCGCATTCTATGCAGCCGACACATGAAATTAAAGGCTTTTTGGCCCGAATTAGCCGCAAGTGCGCAGGAAAAACGGCTACGAATAGCAGACCAAATCGCTATAATGTGCCACCTGATTTGGTCGTTTTCGATATTGGATAGTCAATTGAGTAATAAAATGCGTATTGGCGGCTCCCTTGAGCAGTCTCTGAACCAGGGCTACCGCCTTGATCTGAAAGGGGTCATCCAGGAGGGATGGCAACAGACCCGCCGTACCGGATTTGGCCTGCTGCTGGCGATTGTCGGGGTGACGGCGATTTGGATCCTGCTCAGCAATGTGCTGCTGTTGCCCTATCTGGGGGATGACAGCCAGATGAATGTGGCCATGGTGCTGAGTCTGCTGATGACGGTGGTGATGGCCCCCATGACCAGCTCCCTCGATATGCTGGGGTTGCAGCAGTCAGTCGGGGTGCGCGCCCGGGCCAACCAGGTGTTCGATTTCTTCCGCCACTTTGTACGCCTCGGCATGTTGAGCCTGCTTGGCAGTCTGCTCACCAGCCTGTTTGGCCCGCTATTCGATCTGCTGGGATTGCCCGCCGTACTCTCATTCATTCCCTCGGCCCTGATCGGCATGGGGCTGCTCTTTACCGTCCCGTTGGTGCTGGAGCGTGGCCTGACGCCGCCCCAGGCCATTCTGGTCTCTCTCAAGCTCTTTGCGCGCGGCTGGCCCAGCATTGTGCTGTTCCACGGCGTGATGACCGCGCTCTTCTTCCTGGCTCTGATCCCCATGGGGTTGGGGCTTATCTGGGTGGCACCGCTCTATTTCAACTGCAAGGGGATCCTCTATCGGGATCTCTGCGGGGTGGGGGTAGAGGTTAACGAGGTGACAGAAGGCCCCAACCATTTCAATGCATGATGCAAAAGGATGTTGAATGACCCGTCGATATGGAGTGACCAAGGCTGTGCGCCAGGGTCTGCTGGCCACGCTCTTGCTGCCAGGGCTGGCGCTGGCTGAGCCGGTGCTGGATCTGCAATACAGCACCTTCTACAGCCAGATGAAGACCTTTGCCAAAGGGGAGTTTGGTCACGCCAGACTGGGGTTTTATCTGACCGATCCGCAAAATGGCCAGCGCTGTGGCCTCACCTTTACCCGGGTTGCAACCGACAGCAAGGAGGTGGCGGGCGAGGTAACGGTTGATAGCGAACTGCGCCTGCCTTTTGATGAGGATCTCAACCTCGACAAGGGGATCGTGACCGTTGGCCTTAAAGAAGAGCACGCCACTTGCGATATGACGGTACAGGTTATGGCCGACGCACCGAACGGGCCCGAGCTGCCCTTGGCCGAGCTGGCGGCCCGTCAGCAGCAGATGCAGTCGCTGCTCGACAAGATGGCGGGCATGGTCGGCAAGCACTTCCTGCCGAAGATGGAAGGGGTACGCATTACCCTGGTGCAGCAGAGCGGAACAGCTTATCTGATTGATGGCGCCCGTCAGGAAGCGCTGCCCTGGGTGGAAGGCCATCTGTTGCTTAGCAATGAGCAACTGGCCGCGTTCGCTGCCGGGCAACTGCGCCTGCAGGGTGACGTGCTGCGACTGACCCCCTGGTTGCACAAGGGCTGATGCCGATGGTGTTGTCACGTTGGTAACAGGCAGATAAAGAAAGCAAAAAAGGAGCGATCATCGCTCCTTTTTTATTGCGTGGCGTGTGCCCTGTGAGCGCGGCTTAGCGCACTTCAATCACATCCAGCATGTCCATCTCGTCGATATCCAGCAGCGGCGCCTTTGGCATCTCGGGCGGATCAAACGCCTTGTCGCCGCCATCGATGATGCCGGAGTCACGGTTGATACTCTTGAAGTCAAACAGCTTGTGATCGAGCAGGTGGCTCGGGATCACGTCCTGAATGGCGGTGAACATGGTCTCGATACGACCGGGGAAGCGGCGATCCCAATCCTGCATCATCTGCTTGATGGCCTGACGCTGCAGGTTCTCCTGCGAGCCGCACAGGTTGCACGGAATGATGGGGAAGGCTTTGACGTCGGCGTAGCGGATAAGATCCTTCTCTTTGCAGTAGGCCAGCGGGCGGATCACCACGTTCTTGCCATCGTCGCTCACCAGCTTGGGCGGCATGGACTTGAGCTTGCCACCGTAGAACATGTTGAGGAACAGGGTCTCGAGGATGTCGTCGCGGTGGTGGCCAAGGGCAATCTTGGTGCAACCCAGCTCCTGGGCGGTGCGGTAGAGAATACCGCGGCGCAGCCGTGAGCAGAGGGAGCAGGTGGTTTTGCCTTCCGGTACCTTCTCCTTGACGATGGAGTAGGTATCTTCCTCGACGATCTTGTACTCGATACCGAGGGAATCCAGATACTCGGGCAGCACATGCTCGGGGAAGCCGGGCTGCTTCTGATCCAGGTTGACGGCAACCAGATCGAAATGGATGGGGGCGCTGGCTTTGAGGCTCATCAGTATGTCGAGCATACCGAAGCTGTCCTTGCCGCCGGAGAGGCAGACCATGACCTTGTCGCCCTCTTCAATCATGTTGAAGTCGGCAATGGCCTGACCCACGTTGCGCCGCAGGCGCTTCTGCAGTTTGTTAAAACTGTATTTTTCTTTGGCGTTCAGCTCTTCTAGCATGCTCGTAAAACCCGGGACACAAATAAGCGCGTTATTATAGCCATGTCCCGGGGGAGGGCAAGGTGCCAGGCACCTTATGATTGATTGCGACGACTGTCGACCGGGCAGCTGTAGTCCGCCGGTTTGAGGATCAGGATGTCGCAGGAGAGGCGGTCAATCACATGTTCGGCGGTATTGCCGAGCAGAGCAGCAGAAAGCCCGGTACGGCCGACGCAGCCCATGATCATCAGGGTCGCCTTGAGCTCTTCGGCCATATCCGGCAACACCTCTTCCGGTAGCCCCTCTGCTACCCGGGTCCAGAGATGACCGATCCCGAACTTGTCGGCATGGCTCAGCAGCAGGCTTTCGTGGTGTTTGCGGATCGCTTCATTGTAGGCGTTGGGATCAAACTCCGGCAGCTCGATGGCCACGTTGACCGGGGTGCCAGGGTAGGTGTTGACCAGATAGAGGTTGGAGCCCAGTAGTTCGGCGATGTCGCTTCCCTCCTGGGTGATCCGTTCGTTGAGCAGTTTCTGATCCGGATCGTCGCTTGAGCAGTTGATGGCGGCGATGATGTTGCCGCCCCGTTGCCAGTGACCCTCCTTGACCAGCAGCACCGGACAGGGGCATTTGCGCAGCAGATGCCAGTCGGTGGGGGTAAAGATGAAGGTTTGCAGGAAGCTGTGGTGGTGAGTGGCTTTGACCACCAGATCGTGGCGCTGCTCCAGCACTTCCTGAATGACGCACTCGAAGGGACGATTGTGCCAGACCACTTTCACCTCGCACTCGATCCCCTGTGCCCGATAGGGGGTCAGGATCTCGTCCAGCCACTCACGTCGCTGTGAAATGACGCCATCACGCATCTCTTGCCGCTCGTCCACCGAGAGCATGGCAGTCATTTCATACGAGAAGTCATAGATGGTGAGCAGCAGGGTCAGATGGGCGTTTTCGTCCAGCTCGGCGACTTTGACTGCCCGTTCGAGGGCGATTTGACGCTCCTCTTCTGGATTGATAACCACCAGAATATTCTGATATTTGACCATCTTCTCCTCCTTGGAAAAGTCCAATGACAGCAGAATCTTAGCCATTACAGCTTAGCGCAGGAGGAGGGTATGGGGAACGTACCGGATCACATTCCAGAGGAAAGGATCCGGCAGGGAAAGCAGGAGAAAAGCGAGAGGGTAGCGGAAAAATCAGCCGCAGGGCGGGCGAGTTGCACCGGCCATCATGCCCAGCGCGACCTGATCCAGCACAGTAATGTATTTGCCTTTAACGCTGATGAGACCGGACTTCTGGAAACGGCCGAGCAGACGACTGATGGTCTCGACAGTCAGCCCCAGATAGTTGCCAATGTCACCACGGGTCATGGAGAGACGGAACTCCTTGGCGGAGAAGCCGCGCTCGGAGAAGCGTACCGACAGATTGTGCAGGAAGGCGGCGAGGCGCTCTTCGGCATTCTTCTTGGAGAGCAGCAGGATCATCTCCTGATCGCCCATGATTTCGCTGCTCATCAGACGCATGATCTGCTGGCGCAGTTTGGGCATCTTGCCGGAGAGATCATCCAGCACTTCAAACGGGATCTCGCACACCATGGCCGTTTCCAGCGCCTGGGCGAAGGAGGGGTGGGCCTGCTTGTTGATGGCATCAAAACCGACCAGATCGCCAGCGAGGTGGAATGCAGTGATCTGCTCATCCCCTTGCTCGGTGATGGTGTAAGACTTGATGGTCCCGGAACGGATGGCATAGAGCGATTTGAACTCATCGCCAGCCTTGAACAGCTCTTCACCCTTCTGGATCGGCTTCTTGCGCTCGATGATGCTGTCCAGCTGATCAAGCTCGTTGTCGTTCAGAGTGAAGGGAATACAGAGCTGACTGATGCTGCAATCCTGGCAATGAATTGCACAGCCACCGCTCTGGATACGTCTGCCAGGTTTCTTTTCCGGGATCATAGGCTCATACGAATAATTGATTTATATCAAACAAGTTTACCATCAACTCATCCGTTTTGGATAGGGTTTCAAAAGGAAGCAATGCCAATCCAGAAGGTATGTACCCCGAAAAAAATGAGCAGCAGGGCACCGCCAAGGCGCAAACTGCGCAGGGTGAGCCAGTATCTCAGGCGATCGGCAAGCCCTCCCAACGCAAACAGGGTGGGCAGGGTGCCGAGACCAAAAAAGAGCATGATGAGCGCCCCGCCACTGGCCGAACCGGCTGCCGCGCTCCAGGTCAACATGGAGTAGACCAGCCCGCAGGGCAGCCAGCCCCACACCATGCCAAAGGGGAGTGCCTGCACAGGTGAGGTGAAGGGGAGAAACTTGCCTGCTAGCGGTTTGATACGGGGCCAAAGTCTGGCGCCGAGCCGCTCCAGCAGCAAGATCCCTTGCCACCAGCCCGCCAGATAGAGACCAAGCGCAATCATCAGCAGCGCCGCCACCAAGCGTAAGCCGGCAATAGCGTGTTTGCCTGCGCCCAGCTCGCTGGTTGTGGCGAGCAGGCCGCCCACCAGTGCACCTGCAATCACATAGCTCAGGATCCGGCCGAGGTTGTAGTTGAGCAGATAGGCGAGTCGCCCCCAAAAATGCTGCTTGTTGGCTGGGATCGCCATGGAGAGCGCGGCGGAGACGCCACCGCACATGCCAATACAGTGGGCAGAGCCTGCCAGTCCGACCAGCAGGGCGCCGGCCAGATCAAGGTTGTGGGTCATGGTCAGCAGGCTTTACGGGTTTGTGGGCAGGTTGCTCTTCGTCAAACAGGATGTTGGAACCCTGCCGGTCGAGATCTTCAAACTGCTCGGAGCGAATGGCCCAGAAGAAGACGACCCCGGCGATGATCACAAACAGGATAGCGATGGGGATCAGGACAAAAATTATATTCATGAGAGGTACCTTGGCGTTCATCCTTGGCAAGCGTCCCCTATGGTAACCCTGTTCGGGCAGGGGGCCAGCCGCTATCAGTGAGAAATGTGGCCTGCATCGGAGGCAGGCCACATTTTCAGCTATTTTCCGCCACCGGTCTCATCGGTTGAGGCGCATGGAGTTGGTCACCACGATGAGTGAACTGAGCGACATGCCCGCTGCCGCCAGATAGGGGGGCAGCCAGCCGCAGGCCGCCAGCGGCAACACCAGCAGGTTGTAACCGATGGACCAGGCGAAGTTCTCGATGATGATCTTGCGGGTACGCATTGCCAGCACTCTGGCCTCGAGCAGTCGGCTCAGGTCATCGGCCAGCAGGATGGCATCGGCGCTGTTTTTCGCCAGATCGGTGCCACCAGCCATGGCAAACGAGGCGTGAGCTCCGGCCAGTACCGGGGCGTCGTTGATGCCATCGCCCACCATGATGCTGATATCCCCCTGGGCTTCCCGGGCCTTGAGGTAGGCCAGCTTGCCATCGGGTGAGACCCCCTTGACCAGCTCATCTACCCCCAGTTCCCGGGCAATCTCGTCTGCCTGCAAAGAGCTGTCGCCAGTCAGCACGGTAGTTTGCAGACCTGCTGCCTTGAATGCCGCGATCAGCGCCCTGGCATCGGGGCGCAGGGTATCTTCCAGATTGAAGCGGGCCAAGACCTGCTGCTCGTCGGCCAGATAGATAGCCAGACCGCGGCCGCGCTCTTGCGCCGGATCCAGCCCAAGCCAGCGGGCACTGCCGATGCGGTAGCGTACGCCATCCACCAGCGCTGTGATGCCGTGACCGATGACCGGTGTGATCTCGCGGGCGGATAGCAGCACACTGATACTGTCGGCAGGTAGCCGGAAGGCGCGAGCTATGGGGTGCTCGGATTGCGCCTCCATGGCCCGGGCGATGGCAAGGCATTGCGCCTCGTCCACGTCTGCCAAGGTGGTGGTGCCGGTCAAGCTGATTTCCCCTGTGGTCAGGGTGCCAGTCTTGTCCATCACGATCCGGTTGGCCTTGGTCAGCACGTCCAGCACATGACCACGGCGCAGCAGAATGCCGTTGCGGGTCAGATTGGCGGTGGCCGAGGTCAGCGCTGTCGGCGTTGCCAGCGACAGGGCGCAGGGGCAGGTGGCCACCAGCACGGCGAGGGTGATCCAGAACGCCTGATCCGGTTGATGGAAGTGCCAGAAGGTCCAGACCGCGGCGGCAATGATCAGCAGCACCAGAATAAAGTGGCGCGACAGCTGATCCGCCATCTGGGCGATGGCTGGTTTGTCGTCGAGGGCGTGATCCTGCAGCCGCATGATCTGGGCGATCCGAGACTCTTCGATACGGTGGCTGACCCGGATCTGCAGCGGGGCATCCGTGTTGATGGTGCCGGCATAGACCTGATCGCCTGGCTGTTTGAGCAGGGGCAGTTGTTCACCGGTCAGCATGGATTCGTTGAGGCTGGCTTGCCCTTCGACAATGATGCCGTCCGCCGGCAAGGTGGCGCCAGCCAGCACCCGTACCCGATCGCCGACCTGCAAGGTCTTGGCCGCTACCTCATGTTCCCCTTCATCATCGATGCGGGTCGCCATGATGGGCACCAGTCGCGCCAGGTTGGAGCTCGATTCCGACGCCTTGCGCCGGGCCCGCAACTCGAGAAAGCGCCCCAGCAGCAGGAAGAAGACGAACATGGTGATGGAGTCGTAATAGACCTCACCGATATTGAACACGGTGGCCCACATGGAGGCGACAAAGGCACCAATCAGCGCCAGCGACACCGACACATCCATCGACAGGTGACCCTGTTTCAGGCTGCGCCAGGCACCCACGTAAAAAGGCTGGGCCGAGTAGATCATGATGGGGGTGGAGAGCAGCAGGCTTATCCACTTGAAGTAGACCATGAACTCATCTTCAACACTGATGAATAGGTCCATATAGAGGGCCACGGCGCACATCATCACCTGCATGGAGCCCAGCCCCGCCAGTGCCAGCCGGAACATATAGCTGCGCACCTCTTTGGCGTAGAGCGCCTCCTGTTGATGGGTCTGGAATGGGTAGGCGCGATAGCCGATCTGGGCGAATCCCTTGAGAATGTCACTCAGGGAGAGCTGGTCCGGATCCCACTTGATGCGGGCCCGGTGGGTGGTGGTGTTGACGTTGATGTAGCGCAGGCCCGTCAGTGTCATCAAGTGGCGTTCGATAAGCCAGGCACAGGCGGCGCAGGTTAGCCCTTCTACTGTCAGCTGGATTTCGCGAAGGGTACCGCTGTCGGTGACAAAATCCTGTTGCACCTCTGCCAGATCGTAGTGGGTGAGTGCGGCCAGCTCCTCGGGCACAAGATCCCCCTTGGTACCGGGGGCGGTGCGGTGATCGTAGTAACTGGCGAGGCCGCACTCCATGATGGTTTCTGCCACCGCCTGACAACCGGGGCAGCACATGGGGCGAACAATCCCCTTTATCTCGAGGGCATAGCCACTATTAGCGGGTACCGGCTCGCCACAGTGAAAACAGGGGGTCATGCTTTATGTCCCCCTGAATGCAGAATGCAAGCAGCAGGGGCGCTGGCGAACACCGGCTCGCCACAGTGAGAACAGCCGGTCATGGCTTAGCGTCCTTTCGGGTCGAGTTCGACAGGGGCCAGGGTGGGCAGCTGGACGGTCTCTTGCAATCGCCACTGGTGATCAAAGGCATCGACCCGAATGTGCCACTTGCCGACCAGCGGCTTGTCAAAATGGAGGCGATAGGTGCCGCTCGCATCGGCGGTGATCATGTGTTCGCTGTCCTGACCGGCCAAGGTCGGGTGGAACAATGAGAGATAGAGAGCTTGCCCGGCAGGAATGTCACCGCTGATGGGTTTGAGGGTCAGCTCGTTGCCGTCAACCTCCAGCCCAAAGCGGATATTGAGCGCTTCGGAGCGGTCAAACTTGCTCAAGTCCTGATTGATCTCTTTCCCTTGTTTGTAATAGTCCTCGGCCACCAGATTGACCCCATCCTGGCTGGCGATGATGGCGGTGGCGATGCTGCCGACCACGGCGGCAGTGGGGAGGGCGATGATAAACCAGGGCCAGAATTGGCGATACCACGGTTTGGATAGAGGTTGGGTCATGATTGCTACTGCCATGAAACGAATGATTAACGTGGAAGATGGTTTTTACGCAACACAAGATAACAAAAAGCCTCGAGGAGTCGAGGCTTTTTGCTGTGTAATCACGTGTTTATCACATGATACAACGTTACGGGCGAACCTTATTTGGCAGACTGTTGATGAGACAGGCTGTAAACGTAGGAGGCCAGCAGGTGAACCTTGTCCTCACCCAGAATGTCTTTCCAGGCTGGCATCACGCCGTGACGACCGTGGGTGATGGTTTGTACCACCACTTCGCGGGAGCCACCATAGAGCCAGGTGTTGTTGGTCAGATCTGGCGCACCGACGGCAATACCGCCCTTGGCATCGGCCCCGTGGCAGGCTGCGCAGATGGCAAAGCGTGCTTCACCTTTCTTCGCTTCCACCAGGTCGACCTTGCGACCGGAGAGGCTCAGCACATAGGAGGCCACTTCCTGAACGCCATCTTTGCCGAGGATTTCACCCCAGGCAGCCATGATCCCCTGACGACCGCCCATGATGGTGGTCTTGATTTGATCAGGCTGGCCGCCCCATTGCCATTCGCTGTCGGTCAGGTTCGGGAAGCCGCGGCCACCACGGGCATCGGAGCCGTGACACTGGGAGCAGTTCTGCAGGAACAGACGCTGACCCACTTTCAGGGCTTCCGGATCCTTGGCGATCTCGGTGATGGCACGATAGGTTTTGCCATCCGCTTCATAGGTGAGTTCACGGAACTTGGCGCCGTAGATCTCGTCAGCCTTGGCGACCTCACGGTCATACTCCACCGCGCGACCTTCGGCCTTGGCCGATTCGGTTGCAGCCTTGGACTCGGCCAGCGAGCGCACGTCCTGGTTGGAACTTTGCCAGCCCAGCAGGCCTTTGAAGTTGCCAAGCCCCGGGAAGGCGACCAGATAGACCAGACCGGTGACGATGAAGAAGAGGAACATGTAAGTCCACCACTTCGGCAGCGGGTTGTTGATCTCCTCGATGCCATCGAAGGAGTGACCCATCGATTTGCCTTCTTCAACACCCATCTTGTCCTTGCGGCACCACATCAGCAGCAAGAAGCAGCCGAGGATGGTTCCCAGACTGATGACAGTCACAAAAATGCTAAACAGAGTGCTCATTATTGTTTCGCTCCTGCGTTCTTTTTATCAGCACCGGGTTGCTCATCATCGGCAAAAACCAGATTGGCAGCCTCGTCGAAAGAGGTCTTGCGGCGTTTGCTGTAGGCCCAGACGATGATGCCAATCATGATGGCCATCAACAGCAAGGTATACAGACCGCGAAATGTGCCGTAGTCCATTTTCGCCTCCTTATTTCAGGGCATGACCCAGTGATTGCAGATAGGCCACCAGCGCATCCAGCTCGGTTTTGCCCTTGACGGCTTCGCCAGCACCCTGAATATCGGCGTCGGTATAGGGCACACCGAAGTGATCGCGGAACAGCGCCAGCTTCTTGGCCGTCATCTCGCCGGTCAGCACATTGGTATCAAGCCAGGGGTAGGCGGGCATGTTGGATTCCGGTACCACATCGCGCGGGTTGATCAGGTGAACCTTGTGCCACTCGTCGGAGTAGCGGCCACCAACACGGGCCAGATCCGGACCAGTACGCTTGGAGCCCCACAGGAAGGGGTGCTCCCAGACGCTCTCGCCAGCGACCGAGTAGTGACCGTAACGCTCGGTTTCGGCACGGAACGGACGGATCATCTGGCTGTGGCAGTTGGTGCAGCCTTCGCGAATGAAGATGTCGCGCCCTTCCATCTGCAGAGCGGTGTAGGGCTTGAGGCCCTCCACCGGCTCGGTGGTTTGCTTTTGGAAGAACAGCGGGGTGATTTCAACCAGGCCCCCCAGACTGATGGCGAAGATGATGCCGACCACCAGCATGGGAACGCTTTTTTCAAATATTTCGTGACGGTTATTGTTGCTCATGGGTTGACCTCTTCAATCATGCTGGCTGGGCGACAGGTTCCAGAGAACCTTTGGGCGCAGTGATGGTGCGATAGGCGTTGTAAGCCATCAGCAACATGCCGGTGACGAAGAAGCAGCCACCCAGGAAGCGCACGAAATAGAAGGGATAGGATGCCTGCAGCGCTTCAACGAAGCTGTAGGTCAGGGTGCCGTCTTCGTTGACTGCACGCCACATCAGGCCCTGCATCACGCCGGAAATCCACATGGCAACGATGTAGAGCACGGTGCCCACGGTCGCCAGCCAGAAGTGAACGTTGATCAGCTTGACGCTGTACATCCGGCCCTGGCCGAACAAGTTCGGGATCAGGTGATAGACCGCACCGATGGAGACCATGGCAACCCAGCCCAGCGCACCGGAGTGCACGTGACCGACGGTCCAGTCGGTGTAGTGGGAGAGGGCGTTGACGGTTTTGATTGCCATCATCGGGCCTTCGAAGGTCGACATGCCGTAGAAAGAGAGGGAGACGATCAGGAAGCGCAGGATGGGGTCATAACGCAGTTTGTGCCAGGCACCGGAGAGAGTCATGATGCCGTTGATCATACCGCCCCAGGAGGGTACGAACAGGATCAGGGACATCACCATGCCCAGTGACTGAGCCCAGTCAGGCAGTGCGGTGTAGTGCAGGTGGTGCGGACCGGCCCAGATATAGAGGGAGATCAACGCCCAGAAGTGCACGATTGAGAGGCGATAGGAGTAAACCGGACGACCGGCCTGCTTGGGCACGAAGTAGTACATCATCCCGAGGAAGCCAGCGGTCAGCAGGAAGCCTACCGCGTTGTGGCCATACCACCACTGCACCATGGCGTCCATGGCGCCGGAGTACATGGAGTAGGACTTCATGCCGGAGAGCGGCACTTCCATGTTGTTGACAATGTGCAGCACCGCAACGGTGATGATGAAGGCGCCGAAGAACCAGTTCGCCACATAGATGTGGGAGGTAGTGCGCTTCATCAGGGTGCCGAAGAAGACGATGGCATAGGCGACCCATACCACAGTGATAGCGATATCAATCGGCCACTCCAGCTCGGCATACTCTTTGGCAGAGGTGTAACCCAGCGGCAGAGAGATGGCGGCAGAGAGGATGATTGCTTGCCAGCCCCAGAAGACGAAGGTTGCCAGCGGGCCACCAAACAGTCTGGTTTGACAGGTGCGCTGCACCACGTAGAAGGAGGTGGCCATCAGTGCACTGACGCCGAAGGCGAAGATCACTGCGTTGGTATGGAGGGGCCGCAGACGACTGTAAGTCAGCCACGGGGTCTCGAAGTTGAGGGCAGGCCAGATCAACTGGGCTGCGATTAGTACGCCAACCGACATGCCGACAATTCCCCAGACAATCGTCATGACGGTAAACTGGCGAACAACGGTGTAGTTGTACTCAGGATGGTTAGTTGTATGGCTCATCGTTATATTCCGCTTCCGATGCTGCTGTTGTTTGGTTTTGTATCCGGAGAACCGGACTGGCTTCATCAGCCACCGCCGACCAGTTGTTAACATCTGTTAACGAAAGGAAAAGCAAAAGATGGCTAAATGAAAACTGCATGGGAATGATACTGAAGTGACAGGTAAAATAACAGTATAAACAGTGATATATTTGGCTCCGTCCGGTCTCGATATGGCAGTTTTTTACCTTGTTCGAGATCACAAAAAACTATTTTAATTGCATCTTAATCGGGCTGTTTTTGATGAAAGAGAGACTTACCGCACGTAAAGTTTTGCACCTCGTACTGGTATTGGCGCTGTTATTGGCGCTGATGGCCTATCGCACCTGGTTTTCGGCCGATAACAGCGTCTCTGCTGACCAGAAAAAAGATCAGATTTGTGATCTTTCCCACACCCCTTGCAGCGCGCTGATTGGTGACAAGCCGCTGACGGTCGCCATCAAGGAATTACCGCTGCGCGCCGAACATGACTTTGCCATCGCTATTACCGGCGGCGATCCGGCCGTCAAACCTGTGAAAGCGACACTCGAAGGCAAAGATATGTTTATGGGCATCATTCCGGTGAACTTTGAACAAATAGAAGGACAGTGGCAGGGGGTGACACAGGTGGGGAGCTGTACATCACCCGTCATGATCTGGTTGTTAAATATCGAGTGGAGTAATGGTCAACGCCAGCAATTGGCGCTTTCCGTTGCCCGGGAATAACGGCGCAAGAGGTGGGGAGTGGAAAAAATATTTGAAATTTCCCGGCCAGGCGTTACCTTCCCCAAACCATCAGGGAGTGAAGTTCATTTAATCATGATTGAAAAACAACCGTTTTATCGCACCCTCAACCAGCAGGCCAAGGCGCTGCTGGAGGGGGAAACCGATCTGATTGCCAATCTGGCCAACCTCTCCGCACTGCTTAATCAGGAGCTGACGGAGATCAACTGGGTCGGTTTTTATCTGTTGCAGGGCGAGACCCTGGTATTGGGGCCATTTCAGGGCAAACCGGCCTGCGTGCGGATCCCGGTCGGCCGTGGGGTGTGTGGTACGGCAGTGGCAGAGGGGAGAACCCAGCTCATTGACGATGTCCACCAGTTCGACGGTCACATCGCTTGCGATGGCGCGAGCAACTCGGAAATCGTGATCCCGGTGCGCCGTGGTGGCGAGATCATCGGGGTGCTCGATATCGACAGTCCGATTTTTAACCGTTTCGACCAGGAAGACCGGATTGGCCTCGAAGAAACGGTGCAAATTTTGGAAAGCATGCTCTAAGTCATTGCTAGATGGTTCGCAAAAGGCCCCAAGCTCTCTATAATGGGGCCTTTGTTGTGCTCGGGACGTGCCCGTGCGTTTATATGAAAGCCAAGGTTATACATGGAAAACACTGAGAAGCTGAAGAACAGTAAAGAGATCGTTGCCTACCTGGTCGAGAAATTCCCGGCCTGCTTCGTTGCTGAAGGAGAGGCCAAGCCGCTCAAGATTGGCATCTTCCAGGATTTGGCCGAGCGTCTTGCTGACGATGCCAGAGTCTCCAAGACCATGCTGCGTTCCGCACTGCGTCAATACACCTCCAGCTGGCGCTACCTGCACGGTCTCAAAGCTGGCCAGGCTCGCGTTGATCTGGATGGCAACCCGGGCGAGCTGCTGACCGAAGAGCACATCGAGCACGCCAAGCAAGCTCTGAAAGAGAGCAAAGAGCGCGTATTCGCCAGCCGTCGTACCAATACCAAAGAGAAGGATGAGAAGGCCAAGAAGCCCCGTCGTCCTGCTGTGCGCAAAACCGAGAAAGCTGATGTAGCTGCCAAGCCGAAAGCTGCCGCCAAGGCACCGGTCGCTGACGCTCCGCTGGTTAAAGTGGATGCCGCTACGCTGAAAGTGGGCCAGGATGTGCGCGTCGTTATGGGTAAATTCCCGGTTCCGGCAACCATCAAGGAAGTAACCAAGGACGATGTACAGGTCCAACTGCAGACCGGCATGATGGTGCGGGTCAAATCAGAGCACTTGGTTCTCTAAGGAGACAAATGTTGAAGCATGGCGTAATTCGTTTTTCCCTCGTTGCCTGTAGCCTGGCGCTTGCCGGGCTTGCACAGGCCATCGAGCCGGTGCTCAAGGAGAGTGATTTGCCTGTGTTGGCTCAAGAGAGCCAACATGCTACGGCCAGCAAGCGAATTACCAATCTGTTTACCCGCTCGCACTACAAACAGTTCAAGCTGGACGATGCCTTTTCCTCCGTGATTTTCGATAAATATCTGGAGAATCTGGACTACAGCCGCAACCTGTTTTTGGCCTCTGATATCAGCCGTTTTGAAAAGTACCGTAACGGTTTTGACACCGACCTCGAAAGAGGCCGTCTGGCTCCCGCCTACGAGATGTTCAACCTGAGTCAGCAGCGGCGTTATGAGCGGTTCGAATACGCCCTCAAACTGCTTGATACACCTTTCGATTTTACCCAGACCGACAACTATGTGTTTGATCGGGAAGGGGCTGCTTGGCCCAAAGATGAAGCAGAGCTCAACGAGCTGTGGCGTCAGCGGGTCAAGTTCGATGCCCTGAGTCTCAAGCTCAGCGGCAAGGAGTGGCCCGAGATCAAGGAGCTGCTTGGCAAGCGTTACAACAACGCCATCAAGCGGATGTCCCAGACCGAGAGCGAAGATGTCTTCCAGCTCTTCATGAACTCCTTCGCTCGCGCCATCGAACCGCACACCAGTTACCTCTCACCGCGCAGTGCCGATCGTTTCAACACCGAGATGAACCTCTCGCTGGAGGGGATTGGTGCCGTGTTGCAGGCGGAAGATGACTTTACCGTCATCCGTTCGCTGGTGCCCGGTGGCCCGGCTGCCAAATCCAACCACCTCAAGCCCGATGACAAGATCACCGGGGTGGGGCAGGAAGATGGTAAGATTGTCGATGTGATCGGCTGGCGTCTTGATGACGTAGTCGAGCTCATCAAGGGGCCCAAGGGGAGCAAGGTCAAGCTGGAGATCCAGCGCGGCAAGGGCGCAACTGCCAAGACCGAGCAGATCGAGCTGACCCGCGACAAGGTGCGCCTTGAAGACCGGGCAGCCAAGTCCAAGGTGATTAACGCCGAAGGCAAGAAGATTGGGGTCATCGAGATCCCGAGTTTCTACGTCAATCTGCACGATGACGTGATCAAGGAGCTCTCCAGCCTGAACAAGAAGAAGATCGATGGTCTGATCATCGATCTGCGCGGTAACGGCGGTGGCGCCCTGACCGAAGCCTCCGCCCTGAGCGGTCTCTTCTTTGCCAGCGGTCCCGTGGTGCAAATTCGTGATCACATGGGCCGTATCACGGTCAATGGCGATGACGATGGCAACGTCTACTACGGCGGCCCCATGTCGGTGATGATTGACCGTTACAGTGCCTCGGCCTCCGAGATCTTCGCTGCGGCCATGCAGGATTATGGCCGCGCGTTGATTCTGGGTGAAAACTCGTTCGGCAAGGGGACGGTGCAGCAGCATCGTAGTCTCGCCAAGGTCTATGACTTCTACGAGCAGCCGCTGGGTCACGTGCAGTACACCATCGCCAAGTTCTACCGGATCGACGGTGGCAGCACCCAGAACAAGGGCGTTGCGCCGGATATCAGCTTCCCGACACCGGTTGCTCCGGAAGAGACGGGCGAAAGCCGTGAGTTCAATGCGTTGCCGTGGGACAAAATTGCCTCCGCCAACTACGAGAAACTCGGCAACTTCGCCAGTGTACTGCCCAAGTTGCAGGCGGCGCACGATGCCCGGATCGCCAAGGATCCCGAGTTTGCCTATGTGATGCAGGACATCGCCGACTACAAGGAGGAGAAAGACAAGAAGTCGGTCTCCCTCAACGAGGCGGAGCGTGTTGCAGAGCAGGCGAAACAGGATGAGAAAGCGCTCAAACGTACCAACGAGCGTCTGGCACGTCTTGGCAAGCCGGCGGTGAAGAGTCTGGATGAACTGCCCGCTGATTTTGAAGCGCCCGATGAGTATCTCATCGAAGCGGCCAATATCACTGCGGATCTGGCCAAGGTCAGCAAACGCAGCTGACAAAGCGACCTCTAATGCACAAGGGCGACTGCGGTCGCCCTTCTTTTTGTCTGGCGTATCTGACGTAATGCAAATTGTTTGACCCCGCCAGTTGGTTGTGACAGCCTCTTTCTCGCCTTTAACAAGCGTGGAAGCAGACAATAATGACCGATCACTCCCAGGCCATGACGGCCAAATATCGCCAGGATTATCAGGTGCCGCTCTACTGGATCGACACCATCGACCTCGATTTCCAACTGCAGGAGCCGCTGACCCAGGTCACCGCCATCACCCGCATTCGTCGCAACGGCGAGCACAATGCGCCGCTCGTCCTCGATGGTGAGCAGCTGACCCTCAAGAGCGTTGCCATTGATGGCATTCCCTGTGACAACTACGAACAAGGCGAGAGCAGCCTGACCCTGTTCAACCTGCCGGCCGAATGTGTGCTGACCATTGTCACCCAGCTGGATCCGGCCGCCAACACCGCGCTGGAAGGACTTTACAAATCAGGTGATGCCTACTGTACCCAGTGTGAAGCGGAGGGCTTTCGCCGCATTACCTATTATCTGGATCGCCCCGATATTCTGGCGCGCTACAGCACCCGCATCACCGCCGACAAAACCAAATATCCCTTCCTGCTCTCCAATGGCAACAAGGTCGACAGCGGTGATCTGGATGGCGGCCGTCACTTCGTGCAGTGGCAGGATCCTTTCCCCAAACCCAGCTACCTGTTTGCGCTGGTGGCCGGTGATTTCGATGTGGAGCGCAGCCACTACACCACCAAGAGCGGCCGCAAGGTGGCCCTCGAGATCTTCGTCGACAAGGGCAACCTCGATCGCGCCGGTTTTGCCATGGAGAGCCTCATCAACTCCATGGGTTGGGACGAGCAGCGTTTCGGCCTCGAGTATGATCTCGACATCTACATGATCGTTGCGGTGGACTTCTTCAACATGGGCGCCATGGAGAACAAGGGGCTCAATATCTTCAACTCCAAGTTCGTGCTAGCCAATCCGGCCACCGCTACCGATGGCGACTACCACGGTATCGAACGGGTGATCGGTCACGAATATTTCCACAACTGGACCGGCAACCGCGTTACCTGTCGTGACTGGTTCCAGCTCAGCCTTAAAGAGGGGCTGACCGTGTTCCGGGATCAGGAGTTCTCCTCCGATCTGGGTTCACGCGGCGTCAACCGCATCAACAATGTGCGTACCGTGCGTGGTCCGCAGTTTGCCGAGGACGCCGGCCCCATGGCACACCCGATCCGCCCGGATGTGGTGATAGAGATGAACAACTTCTACACCCTGACCGTCTACGAGAAGGGCTCGGAAGTGATCCGTATGCTGCACACCCTGCTGGGGGAAGCCAACTTCCAAGCCGGGATGAAGCTCTACTTCGAGCGCCACGATGGCCAGGCGGTCACCTGCGATGATTTCGTGCAGGCGATGGAGGATGCTTCCGGTGTGGATCTCGGCCGTTTCCGCCGCTGGTACAGCCAGTCCGGCACGCCGGAGCTGACCGTCACTGACGAGTACGATGCCGCCAGCGGCGTTTATCGCCTCCATGTGAGCCAGCACACCCCGCCGACCCAGGATCAGCCGCAAAAACTGCCGTTGCACATCCCGCTGGACATCGAGCTCTATGACGAACAAGGTGCCGTCATTGCGCTGCAATATCAGGGCAAGGCCATCGGTAACGTGCTCGACGTGCTGGACGAGGAGCAGACCTTCGTGTTCGATCAGGTGCCGGTCAAGCCGGTTCCTTCCCTGCTGCGGGACTTCTCCGCGCCGGTCAAGCTGCACTACGACTACAGCGATGAAGCGCTCGCCTTTCTGATGCGCTTTGCCCGCAACGAGTTTGCCCGCTGGGATGCCGCCCAGATGCTGATCAACAAGGCGGTCATCGACGGGGTGGCGCGGGTCCAGCACGGGCAGGGGGTTGAGCTCTCCCAGACCCTGCTGGCAGCCTTTGTCGCCATTTTGGACGATGACGAGCTGGACCCGGCTCTCAAGGCGGAGATCCTGGCGCTGCCGGGGGAGGCTACCCTGGCCGAGCTGTTCGAGGTGGCCGATATCGATGCCATCCATCAGGTGCGGGATACCATTCACACCTCGCTGGCGCAGGCGTTCGGGGCCAGGCTGACGGCCACTTACCAGCGCCTGCGTTTGACCGGTTATCAGGTGGTGCACGCCGATATGGCCAAACGGGCCCTCAAAGGAGTGGTGCTCGGTTATCTGGCGGCACTGAATACCGGGCATGCCGATGCGTTGGTGCGCGAGCAGTATGCGGATGCCGACAACATGACGGATACCCTGGCGGCGCTGCAGGTGGCCAACGGCTATCTGTTGCCATGCCGCGCTGCGCTGCTGGCCGATTTTGAAGGCAAGTGGGCCAAGGATGGACTGGTGCTGGACAACTGGCTGCGGCTGATTGGCAGCAAGCCGGCTGCCGATGTACTAAGCGAAGTGAAACAGGCGATGAGTCACCCCACTTTCAGCATTCGCAATCCGAACCGGCTGCGGGCGCTGATCGGCAGCTTCGCCATGAGCAATCAGGTGCAGTTCCATGCGGTGGATGGCAGCGGTTACCGTTTCCTGACCGATCTGCTGATCGAGCTCAACGAGGTCAATCCGCAGGTGGCCTCCCGCCTCATTACCCCGCTGATCCAGTTCAAGCGACTGGATGAGGCGCGCAAGGCGCTGATCCGCGCCGAGTTGACCCGCCTTGCCAACCTTGAGGGGCTGGCACGGGATCTGTTCGAAAAGGTCAGCAAGGCGCTGCAGCAGTAAGTGTCGACGGGGCAGGGGCGTGAATGCACCTGCCCCCATTGTGCAATGTGACGTCTGATCAGGAGCAGGGGTGAAGCAGTTTACTTTTAGGCTCTCATTGAGCTGCGATGAGGTGATGCTGATGTATCAGGGCCACGCCAGACGGCTGGTGGTGCGCAGCGAACAGGGACTGACCCTGGAGCTTGGCCTAGAAAAAATACGGCCCTTTGTGACCATGAATGGTGTGCATGGCTATTTTCGGCTGAAAACTCAGGACGATTACCGCTTTATCAGTCTCGAACGCATAAATTAACAAAAATCGAACAGATTACCGACTGTTTATCTGCTTTGCGTCACTATCTATCCGGCAAACTGGCACAAAGGTAGTGGGAATTTCTGTATTATTGGTTATTTGCAAAATTTCTCACAGTTTAAGCCGTGATCTGTACCTTATTTTTAACATCTCGTTAGCACCTTTCCTCGCCTTCCCCTATCCAAGCCATTACACTTCGCAACAACTCTGCACCAGCGGGTAACCAGGGTGGTTGCCTCTGCGTCGGTGGTTAATGTCGTCCGATAAGGAATATAAAAATGGCATTGAAAGACGCCCCTACCTCAGTTCTGCTCGAAAACGTTCTCAGCCTGATCCATCAGAAGTTACCCACAAACAGCGCCTCTCTGGTCGAGCGCTTCGTTGCCAAGTTTTACGGCAACATGGCGAGCTCCGATCTGCACGATCGCAATGACAGCGATCTCTATGGCGCGGCCCTGAGCCTGTGGAATGCTCTCAATCAGCGCAGCGGTACCGACCCCTACATCCGGGTCTATAATCCCGAGCTGACCCGTCACGGCTGGCAATCGCCCCACACCATCGTCGAGGTGATCCTGCAGGACTCGCCCTTCCTGGTGGACTCCATCCGGATGGCGCTCAAGCGACTCAATATCACCGCCCACATGATGCTGCACCAACCGTTGCACCTCATTCGTGGTGCCGATGGCAAGATCGGTGCCATTTTGGAGCTCGACAACACCGATGGGCAGACTTCGGTTGAAACCGCCTTCCTTATCGAGATCGATCACCTCACCAGCGAGGAGCAGATGGCGGCGTTGGCAGCTGAGCTCCATTCGGTCGCAGGTGAAGTGGCGCTGGCAGTCGGTGATTGGCAGCCGATGCTGGCCAGGCTCAATGAGATCATCGACGAGCTGCCCAAGCGCAAGCAGCCCGTGAGTAACGAGGAGGTGGCCTCCTGCGTTGCCTTCCTCAAATGGGTAGCTGCCCACAACTTTACCCTGATGGGGTATCGCCGTTACGACGTCAAGGCGGTGGAGGGGGATCACGAGATCCTGCCGCAGGCGAGCTCCAGCCTTGGGCTGATGAAGAACTCCATCAAGGAGGTGGGTCAGCGCCTTGGCAACATGCCGGCCAGCGCCCGTCACGCTGCTCTGAGTTCTGACCTGCTGATCCTCACCAAATCCAACAGCAAGTCCCGGGTGCACCGTCCGGCTTATGTGGATTACATCGGCATCAAGCGCTTTGACGAGCATGGCAAGGTGATCGGGGAAGATCGCTTCATCGGCCTCTACGCCTCTTCCATCTACAACACCAGCGCGACCCAGATCCCGCTCATCAGCCATCGTCTCGAACGCATCATGGCGGCCTCCGGTCATGAGAAGGGCTCCCACGCCTACAAGGCGCTGCTGAACGTGCTGGAAACCTATCCCCGTGACGAGCTGATCCAGGCCCGCGAAGAGGAGCTGCTGGCCACCGGTCTTGGGGTGCTGGAGATGCAGGAGCGTGACATGCTGCGGCTGTTCGTGCGCCGTGATGTCTATGGTCGCTTCTTCTCCTGCATGGTCTATGTCACCAAGGAGCGCTACAACACGGCGCTGCGCATCAAGACCCAGCAAATATTGCAGAAGTATTTTGGCAGCAACGAAGAGGTGGAGTTCAACGTCTACTTCACCGAAGGCGTGCTGGCGCGGACCCACTACATAGTGCGGGTCAACAACAACAACGTGGATGTGGATGTGAACGAAGTACAGAACAACCTGATTGAAGCGGCCCGCAGCTGGGACGACAGACTCGACTCCGTGCTGCTTTCCCACTATGGCGAGGCCCGTGGCAACGAGCTGCGCCGCCGTTTCAGCACTGCATTCCCCCGCGCTTACAAAGAAGATGTGCTGCCTGGCTCGGCCGTGGCCGACATCATGGCGCTTGATAACCTGAGCGAAGCCGAGCCGCTGGGCATGCTGTTCTACCGCGCGCAGGAGGAGGAGAATGATCGTCGGGTACGGCTCAAGCTGTTCCATCGCACCGAACCCATTCACCTCTCCGACGTGCTGCCGATGCTGGAGAACATGGGACTGCGGGTGATCGGCGAGACCCCGTATCAGGTACGCACTCCGGCTGGCGATCTGTTCTGGATCCTCGACTTCTCCATGTTGCTGCACGGCGAGCAGCCCTTTGATCTGGCTCAGAGCCAGCAGCGCTTCCAGCAGGCTTTTGCTGACATCTGGAACAAGCAGCTGGAAGATGACGGCTTCAACCGTCTGGTATTGGGGGCGGGTCTCACCGGCCGTCAGGTCTCGGTGCTGCGCGCCTATGCCAAATACATGCGCCAGACCGGTGTCTCCTTCAGCCAGTCCTATATCGAAGAGACCCTGACCCGCTACCCAGATATTGCCCAACTGCTGTTCACTCTGTTCGAACTGCGCCTGGATCCTGCCGGTAAACAGGACGCTAAGGTACAGGCCAAGCTGCACGAGGAGCTGGCTGCCAAGCTGGATCAGGTAGCCAACCTGGACGACGATCGCATCATCCGCCGCTATGTGGAGATGATCGACGCTACCCTGCGCACCAACTACTACCAGCTGGACAAGGCGGGCAACATCAAGCCCTACATCTCCTTCAAACTGGCTCCCTCCAGCATCACCGACATGCCGCTACCGCTGCCGAAATTCGAGATCTTCGTCTACTCGCCACGAGTGGAGGGGGTGCATCTGCGCTGGGGCAAGGTCGCCCGTGGTGGCCTGCGCTGGTCCGATCGCAAAGAGGACTTCCGCACCGAGGTATTGGGCTTGGTGAAAGCCCAGCAGGTGAAGAACACCGTCATCGTACCAGTGGGGGCCAAGGGCGGTTTCTACTGCAAACAGATGCCGGTGGGGGCGCCCCGTGCCGTCATCCAGGAGGAGGGCAAGGCCTGTTATCGCCTGTTTATCCGCGGCCTGCTCGATGTGACTGACAACATCATCGGCGGCGAGGTGATCCCGCCGACATCCGTGGTGCGTCACGACGAGGATGACTACTACCTGGTGGTCGCTGCCGACAAGGGGACTGCCACTTTCTCGGATATCGCTAACGAGATCAGTCTCGAATATGGTCACTGGCTCGGCGATGCGTTCGCCTCCGGCGGCTCGGTTGGTTACGACCACAAGAAGATGGGTATCACCGCCCGCGGTGCCTGGGAGTCGGTCAAGCGGCATTTTCGTGAGATTGGCGTCAACTGCCAGACCACCGACTTCACTTGCGTGGGGATTGGGGACATGGCCGGCGACGTGTTCGGCAACGGTATGCTGCTCTCCGAGCACACCCGGCTGGTGGGCGCGTTCAACCACATGCACATCTTCGTTGACCCCACTCCGGATGCGGCCAAGAGTTTTGTCGAACGCCAGCGTCTGTTCGATCTGCCGGGTTCCAGCTGGGATGACTACAACCGCGAGCTGATATCACAAGGGGGCGGCATCTTCCTGCGCTCGGCCAAGTCCATCAAGCTGAGCCCCGAGATGCAGACACTGCTCGGCACTGACAAGGCCAGCATGGCGCCGAACGAGCTGATCAAGGCGCTGCTCTGCCTCAATGTCGATCTGCTGTGGAACGGCGGCATCGGCACCTACGTGAAGAGCGCTCGCGAGAGCGATGGGGAAGTGGGCGATCGCAGCAACGACGCACTGCGAGTCAATGGTCGCGATCTGCGGGCCCGTATCGTGGGCGAGGGGGGCAACCTCGGCTTTACCCAGCTCGGCCGGGTGGAGTACGCCAGCCAGGGCGGTCGCATCAATACCGATTTTACCGACAACGTGGGCGGGGTGGACTGCTCCGATAACGAGGTGAACATCAAGATCCTGCTCAACCAATTGGTGGCGGCAGGGGATCTGACGCTCAAGCAGCGTAACCAGATGCTGTATGAGATGACCGACGACGTGGCGCAGATCGTGATCACCAACGCCTATCGCCAGTCCCAGTCCATCTCGGTCACCAGCTTCCGCGGCTCTGAACAACTGAAAGAGCAGCAGCGCTTTATTCAGGGGCTGGAGCGGGAAGGCAAGCTGGACCGTGCGCTGGAGTTCCTGCCATCCGATGAGGAGCTCTCCGAGCGGATGGCGGCAGGGCAGGGGCTGACCCGCCCCGAACTGGCGGTGCTGGTGGCCTATGGCAAGATGGTGCTGAAAGAGCAGCTCAACTGCCCGGAAGTGACCGACGAGCCCTTCCTCGCCAACATTCTGGTCACCAGCTTCCCGGCCAAAGTACAGCAGCAGTTTGGTGCCCAGTTGGCCGATCACCCGCTACGCGGCGAGATCATCGCTACCCGGGTGGCCAACATGCTGGTCAATGACATGGGGCTCAACTTCGCCAGCCGGATGAAGGACGAGACCGGTGCCTCGGTCGCCGAAGTGGCCTGCTGCTTCGCCATGGCCCGCGAAGTGTTTGGCATGAACCAGCTGTGGCGCGATATCGAAGGGTGCGACAACCTGGTGGATGCCCAGACTCAGCTAGAGCTGATGTTCTACAGCCGCCGCATTGTGCGCCGAGCCACCCGCTGGTTCCTGCGTGCCCGCAATCGCAGCTGGAGCATCAGCGAGAATATCGCCTTCTTCCGTCCGGCGTTCGAAACCTTGGGTAAGCACCTCTACGAGGTGATGGATGAGAGCGAAGTGGCCGAGCATCGTCAGGCTGTTGCCAAGTGGATGGAGAAACAGGTGCCTGAGGCCATTGCCCGTCAGGTCGCCCATATGAGCAGCCTCTTCTCCAGCCTGGATCTGGCGCAGATTGCCGCGGAGCACAAGACCGATATCCTGCGCGCCGCCAACGTTTACTACCGCCTCGGTGCCAAACTGGATCTGCATTGGTTCCTCGACCAGATCAACCATCAGCCGGTCGGCAACCATTGGCAGGCGATGGCGCGAGCCTCCTTCCGCGAAGATCTGGACTGGCAGCAGCGCAGTCTCACTTCTGTGGTACTGGAAGGGTGCAAAGATCAGGGAGAATGCGCTACCATACTGGCCGACTGGATTTCGGAGCATGAGCAACTCTTGTCCCGTTGGACCCACATGTTGGCCGACTTCAAGACCACCAGTACCCACGAGTTCGCCAAGTTCTCGGTGGCCTTGCGAGAGTTGAACCTGCTCCAGTTGAATTGTCGGGCACTTTAATTGCCAGATTAAGGCATGACACCGACATTACACCCAAAGCCCCGGCCAGTTGCCGGGGCTTTCTTTAAGGAGCAAAGATGTTGTACCCCATCGCTAGGCATTTCCTGTTCAAACTCAATCCGGAACAGGCTCACGATCTCTCCATGAAATATTTGCCCCGCCTTCTCGGTACGCCACTCGATTGTTTCTTCCGCCAGAATTTGCCGAAACGCCCCGTCACTGTCATGGGGCTTTCTTTTGCCAATCCGGTGGGATTGGCGGCCGGTCTGGATAAAGATGGTGAGTGCATTGACGCGCTGGGCGCCATGGGATTTGGCTTTATCGAGGTCGGTACCGTCACCCCCAGACCCCAGAGCGGCAATGACAAGCCCCGTCTGTTCCGGGTTATTCCGGCAGAGGGGATCATCAACCGGATGGGATTCAACAACAAAGGGGTTGATCATCTGGTGGCCAAGGTCAAAGAGGCCAAATATCAGGGGGTCATCGGCATTAATATCGGCAAGAACAAAGACACTCCCATCGAACAGGGAAAGGATGATTACCTGATCTGCATGGACAAGGTTTATGATCATGCCGGTTATATTGCCGTCAATATCTCTTCCCCCAACACCCCGGGTTTGCGTTCGCTGCAATATGGCGAGGCGCTGGATGAATTGCTGGCCGCCCTCAAGGTGCGTCAGCAAGAGCTGGCCGCCCAATATAAAAAGTATGTGCCGCTGGCGGTTAAAATTGCCCCGGATTTAAGCCTTGAAGAAATAGATCAGGTGGCCGCTTCGCTGGTACGGAATGGTATTGATGGGGTTATCGCCACCAATACTACCCTCGAGCGCGAGATGATTTATGACATGCCCCACGCCGGTGAAGCGGGTGGCCTGAGTGGGCGTCCGCTGCAGCACAAGAGTACCGAGGTGATCCGTCATCTGGCCAAGGCGCTCAATGGTGCTCTGCCAATTATCGGGGTGGGTGGTATTGATAGTGCCATGGCTGCCCGTGAAAAATTGGCTGCCGGTGCCAGTCTGGTACAAATTTATAGCGGCTTTATTTATAAAGGGCCGGGGTTGGTCAAAGAGATTGTGACCAATATTTAAGAAATAGATGGCGGAGCCCTTTATTTGACGTTGCTGATTCCCTGCATATGGAATAAAGTCAACTGGTAATTATCAAGTAAGGGCTCCAACATGTTTATCCAACCGACCGATAGCTGGCAATGGCACTATGATGCCCAGAGTGACCGTCTGATGTTGGACCTGTCTGATAACATGTTATTTGCGACCGAGTATAAAGGGCGACAATTGGTGCCCAGCTCGTTTACGACCCAACCTTTTTGTGTCGATGATGCCGCCCTCTATTATCAGTTGATGGACAAAGCAGCCGAACTTGAGTGGAGTATTCCGCATCAGGTTCAGTTGGTGCTTAATGCCATCGCGGTCAGTCGTTTTTATAAACCTTTGATGCCGCAAAGCTGGTTTTTTAGTGAACAGCATCCGCAAGTGATCCCGCAAAACGGTGATCTGGTCTTGATGAATACACCTCATGGCAACGGCGAATTTATGGTCATTGAGGCAGGGGATCAGGCTAGCGTCTGTTTGAACCTCACAGCCGATCTGGTATTGACCACCAGTAAAACTCTGCCGCGTTTCGGGGTGATCAAGGTGATGAATAACCGGATGAAACCGCGTATTACCGTGACCGAGCAATATCGTCAGGTCAGTTGATATATTTTCACCAATCTTTTTATCTCTGTGATTATACCGCTGCCTGTTTTTACTGTGGTCACCTCAATCGCTCCTCGTTTCTGATACTTCATTGCTCTGCGTACATATTGCCCATTCTCATTGATCTTTATGGTTGTGATCCAGCCTCTCATGAGGCTTGTTACATCCACTTGCACCTTGTGTTCTAACCCACGCAGTATCTTGGTCTTCCGTGCTGCAAGCATGGTGTCTCCCTCTTGTTTCGTTCTGCTTGTGTAGTGCCTCCACCTCAGCATCAACACATCACTCACTGAAGCGATTTTCTTCATACGACATTTTATGCTTGAAACGAGAGCTATTCTCACTTACATTTTGTTATAACATAACAAAATGGAGTTGCCATGAAGCCTCATATTCATCCGGATTATCGTTTGGTGCTGTTCCATGACACGGCAGCAGATGCCTTTTTCCTAGTCGGTTCAACCATCAAGAGCGATCGCCGCTATACGTGGCAAGACGGGAAGGAGTATCCCTATGTGTCGCTCGATGTTTCCAGCCAGTCGCACTCGTTCTATACCGGCAAGCAGAAGCAGGTATCGAGCGAGGGGAGTGTGGCTCGTTTCAACAAACGCTTTGGCGCATTTTCAAGCAAGAAGGAGTCCTGAATGCAGGTCGTCTGTTCACTCAAATCCGCACGGGCGCGTCATCCCGATTGTCAGTTGGTGCGCCGTCGGGGCAAATTGTTCGTGATTTGCAAAAGCAATCCCCGTTTCAAGGCTCGTATGAAGTGATCCGCTAAATGATGTCTGGCCCCATGATCTCGCCATCGGGTAGTCATGGGGCCTTTTACCTTTTCGCCACCTATCAATCTGTTTCCATCCTGCTGTTTGCGCCGACTTTTGCATGCTCCAGCCCGCCTGATGAGGTATAATGCGGCACTATTTTTATGGGTTCCCCGTGAGCGTGATGAAAGAATTTTTTGCAACCTGCCCCAAGGGGCTGGAAAACCTGTTGGCCGATGAGCTGACCAATCTTGGCGCAGAGCAGGTCCGTGAGACCGTGGCTGGCGTCCATTTCAAAGGCGAACTGGCGATTGGCTACAAGGCCTGCCTGTGGAGCCGTTTTGCCTCCCGCATCGTGCTGGTGCTCTCCGAATTCCAGATGAACGACGATCTGGATCTCTATCTGGGCGCCCACACCATCCCTTGGGAAGAGCACTTCTCCGGTACCTCTACCATCGCGGTAGACTTTACCGGTACCAACCCTGCCATTCGCAATACCCAATATGGCGCGCTGAAGATCAAGGATGCCATCGTCGACCGCTTCACCAAGCGCGGTCACGTACGTCCTGACGTGGACAAGAAGTCGCCGGATATTCGCATCATGGCGCACCTGGGCAAGGGCAAGGCCAATATCACGCTGGACTTGTCAGGCCCGGCGCTGCACCAGCGTTTCTATCGTCAGGGCACAGGTGAAGCACCGCTCAAAGAGAACCTGGCCTGCGCCATGATTGCCCGTAGCGGCTGGGCCGGTGAGCCCATGATGGACCCGATGTGCGGTTCCGGTACCTTGCTGATTGAAGCGGCCTTTATTGCCGCCGACATGGCACCGGCGCTGCGCCGCGAGCGCTTCGGTTTCGATCGCTGGCTGCAGCACGATAGCGAGCTGTGGCAAAGCCTGATGATGGAAGCGCAAGTACGTGCCAAACGCGGCATGCAGCGTTGCGAAGTAAAACTGTTTGGTTGTGATGCCGACCAGCGTGTGCTGCTCAAAGCCCGTGATAACGCCAAAGCGGCCGGTGTGGCTCACCTGATTACCTTCAAGCAGGCCGACGTCACCAAGCTGGAAAACCCGCTGCCGATGCCTGCATTTGTTGAAGGGGAAGAAGGTCAAGGGGAGGCCCGCCAGGTCGGCATGCTGATCTCCAACCCGCCTTATGGCGAGCGTCTTGGCGAATTTCCGGCGCTGCTGGAAGTGCATCAGGCCCTCGGCGATGCCCTGCGTCGCAGCTTCCAGGGTTGGAAAGTCTCTATTCTTTCCGCATCGCCCGAGCTGCTCAGCTGTCTGCGCCTGCGCGCCGACAAGCAATATCGTCTGTTCAACGGCGCCCTCGAGTGTCAGCTGCGCAACTACCAGATTGCACTGGACTCCGTGGCTTCCCAAAAAGAGGTCGCGCAGGACTTTGCCAACCGTCTGCGCAAGAATCTGAAAACCCTCGAGAAGTGGGCCAACAAAGAGGGCATCGATTGCTATCGCATCTACGATGCCGACTTGCCGGAATACAACGCCGCCATCGACCGTTATCAGGACTATCTGGTGGTGCAGGAGTATGCCGCGCCCAAGGACATCCCCGCCCAGAAGACCCGTCAGCGTTTGCTCGACATGGTTCAGGCCGCCATCAAAGTGACCGGCATGGATGGCGAGAAGGTGATCCTGAAGGTGCGCGAGCGTCAGGAAGGAAAACAGCAGTATCAGAAGCTCTCCGAAGAGCAGCACCGGATGGAAGTGCAGGAGTACGGTGCCCGTCTGTGGGTCAACCTCTACGACTATCTGGATACCGGCCTGTTCCTTGACCATCGTCAGACTCGCCGTATGCTGGGTCAGATGGCGAAGGGCAAGCGCTTCCTGAACCTGTTTGCCTACACCGGCAGTGCCACCGTGCACGCAGGTCTTGGCGGTGCCAGCGAGACCACCACGGTCGACATGTCTCACACCTACCTGAACTGGGCGCAGGACAACATGCGTCTCAACTCGCTGGTGGGCCGTCAGCACAAGTTTGTCCAGGCAGACTGCCTGAAGTGGTTGTCTGAAGCCGATGAGCAGTACGACCTCATCTTCATCGATCCGCCCACCTTCTCCAACTCCAAGCGGATGGACGAGAGCTTCGACGTACAGCGCGATCACCTGCTGCTGATGCAGCACCTGAAGCGCCTGCTGGCGGTGGACGGCACTCTGGTCTTCTCCAACAACAAGCGTCACTTCAAGATGGATCTGGCCGGTCTCGAGGCCACCGGTCTCAAGGCCCAGAACATCACCCAGAAGACGCGACCGAAGGATTTCGAACGTAACCAGCACATCCACAACTGCTGGATCATCACCCATGCGCCGGAGCAAGGCGAGGCGTGATGCTGACCCTGTTTCATACCGACGGTTGCCACCTGTGCGAGCAGGCCTGGGCGCTGGTGGAGGAGGCTGGCCTTGCCTCTACCACCCGTCAGTGCGACATCATGGATGATGAGCTGTGGCTTGCCGCCTATCGGGTGCGCATTCCGGTGCTGCGTGACGAGGCTGGCCGCGAGCTGGGTTGGCCCTTCACGCTAGTGGAGCTCAAAGGCTGGCTCGCTCGTCAGGGTTGATTTGTGATTTGACGATGAAACGGGGGCAGACCCAGTCTGTTGCCCGTTTTTTTCATATGAAATAAGGAACACACATGGCTCTTTTAACATTGCACGGCGCATGTCTGTCGTTCAGTGATTTCCCGCTGCTCGACAATGCCGAATTGACCATCGAGCGGGGCGAGCGCCTCTGTCTGGTTGGCCGCAACGGGGCGGGCAAGTCCACTCTGATGAAGGTCATTGCCAGCGAATTGCCGCTGGACGACGGACGTCTGGTGCTGCAGCAAGATTTGAAAGTGACCCGCCTTGAGCAGGATCCGCCTGCTTCCAGCGAGCTGACGGTATTTGACTATGCCGCCGAAGGGCTCGCCGGGGTAGGGGAGCTGCTCAAGCAGTACCACCACATCTCCATGGAGCTGGCGAGCGATCCGTCAGACGCCAACATTCGCAAGATGAGCGAGTTGCAAGAGCAGCTCGACTATCAGAACGGCTGGCAGTTCGAGACCCGCATCAGTCAGGTGTTGACCCTGCTGGGGCTGGATCCCGATGTGACCCTCGATAGCCTCTCCGGTGGCTGGCTGCGCAAAGTGGCGCTGGCTCGTGCGCTGGCTTGCGATCCCGACTTGCTGCTGCTCGATGAGCCGACCAACCACCTGGATATCGAAGCCATCAACTGGCTGGAAGATTTCCTCAAGGATTTTCGCGGCGCCATCGTCTTTATCTCTCACGATCGGGAGTTCATCCACAAGCTGGCAACCCGGATCATCGATCTCGATCGCGGCGCCATCACCTCCTGGCCGGGCAACTACGACGAGTACCTGCAGGGGAAAGAGGAGTGGCTGCGGGTCGAAGAGCTGAAAAATGCCGAGTTCGACCGCAAGTTGGCGCAGGAAGAGGTGTGGGTGCGTCAGGGTATCAAGGCTCGCCGTACCCGTAACGAAGGTCGGGTGCGCGCCCTTGAGGCGATGCGGATGGAGCGCAGCCAGCGCCGTGAGCTGCAGGGCAAGGCCAAGTTGCAACTGGACGAGGTCAATCGCTCCGGCAAGCTGGTGTTCGAGACCGAAGGGCTTGGGCTGGACTTTGGCGATCGCACCCTGTTCGAGGGGCTCGATCTGCAGGTGCTGCGTGGCGACAAGATTGCGCTGGTTGGCCCCAACGGATGCGGCAAGTCGACCCTGATCAAGCTGTTGCTGGGCCAGCTAGATGCCACTCGTGGCTCGGTACGTCAGGGCACCAATCTGGAAGTGGCCTACTTCGATCAGTACCGCGAACAGCTCGATCCCGAGCAGACGGTGGTGGACAACGTCGGGGAGGGCAAGCAGGAGGTGATGGTGCGCGGTCGCTCCCGTCATATCCTCGGCTACCTGCAGGACTTCCTGTTCGAGCCCAAGCGGGCCAGAACGCCGGTCAAGGCGCTCTCCGGTGGCGAGAAAAACCGTCTGCTGCTGGCCAAGCTGTTCCTTAAACCCAGCAACCTGCTGATCCTCGATGAACCGACCAACGATCTGGATGTCGAGACCCTGGAACTGCTGGAAGAGCTGCTTTCCGACTACCCCGGCACCCTGCTGCTGGTCAGTCACGATCGTCGCTTCATCGACAATACAGTGACCGGTTGCTGGCTGTTTGAGGGAGATGGCCGTATCAGTGACTACGTGGGTGGCTATGCCGACATGATGGCGACCCGTGAGCAGCAGCGTGCTCAGCAACAGGCCAGGAGTGCACCGGTCAAGGCGCCCGAGCCGGTCGTTGCTGCCGCGCCAGAAGCGCCGAAGAAAAGCAAGAAACTCTCCTACAAGCTGCAGCTTGAACTGGAAGCGTTGCCTGCTCGTCTTGAGCAGCTGGAAGCCGAGCTGGATGCGCTGCAAAGCGAGATCAACCAGCCTGGGTTCTTCTCGCTGCCGGCAGATAAGACCCAGCCGAAGCTTGATTCGCTCAATGCCGCTGAAGCCGCGTTGGAGCAGGCATTTGCTCGCTGGGAAGAGCTGGAAAGACTCAAAAATCAGGAGTAAGTTCCCTGTAATTAAAACTTAATCCAGTTCAGTGCCTTGTGTCACATAGCCCGGTTAGGGTGGAAGTTTTTGTTTGACCCGGTGCGCTCGCAGGAGTAAAGATGAAAGCGACCGATGCAGAATTGGTCGCTTTTTTTGTTCCACGAAGAGGGTCGTAGATGATGAAGAGACAGAAGCGGGACCGTCTGGAAAGAGCTCGTGCTCGTGGTTATCAGGCTGGCGTGGTCGGCAAACAGAAAGAAGCGTGTCCGTATCAATGCCTGGATGCCCGAGGGCATTGGCTTGGTGGTTGGCGTGACGCCATGGAAGGGCGGGGCTCAGGCCTCTTCATGAAGTAAGTTACTTCATTACACTCATTACAAAAGGAAAGGGGCCGTTGTGGCCCCTTTGCGTTAGTGCTGTTTTACCACCAATCAGAGAGATCAGAATGCGGTGGTATCTTTGAACAGGCCCACTTTCAGGTCGGTGGCGCTGTAGATCGGACGGCCGTCGACTTCGACCACACCATCAGCAATTCCCATCACCAGCTTGCGGTTGATGACGCGCTTGAAGGTGATCTTGTAGGTCACTTTCTTGGCAGTCGGCAGGATCTGGCCGGTGAATTTCACTTCACCTACGCCCAGAGCACGACCCTTGCCGGGGCCACCTTTCCAGCCAAGGAAGAAGCCAACCAGCTGCCACATGGCGTCCAGACCGAGACAGCCAGGCATCACAGGATCACCCGGGAAGTGGCAATCGAAGAACCAGAGATCCGGAGTAATGTCGAGCTCAGCCAAGATCTCGCCCTTGCCGTGTTCGCCGCCGTTGTCATTGATCTTGACGATGCGGTCCATCATCAACATGTTGGGGGCAGGCAGCTGACTGTTACCCTCACCAAACAGTTCGCCACGGCTGCAAGCCAGCAGCTCTTCACGGGTAAAAGAGTTCTTGCCCTGTTCGCACAGGGAAAGGCGGGCTTCCATGGTGGTATTGTCTACGGTCACGCGGTATTTCCTTCAAATGGGTCAAAGCCGAGCCAATTTAGCTTACAGTTGTTCGCTAAACAACTCCGATCACTTCATCAGCGGCCAAACAGGCGCCCCAGCAGGGATTGCAGCAGTCCGACTTTGGCAGTGGAGCCGTTCAACTCGTCCAACCGCTCCTGAATACGGCCAAACAGGGTATCGGGCATATCAGGCTCACCGGCGACACAGCCAGTGAGCAACTCGATGGCCTCTTCCACATGATCCACCGGGTGGATGTGGAACTGGCCCGCTTCAACCGCTGCAATCACCTCGTCAGAGAGGTTCAGCTGCTGGATGTTGGTGCCCGGCAAAATGATCCCTTGCTTGCCGGTGATGCCGTGGATTTTGCACACCCGGAAGAAGCCTTCAATCTTCTCGTTCACGCCACCAACGGCCTGCACATTGCCAAACTGATCGACCGCACCGGTCACGGCGAAGTGCTGATAGATAGGCTGGCGGGCGAGGGCAGAGAGCAGGGCACACAAGCCGGTCAGGGAGGCACTGTCGCCATCAATTTCGTGGTAAGACTGCTCGAACACAAGATTGGCCGACAGGGGGGAGGGGTTCTCTGCACCAAATTTGTTGGAGAGATAGCCGTGGATAATCATCATCGCCTTGGCGTGGATATGACCGGCCAGCTCCGCTTTGCGCTCGATATCCGCCACATCGCCATCACCAAGGTGTACGGTAGCGGTGAGGCGCACCGGTTCACCGAAGTCATAGGGGTGACCGGAGACCTGAATGACCGACAGGCCGTTGATCTGGCCAATCTCTTCGCCATCGGTTTGCAGCAGGATCTGGCCGTCGATAACACCCTGATCGGACTGCTCAACCAGATAGTTGAGGCGGTAATCCTGCTCTTCCAGTGCGCCGCGAATATGCTCGTCGGTGACCACATCAGATTCCAGCTCCCGGGCCAGACTGTCAGCCATCCGCATGATGGCGGAGAGTTGCACTTCGGAGAGCGATAGCCACTCCTGATGGTCACAGAGGCGGCTGGCATGACGACAAAGGGCGGCAAGGGCGGCTGGCGTGAAGTCCAGTAGGCTCCAGCGCTGACGCAGCCAGGCCAGGTACTGCAGAAATTCCTGCAGATCCTCTTCAATATTCACCTCTGATACCAGATCAGCGCGCAGGAAGATGCGTTCGGACATATCCCGATCCAGCATCTGGAACTCGGCCACGTCCAGTCGGTCACCCACCAGGATCAGCTTGAGCTTGATGGGGGTCGCTTCAGGCGCGAAGAAGGGGGTCAGAGTTTTCCCTTCCTGATAGGCGTTCCAGTCCAGCTCACCTTTTTGCATGGCATTTTTCAGTTTGAACCAGAGATGCGGCTGATCCAGCAGCTCATCCAGTTGCAAAATGAGGTAACCGCCGTTGGCTTCGCGCAGCAAGCCAGGCTCCAGCAGGTGCTGGTTAGCATAGACAGAGCCTTGCTCGGTCTGGTAGTTGATGGAGCCAAACAGGGTATCCCAGTTGAGATCACGGCCATAAATTACCGGCGCTTCCTGCGCTTCGTGGTGGATCAGCAGGTTGATCAGAATGGGGTGCTGGAATTCCAGACCCAATGCCACGTGAGCCGCCAGATCGGAGAGGAAATCATCGATTTTCGGATCATTGTTCTGCTTACGCATGATGCGGGTCACGATGCGTTCGGCATCGAGATGGTGGCTCAACAGCTTGAGCAGCTCGCCAACCATTTCGCAAAACTCAACGCCGGTGCCCGGTTGCAGGCGCAGCCAGATAGGTTTGTAGGGGTTGTTCAGATTCTCGGTGTAGCAGAGATCAAACAGGTCACCATCCTTGCCATTGGAGTCGGCAATCAGCGTCTGGCAAACGCCTTCGTAATCTGCGCCGGGGAACCCGTTGAGCAGCATGACCGGACAGTCACCATCAAAACTGGCAAGACGTTTGATGCCGGAAATGGCTCTGGGTTGCAGCGCAGCAAAGGGGATAGGTTCAAGCTCGCTAAGCTTGGGGAACTGTTCAATCGCAAAAGCGGGTTTTAATTGTTCTGATGTTAATTCAGCCACTTAAGACATCCGGTCGAAGATAGGATCAATTGTTGCCATTATACACAGTTCAATAAGTGGTGATAGGAAACAAGATACTCTATTTAACATAATATACATTATGCGCAGTGTTGTCAGGCCCGTGGCTGGGGGTCAGGAACATAGCAACCGCAAGGGCTACAGCCGTGCCTGTACCTTTTGTGTACTTCGCAAGAATGTTGTACCAAGCCTGCTTTATCTCGGGATCTGTCTCCCTGACGGCGGCAAGGCTTAACAGCACTTCCTCAACGTCTAGGCCGATTTCCTCGGCAATCTTTTTTGCTGTTGCATCAGTGAGTTGCACCTTACCAGTGGTCAAACTGGATATGTGCGACTTGGTAAAACCAAGCTCAGCAGCGACTTGCTGATACTGGGTGAGCTTTTTGGTTCTCATGTACGCCTGAATCAGGGCTTTTGAGTCCATTTTGCTGTTTCCTCGCTTGCTTCAGTGGGCATATCACACACTTATTTGGGCTAAAAGTCACCCGTTGTTAGTTAGATTTAGATCTGATTCAATCCAGTCAGTTCATAATAAATCTTATCTACCTATGACCCACTTTAGCCCACAAAACCTTGATCTGCCTGCTCTCATTGAGCGAAAGGTTTATTGGCAGGCTGAACCGACTGGCGATCTCTCCGCCTGCATCGCGGGTCAGGTCGAGATGTTTCGGGATCTGCATGAGCTGCGGGTCTATCTGTCCATGACGTACCCCGATACCGTGTTCGAGCTGGTCGAAGTGACCGAGGACACCTGGCAAGGGTTCTATGACCAGGGAGTCTTTTTCGATGACTGGTCATAACTCCGTGATGCCGATAAATAGCGTTATCGGCAACAAAACCCTGATCGATTATCTGTCCTTCACCTGGGCACCAACCGAACTGCGCCAGATGACCGAGCTTGCCAAACAAGGTGCGCTCTTGAAGGCTATCCCGCGCTTTGACACCCAGGTAAAGGCCCTGCAAGCCGCTTTCTCTGAGCCTCCTGTCGAGGGTCTGCGTTACCTGTGGAAGCGTCCGGTTGGTTTCGCTCCCCTCACCCACTTCGACAAGGTGTCAGAACGGCTGTGCAACAAAGCCGAACGCCTGGGCGCAACCCCTGCCCCTACCGTGGCGCGTGTTTACGACAAGGCCACCGAGCGGTTGAGCCTCAAGGGTGTAGCCAAGTCCCCTGCCCCCGTCTTTACCCCTTCCATGACCGAAATGATGGAGCGGGCTTTGCACTCTAACTACCGATCTCGGGCCGATATGCGCAAAGAGCTAAAAGCTGTCTGCGGATCCCTGCTCAAGTTCTCCCAGTTCGAAGTTGTCGAGGGTGCCAAGTATTGGGAAGCCTACAACGATTTGATCGACTGCTACGGGGTGCAGTTCCTGGATGCCCTGTGCTGTTCCGAGATCGAGCTGTGGCTAGAAGAACTGAACACCAAGATCGGGGTGCCTATCCCTGAGCCTCGTTTCACTATGCGCCCTCGCCGCTCCGGTCTGCATGGTTACGCCAACTCGGCCGACCTGCTGTGTGATGGCCTCCCCTGTGGCCTGATTGGTTGGGGTGCTGCCAACCACGGTTGCATGGTCAGTTTTTCCGGCGTGGGTTGTGCCGCCCTCGATATGCAGGCTTTGCACTCTGTTATCTCTCACATTCCATCGGTTCGCATCACCCGGGTGGATCTTGCCCTGGACGACTACAGCGGTGAGGTGATCAGTTACCAGGGCGCAATTGATGGTGCCCAGGCTGGCGAGTTTCACCCAGAGCGGGGCCGCGCTCCGGCTTGGATGAAAATCGAATCCGGTGAGTTCGTTATATCCGAGATTGCCAAGGGCATCGTAAAGCGGTTTGGCATGGCACCGACCAAGGGTTGCTCTTTTTATGTGGGCAGCCGGATTAATGGTAAATGCGCTCGGGTATACGAAAAGGGTAAACAGATGCAGTCGGCAGAGAACCCAAATTGGGTACGCGCCGAAGGCGAGTTACACAATAAAGACCGGATAATTCCGCTAGATGTCCTGGTAAACCCAGATCCCTATTTCGCGGGGATGTATCCGCAATTTGCCAAATGGCTTGATGCTATTAAGCAGTCGGAATCTGTTCCGGTACGTGTGACCACCTTTAAAAACAAGTTCAAGACCAGTCGGGACAATGCTGTTTTTCATATGTCTCGCATGGCGGGCCGCCTTGTTAATTGGTTAGCAAGTGTTGAGGGGCTCGCCCCTGAAACGATTGTTCACCAATTAACAGCGCATCTTAAAGAAGATGATATTCCGGCGCGGTTAAGAATGCCGCTACCACCCGAGTTTATATCGGGTGAGCATTGTTTAGTTTCGACCTAAAAAACAGGTTCTTCAACGAGGTAAATATTATGTCCCTGCTCACTGGTGTTCTGGTAACTCGCGTTACTCATGGTTATGGTGTGTCCCGTAAATCTGGCGCTCCTGTGCCTTATGATTTTGCCCAGGTGGAATACCTGGCTCCGGCAAACAACGTCAATAAGCCTGAGTGCAATATCCACTCCTGGGGTTATGAGGTTCGCCAATTGGCCCTTCGTAATGACGCTGCGACTATTAAAGAAATGGCCGACTGTCCCAAGCTGGTCGCTATTGATCTTGTCCTGGAGGCAGACCCCCAGAATCCGACCCGAAATGTGGTTGTTGGTTTCCAACCTACCAAAAAGCCGGTTTAACCGCCGCGCACCGAGGAGGAGGAGCGAGAGCGCGCAGCGAGCGACGACGAGGGCGCGATAATGCTTTGTTTAGATATTACCTCCGAAGGATATGCCCGTTTATCTGAGGGGGATTCCTGCGAATATGTGCTCCTGACCGTCCAGGAGCATAACAAGTTAACGGATATATCGAGCTGGTTTGAGTTTGATAAATCCACCGTAACCGTAGCCTTTGGTTTTGGATTAGCCATCTGGGTTGTCGGTTTAAAATTGGGCGCTGTTGCCCGTGTTATTGTTGGTGCAAAACGAGGATAAATAAAAATGAAAAACGTATCAGGCTTGTTCCGTAACGGTTGTATCGCTGCAGTGGCTTCTCTCTCTGCAATGGGGGTTGCTCATGCTGCTGGTGAAGGTGGTACTGCTGCCGCTGCGGGTGCTGCGCTCGATACCGCGCTGTCAGACGTTAACGCCACCTCTCCCAAGGTGATGTTGGTTGTTGCTGCGGTGGTTGGTGTCGGGATCCTGGTCAGCCTTATTCGCAAGGCTTAAACCATGTCCCTGCTCATTGGGACGCTCTGGTTTTTGTTCTTTGTCGAGGGATGGCGAACATCCTTTTCAATCTAAGGCGGCTTCGGTCGCCTTTTTTTATATTGGGGGCTGTGTGCGCATAGGTTGGCTTTTACTATTTTTCCCATCGCTGGCATTTGCTATTGCGGGCTGCCCTGTCGGCGTGCAATTGGGTAGCGTGACGATTGCAACGCCCTTGCCTGTCTGTCTTAAATTTGAAGGTTCGGATCTCGGGGGCTGCCAGGTTGATTGCAAGGGTGTTTGTGTAGAGTTGCCTTTGAATAATACCAAGGGACCAGTGGAGACCACTGGCACGGCTTGCAAGTTGTCAGATAATGGCAGCGGGAACGGCGATTCAGATGGTAGTGGCAATACGCCAGGTGAAGGCACTTCCGGAACTAAACCAATTGATGGCTGGCTTAATTTTGAACCTGTTATTGGTGATGCCACCGGAACATCTGTTTCGGGTGCTGTTGCCAAGCTAAATAAAAACCTTGGTGTTGCTTTGCGTCAGGTTGTTGAAGGCACTAAACAGGATTCCGGAAATCTTAATTCTATTGCTCATAGTGCCGAGTCATTTTCTCGGGATATGAAAACCGCGCTTTATCAGTTGGACAGGATGGCCAATGATACCTTTCAGACTAAAAATGCTACCACTGAAATGCTTGGCCGTATTAATGCCTCTAACGATTATTTACAGTCAATAAACGCAAAGCTCGATAATCTTTCTCCTGGTTCTTCCGGTGGTGGTTCTACGGGTGGGTCGTCACCATTTGATTCAGGGATGGCTCAGGCGTTGGTGCAAAACTCATATGGTATAAATGCAAATACATCCAGTATCCATAATGATCTGTCGCCGTTGTCCGGCCAGTTAAGCGGCATTATGAGTATGCAAGGTGAGGTTATCCGTAGTGTTAATGGTGTCGGCGGTAATATCTCCAGCGCCCTTAATGGGTTGTCACAAAACCGCCCCTGGGGTGGTCGTGAGTTTTCCATGTTGATGGATAAGCTCGATGGTCTGGGGGGGGGGTCTTCTGGTTCTGGCGGTGAAGGTTCAAGCATTGATTATTCCAAGATGCCTGGATCATCTTCTAACCCTCTTTCTGTCGGTGATGCTGATTATAAATCTGCCTGTTCAGGGGATGACTGTTTCTTTGATGTTCCAGGGATGGAAAAGAAGCTAGCCGAAACCAACAAATCCCTGGCTGATAAATACACCTCCATCACTGAGGATGTGAAACAGGTGTTTTCCTTTAACCTTACTGGTTCTGCCGACCCGATGGAGTGTTTGGATCTATTCACGCACCAGGGAAAGGAATACACCGTCTGTCCGCCATCTGGTGATTACTGGAAAACCCTGGCGGCGTTGATGCTGTTTATTTTCTACTTTGTTGCTCTGATGATTATCTTTAAGAGGTGATGGCATGGAATGGCTTGGTGAGTTTTTTAATTCGTTCTTCAACGATATATACCAACTGGCGGTGCAGTTTGCCGCATGGCTTGCCGTGCGAATGGCTGTGCAATGGGTCGAGTTTAAATTGTTCCTGCTAACGTTTACCTGGGACGTTGCCAGGGAAGTGCTATTGAACATCCATTTCAGTGAATTACTGTCCTCGTCCTTCAATTCATTGCCGCCCAGTGTTCGAGGGATATTGCTGTACCTGCATTTTGATAAAGGTCTGGCGATACTTTCCCAGGCATTTGTCACCCGCTTCATGCTCAACATGATGGGGTGGTAAATGTCCATCAAGATCCACCACGGCGCCCCAGGCTCTTACAAGTCGTCAGGGGCCATTCATACCGATGTGCTGCCCGCCATCAAGGCAGGCCGCCACATCATCACCAACGTTCGGGGCTTCACCGCCGAGCGTTGCCGGGAGGTACTGGGCAAGGCTGTTCCTGAGAGCTTCCAAGTAACGTATATCGAAACCGAATCCCAGGACGGGCGGGATCATTTCGCTCGCTTCTATCATTGGGCTCCCAAAGGCGCTTTCTTCCTGGTCGATGAGGTACAGCGGATCTTTCCGCCTTCCTGGCGCCAGAGTGATTTAGACCGCCTGGATTATCCTGGTGGGCCGGATGTGGCTAAGGAAGATGGCCGACCGGAAACAATAGACGTGGCTTTTGATATGCACCGTCACCACAACTGGGACTTCGTATTCACAACCCCGAACATCAAAAAGGTTCACGCCGTTATCCGCGCCGCTGCTGAAACCGCAATCCGCCATACCAATATGGGGCTCCTGGGCATTGGGGGTCGCTATAAGACGGTGTTGCATCTGGCTGATAACAGCGGGTCGTCCATGTCCGATGTATTGCAAGCAAAGCCATTCAACAAGGTGCCGAAGTATGTTTTCAAACTCTACGACTCAACTACAACAGGTAAGGTTTCGGATACAATCGCGGGTAGCTCGATACTCCGAGATCCTAAAATACTTTTTTTTCTGGCAGTTATGGGGGTATGTATCTTCTTTGGCTTCATTAAGCCTGAGTATATCGACAAGCCTAACAAGGCCCCTGCGCCCTCTCCTGCCGCTGTTCAGGCTCCTGCGGAGGTGGGTGATACGTCCGGTACTGGGGTACGTCCTGGCGGCGCTCCTGCTGCGGCTCCTAGCGGGGTTCTTTCTGTAGGGCCATTTGCAGGGCATAAACTCATCATCAGTTGTCATGTCCTGGTAAAGGATGAACGGGGATCATATCGGGTCGAGTATTGTTTTGCCCTGCGCAAGGGTGACGATGTGCAACCTGTTTACAGTGACGACTGGCCGGATCAACTGGCCAGTGTGGATGCTATGAGCGCCTGCCATGCCGTAGTGAAGTACCAGGGCAAGCCTGTTGATGTTTATTGTGATCCAGAGGGTGACGCTCTGCGCCGTAAATACAATGCTGCCCTATTTGCTGGCGGTGATACCAAAAATAAACCTAGTGATGACCGGACATAATTAGAGCCTGCTCTGAAGTACGGCATTTTTTCGCTGTACTGAACGAGCTGGCGGGCAAGCGATAGCGCGGCAGTTTTATGCCACTGCGTACCGCGGATATTTATGTTAAATATGGCTGTTTATGCCACAAAGAACAGGGGCGGTAGCCCCTACAAGCCGCCCTCTGCTGTCCATTTGATCTCCAAAAGCCTCGCGGCGGGACACGCCCATATAGCCCCGAGACTGGATCACCCCCTTCCCTGCTAAACCGGCTTTTAAGGGCTGACGCTACAGACGAAGTGGAGCGCCTTAGCGCCCAGTGATGTATGAGCATGACATACTCGGATGATGCTCTATATAATGACGATTTTGGTAGGGGATCCTGTATGTCTGTAATGATGAAAGCTCCTTCAGTTCGCGAAAAGGCATTCAATTGTCCATTTTGCAATGCTTATTCTGCTCAAACTTGGTTCAATATTTTAGCTGAACGTTGCGGCTTTAGCGGTGAAATGCCCACTGTTTTTGATAGTCAAGATTTAGAGCGTTTTTCTTCAATGTCTAAGCCGGATGCGTTGTCATTCCAGCGAGCGTCTGCTTTTCTTGCAGGGAAGGCTATATTTATCCCTGCTGGTCATGGACTAGGATTGGCTGGTCTTGGCAATGTCTATGCTGCTCAATGCCATCATTGTCAGGATGTTTCAATTTGGGTTGGTGAAAAGTTAGTTCATCCTTTGTCTAGCGGTGTTGCCTTGCCAAACGATGATATGCCGGATGACATTAAAAGGGATTTTGAAGAAGCTCGTTCTGTTTTTCAGTTTTCACCTAGAGCCTCTGCTGCATTATTGAGACTGTGTATTCAGAAGTTATGTATTCATTTGGGTGAGAGTACAGGGAGAATTGACTCTGATATTGCAAGTATGGTTAAGAAGGGTCTTAGCCCGTTAGTCCAGCAGTCTTTGGATATTGTTCGTGTTATTGGTAATGAATCTGTTCATCCTGGAGCGATAGACCTTAATGATGATCGTGAGACAGCCGAGCAGTTATTCACAATCGTCAATATCATTGTCATGCAAATGATCACTCAGCCCAAGATGGTTGACGAGATGTACTCGGGGTTACCTGCTGCGAAGCTTAAGGGTATTGCGCAGCGAGATAAGCTCGCTTCTCAGTAATAGATGTGTGTGTCATTTATTGTGCGCCAGTTCATGCGTGGAACCTCCCCCCCCGTGTAGTAATACGGGGGGAATTCTACCCCATCCCCTACCCTCTCGGAACCCTTCCAGCCTCGATGGCGGGGCATACGGGCAACCTCTCAGCTCAAGTCCACTCGGGCGAGTGTTTAGAGCAGGGGCGTTCTAACTAAAGCGCAGGAGGCGCAGCCTCCAGCTTTTGCGGAGTATCTTTGGTGCAACAGCTATACTCAATCTCTCCAGTTCGTTTCATCCATGTTTTGGGCCTTCATTGGCCCTTTTTTGCCACCTTCCATATGGGTCTTAAGCTCCATTGACACCCTCTTTGTTGTGCTATATTTCCTATGATTTCATGGGATTCAGGAGGAATCATGAAGGTTGGGGATGCGGTAAAGTTGAATAGTGGTGGGCCATCAATGACGGTTTTGACTATTGATGAGGAAAAGGCGGAATGCCTCTGGTTTACAAGTGATTATCAATTGCAAAGTTCTACTTTCCCTCTGTCGACCATCAGCCTTGTAACCAAGGAAGTACCATACACAGCCCAGCCTGCTAGGTCTGGTGTAGGGCGTCTTTAGATGAGTAAGTTCCATCATGGTGATTTAGTCAGACGCCAAACAGATGAAGTTCTCATGAGGATTGAATCACTCGATGATTCAATGGCTTGTTGTTATGTCGTTGAGCCCTTCATTCCTTCAAAAAAGATGTTCATTCCTTTGGATGATTTGGTTTTGGAGTATCGTTCACGGTTGATGTCATCAGGCGAAGATTGATACGAAAAAGGGGGGCATATGCCCTAATGCCGATCAGTTAAGGATCCATTGACCGATCCTTCTGTTGTGTGAAAATCCGAAACCTGTTGATTGGTTTCGGATTTTTTATGCGTATCGCTCAAGCTCTCGACTT